>NZ_AMZS01000030.1:0-92868 GCF_000314615.1 Acinetobacter sp. WC-323
CGCCAGCGTTCAATCTGAGCCATGATCAAACTCTTCAGTTTAAAATCATTAGTAGCTTATGGCTACAAATCTTGGCTCATCAATTACTGACTTAATATTTGCTCAAATAAACTTCGAGAAATTTAAACCAATTAATCAATGAAATATTTTCGATCGATCAACCAGTAAAAATCCACACAAGTTGTTCTTCTATTCTCTTAATGATCTTCTCGATGATTCGTCATCATCAAGCTAGGTCGGCTATATTACTCTCAATTTCTTAAAAGTCAACAGGTAATTTAGATATTTAGCAAACTTATCAACCAACTCAAGAATCTAACCATTTTAGCCAAATCCTTGTTTCTCAACAAGTTTTTATCTGCATCACCGCCGATGGATGTGCATTCTACAGCATTTCAGAACCGATGCAACACCCTTTTCAATTTTTATTTGATTTATTTGATCGAGTGTATATTTTTAGAGCAAAATTACATTTTTTCTTATATTTTTCGACCGAATTTGTTTTAATACGATAAGAACAATTAAACTGTACTCTCGATATCTATGTTTTGCGTTAAGTGACGCAATCATTTTAATGACTGTATTATTTCGCTCTCACAGCGATTAAGGACTTATATGCATTACTCGAATTTTATCTTGCTTGGGTTGTTAACTGCTGGAGCGTGTTCATCAGTATTTGCGCAAGAGACTTCAACTGAGTCTGCCGCTCAAACTGCGACATCACAAGCACAGGTTACTCCTGAGCAAAAGGTTTCCACCATTCAAGCCATAAAAGACTTAAAACATCTCACCAAGAATGATTTAAAAGTAAATGCCAATGCTGCACAACCAGATGCAGTGAAAGATCCTTTACAGCCATTGAATCGTCAGATTTACGCATTTAATGACATGTTAGACCGTAACTTGTTAAAGCCAGTTGCGATTCAATATGTGGCTAAAGTTCCTGAACCTGTGCGTAGCCCTTATCGTCAGTTCCGTAAAAACCTGGGTGAGCCATGGAATGCGGTGAATCAGCTCATTCAAGGCCGCCCTACCCGAGCAGCAAAAACTTTAGGTCGTTTTACGGTAAATACGTTAACCACTTTAGGTTTTGCTGATCCTGCGCGTCGTTTGGGCTTAGACACAGAAGAAGAAAGCTTTGGCGTGACGCTGGGTTATTACGGTGTCCCTTCTGGCCCTTATGTGATGTTGCCTTTCTTTGGTCCAAGTACCTTCCGTGATGGTTTTGGCTTGGCAGCCGACAGTTTTGGACGTCCACAAAAATACTTACTGGATGATCAAGACGGGATTTACTGGTCTACCAATGTATTACAAGCCGTTGATGCACGTTCACAAATTCTGGATATTGAAGAAAGCCTGAAAGGTGATAAATATTCCATGATCCGTGATTTCTATTTACAGCGTAAGGCTTTCCAGATTTCAGAGAAACGTGGTGACTCTGATGATGTTTCTTTTGTTGGTGATGCAGATGATGTTGACGACTCATCTTCTGACGAAAAATGATCATATTAAAATAATGTTTTACAAACTTATGTATTGTCAGGGAATTTAAACTCTGGCAATACTATAGTTATAGGTCATCTTTCATCTATGATGAATTAAAAATGATCATACAAAGGATTGACTATTCATCTATGTATTTCATTCAACCCACACGCGCCATACCCTGTCTAGATCAAGCTTTAACCGAGTTACCAAGTTTGCAGATCATTCGAGTTGATGATCTGGACTTGTATGATCAAACCATTATTGCGATTGCCGACGTACAAGATTTTTTAAAGTATCAATGGAAGTTGCCGACGGTGGTACTTGCCTTTGAACATGAAGGTGCGGCTTTGGCGCAAGCATGGGAACTGGGAGCCTTGGCGGGCTGGATTTGGGATAGCTTACCCAAGAATCCAATCCATTCTTTATTCAAGATCGACGCGCAATATAAACGTAATCAGGATAGCCGTGACTTGCCTTCGGCGGCCGAATTACAAAAACGTTTGTTGCCAAATCCGATTGAGCTGCCGAACTACCAGTTTGAATCTTTCTTTCAGCCTTCGGCTTATTTGTCGGGCGACTGGTATGACTATTGGCGTTTGAATGATGAAGAAGTGCTGTTCTATCTGGCAGATGTTTCAGGACACGGTGTCACCAGCAGTTTATTAACCTCGTGGATGGCCGCCTTTCATGGTCGCTCAAAAACACCAGGACAATTAATTCAGAAACTCAATGCCATGTTGGTGCAAGAAAATATTGAAAAGCACATCACCATGGTGGCTGGTATTTTAAATCTGGCGACCCATGAAGTGCGTTGGTCGAGTGCAGGACATTACCCGCCTCCAATTATTTTTGAACCGAACCAGCCTCCACAGATTTTAACCACCAGTAGCTTTCCGTTAGGGCTCACCGAGGAACTGGAAGTTGAAGAGCATCGCTGTGTATTAAGCCCTCAGGCACGGTTCATTGTGTGTTCAGATGGTGCGCTTGAACCTTTCGATGGTGGCCTGAATGATCAGTTTAATCAACTGGTCGAACACCTGCAAAATGATGCCTTTAAAGCACCCGACCATGTCGCGGATGACATTGCAATACTCAGCCTTCGCCGAATGAATTAATTTAAATATCATTAACTTAACCAAATCCAGGCATCCACCCACTTGTGTCTGGAATATCACTATGGGATAATTTTATATCCTTTCTCTGAAAATGGCATTTATATGTCAACAGGTCATGTTGAATATGCAAGTTTGAACGGAACGCATATTTTCAAGCTTATTGGCGAAGTGCGTGCTCACTCTTGTATAAGTCTAGACAAACTGCTCAACCGAATTGAACAACAGCAAAATGTTGTTGGTGCAATCGTTGACTTAACTGAAACCACGTTTATTGACAGTACCGTTTTAGGCATTCTGGCAAAACTGGGTTTAAAGCTAAAGCAAGTTCATCAGATCCAAGCAGTCATGCTGTCAACAAATCCGGATATTACCACCTTGGCCAACAGCATGGGGCTAGGTCAGGTATTTGTGATTTTAAATTACTGTGGCGATCCGAGTGTATGTACGTTAGAGCTTACCGATGAACATGTCACTCATAGTGCCATGCTCAATACTGTGCTTGATGCACATAAAACACTGATGCGTTTAAATGAAAATAACCAGAATATGTTTGAACCTCTGGTTAAACAATTGCAAAAAGAACAAGATTGCCTCAATCTCGATGCACATAAACAAAACGCTTGATCATTAAACCTGATAACGCGGCGCCTATATGACTTTACTCTCTGTTGTACAAATGAACTCCCAAAATGATATCGAAGCCAATTTCGTTGTCATTGAATCATTAATTCAACAGAGTAAAGCTCAGGCAGCTGAACTGATCGTTTTTCCTGAAAACTTCGTCTGCTTTGCTGCGGGTAAACAGCGTGAGACCGCAGCGCAATTCGAGAGTATCCAACAACGATTAGAGCAACTGGCGCATCGCTATCAAATCTGGATTATTGCGGGCACGCTCCCATGTCCTTTCCGTCCAGATGGTTCAATCATTCAGGATGGCCGGGTTCGAACCGTCAGTTTATGTATCAGTCCTGAAGGCACCGAAGCACGCTACGATAAAATTCATTTATTTGATGTGCAAGTCAGTGACGCGGTGGGCGGATATCAGGAATCTAAATTCTTTGAACCGGGTGATCAGGTCATCGTTGCCAAAACACCTTTTGGTAATATCGGCCTGATGGTCTGCTATGACTTACGTTTTCCGGAACTGGCTTTAACCCTGCGCCAGCAAGGCGCCAATATGTTAACCGCCCCTGCTGCCTTTACCTATACGACGGGTCAAATGCATTGGCAGTTGCTACTGCAAGCGCGGGCCATGGATAGCCAATGTTATGTTTTAGGTGCTGCCCAGCAAGGCTGGCATGGTGACAAACGTCAAACTTGGGGGCATGCCGGGATTACCAATAGTCGTGGCCAGCTGCTTCAGATGATCGAGACTGAAGGTCATGGTCTCATCACCAGTGCATTTGATCTTGAAGAACAAGATGCTATACGTGCTTCTATGCCACTGATGCAACATCGCAAATTAATTAATTATTAAAAATGCCATAATCGCAAGATTTTCAATGTCGGTTTTGCACAAAATAACGGCAACAGCACATGTGCTGACCGTATTGTTCAATTTTTATCAATGTAGCTTTTCTAGATTCATGATTTAATACAATTTATTTGATCATGATCGAACAAAGTCGAATGATTTTGGGATAGGCATGATGTAACATCATCAACTGATTCTTATTAAGCTTTATTCATGTTTAGATTTATCGCTGCTTTGTTTTTTTTGGGGACCACTGCATCACTTCATGCAATGACAGTTGATGCAAATATCGAGGAATCGGCAACTTCAGCAACGATCTTGTCTACCCCGCAGAATTTATCCTTAAATGCGTTTGGTCAATGGATTATTGGCTGGGGAACAGGTCCAGAAGGTGCCCGTCAACGTCTGGATAATATTCAACGTGAAGATGTTGCTGTGATTAAACAAAAAGGTACCACGCTGGAAATGATCAAGGCCTGGCAGCAACATTTTGAACTTGAAGCACAAAATAATCTTAGCAACCCGACAGCACGTTATCGTGCCCGTCTGATGAAAAAAATTGCCGATCTGTGGTAATTCACTAACAGAACAAGATTCTAGCCTTGGCATAAGTTTGATTACTTATGCCTTTTGTTTTTTATAATCGATAAAATTTTCCATTGTTCAGCCCCGCCCTATGTACACTCCTATTCAAACTAAACGAGCAACAACCGGACTCCCCACATCTAACAACCATGGCAATGACAACAAACCGGCATTTACCCTACACGTATAACAACCAAAGAGGGCAAGATCGGCAACGTTTACTGACTTGTATTTTGCTTCAGAATCAGTACGATCAAATTGCATTCAATAATATTCAGGGATCATTATCATGTCATTAGAAAAAGTGGTTTATCGTGCGAAAGCAAAAGCAACTGGTGGTCGAGATGGCCGTGCAACCTCTTCTGACGGTGTCTTAGATGTAAAACTCGGTGTACCTAAAGAAATGGGCGGTGCGGGCGGCGAAGTCACCAATCCGGAGCAACTGTTTGCTGCCGGCTATTCAGCCTGTTTCCTGGGAGCAATGAAGTTTGTTGCCAACCGTGATAAATTCAATATCAGCAAAGATGCCTATGTAGAAGGTGAGGTCGGTATTGGCCCCATTCCAACAGGTTTTGGGATCGAAGTTACTTTAAATGTGTATCTGATCGGTATGGAACAAGCGGAAGCAGAACAACTGGTTGCTGCCGCACACATTGTTTGCCCGTATTCAAATGCAACCCGCAACAATATTGATGTGAATTTTAATATCGTGACTGCTGCATAATTTGAACGACCATAACAAAACAGCATGCGATCTGCATGCTGTTTTTATTTCAAAGCCTAAATTTATTCTTCAGCAGCTTCATTGGTGACACGAAGTACTTCTTCCAATGTGGTTTTACCTGCTAGGACTTTCAATAAACCATCATCACGGATGGACGCTGCATGACGGCGTGCATGATTTTCCAGTTCATACTCAGCCGCATTGCCATGAATCAAACGGCGCATCGACTCATCGACTGGCACGATTTCATAAATAGCCGTTCGACCGCTAAAACCTACATGTGAACACTTTTCGCAACCCTTCGGTTCAGGCAGTTGCATAGCTTCATCGGCTTTAAGATGCTGGAAAACCTGACGTTCAAAAGCATCTGCCGCTCGCCATGTGACACAGTGCGGACATAAGGTACGCACCAGACGTTGGGCAATCACCCCAATTAAGGAACTGGCCAAGAGGAATGGCTCGATTCCCATATCCTTTAAACGCGTTACTGCCCCAATTGCGGTATTGGTATGCAGGGTAGACAGTACCAAGTGACCCGTTAACGAAGCTTGAACTGCAATTTCAGCAGTCTCCAGATCACGAATCTCACCGACCATCACCACGTCAGGGTCCTGACGTAACATCGCCTTCAAGGCACGCGCAAAGGTCATGTCCACTTTGGTATTGACCTGAGTTTGTCCAATGCCTTCCAGTTGGTATTCAATTGGATCTTCAGCAGTCAGGATATTACGGGTATTATCATTCAGATCAGACAATGCCGCATACAAGGTCGTGGTTTTACCCGAACCGGTTGGGCCAGTCACCAGAATAATGCCATGTGGACGATGCACCAGTTGAGTTAAGCGCTCGTAGTCATTTTTCATCAAGCCCAAATGGGTCATGTTGAGACGCCCCGCCTGCTTGTCCAGCAAACGCATGACCACACGTTCACCATGTGAAGAAGGTAAGGTCGAAACACGGACATCTACTTCACGTCCAGCCAGACGCAATGAAATACGGCCATCTTGCGGGACTCGCTTTTCGGCAATATCCAGTTTTGCCATGACCTTGATCCGTGAGACCAACAGTGGTGCCAGCTCACGACGTGGCTGAACAATCTCACGCAATTGGCCATCAACACGTAATCGTACTGATAGTTTTTTCTCGAAGGCTTCGATATGAATATCCGAGGCGCTAACCCGAATCGCTTCTGATAATAAGGCATTGATTAAACGCACAATCGGCGCATCATCCTCCTGATCCATCAGATCTTCGGCTTCAGGTACCTGATCGGCCAGACTCAATAAATCGGGATGATCTTCCAGCCCTGCTGCAACCTGTTGCGACTCGCCAGTATCCCCCGCATAGCTGGAACTGAGTAAGGCATGAAATTCCTGATCACTACACAATTGATCGTGAGCAGATTTCCCCAAAATGCGACGCGCTTCCTGCAACGCAATACGCGCAGTGTTCTTGCGTCGTACAATAAAAATTTGATCACCTTCATAGCGCAATAAAACGCCATGTCGCTTCGCAAAACTATAAGGAATTTGTATTTGTTTAAGTATTTGCATCACACAAATAATGATAAGAGAAAGTATTGAGTGTACTCTAAGCAGATTACAGCGTGAAGTCTGTTTAGCATACTCACAAAGGAATTTTGCATCTTGTCTCAAAATAATCAATTTGAAGCGCCGCCTTCCAATACATTGAAATGGTGGGGCGAACAACAATTCGAACTTCAACAGGCCAAAGCTTGGCAATTCGGTTCATTGCTCTTTCGTCTGACCCGCGGCATCAAAGAATGGCGGCTGGAATATCATCGCCCTCAGTTTCAGCATGACTATGAGCAACAATGGCGGATATTGAACGATATCGAATTTGCCATGCCACCCCCTGCAAAAATTGAACGCTACATGTTTCATAAAACCAATAGCACCTTTCATTTAATGCCACGGCTAGCTGATCGTTCGGTGGTGATTCGTCCTGTAGATCCGATTTATATTCCAGCGGGACAGCGCGGAACCTTATATATCAGTACACCGTTGTGGATCGCTGGTCTGGTAGATGGTCTTTCTGAACCGCTTTTTGATATTCCAGTCATTCAACCGAAAGACACCTGGTTTGGTAAAGACCCGCAAAATGGCGAGATTTGCTACGCCACCTCAGTCGACGGGCGTATCGATTTGAATCTGCTAAAACCACGGGCTTTCCGAGCAGTCACGCCAATTGAGTTTCACAATACCAGTCATCATCAATTGCGTTTTGACCGTATGAATGTACCGGTGCCTGCCCTGCCATTATTTTATAGTGAAAGTACAGGACGCTTATGGACCTCGCAAATCAAGGTCTATTACGAAGGAACCGATCATCCGGCACGTATTCGCATTGAGAACAAAACCCCGACTCAGGCTGGTGAAGTCACCTATGTACATCCCCCTCGAGCCCCAGGTAGCACCTTATTCAATATGTTTGATTCATTTTTCTAAGGGGTTGCCATGCCGAATTCAAATATTCCAAAAGATGTTGCTGGCAGCCTGACCAGTGTTTTTACCAACATTAATTTTGAGCGTCTCAGCGAAATCGTGGTCGCCATTATTTTATGTTTTATCGGTTTCCTGATTGCGCGACTGGTGTCCAATGCCTTTATCCGCACCATTGGCAGCCGTTTTAATGCCCATCAACGCTTATTATGGCGTCGAGGTATTTTTTACTTTATTTTCTTGCTGTTCATCATGACCAGTTTAAGGGAAGCAGGTTTTAAACTGAGTGTCTTTCTCGGTGCAGCAGGGATCCTGACGGTCGCTTTGGGTTTCGCTTCTCAGACTTCAGCAACCAACTTGATCAGCGGTTTGTTCCTGATTGGCGAAGGTTCCTTTGAAGTCGGCGATACCATTCAGATTACCTTGATTCGGGGGCAAACCATTGAAGGTGAAGTGATTTCGATTGACCTACTCTCGGTTAAACTGCTCACACTGGACAATGTTTATATTCGCTTGCCGAACGAACAGCTGATTCGAACACCGGTGATGAACTTATCCAAATATCCGATACGGCGGATCCCGATTACGCTGGCGATTAACTTCCATGAAGATATCATCAAGGTTCGCCAAGTCTTATTAGATGTTGCAGCGAAATATCCACTGGTGATGGATGACCCGAAAGCAACAGTGACGGTAACGGCGTTCAGGGAGTCTTCCATTGAGTTGTTATTTGCAGTGTGGTGCCGTCAGGAAAACTCACTCAAAGTCCGCGATGAAATGCAGGAGCGGATTCGTAATGGCTTCCTGGAAAATGAAATCGAGATTCCTGTGCCGAAAATGGGCCTGATTGATCGACCACTCCCTTTAGAAAATGATGAAATCGATCAATATGCCAATCAGAAAGAACTGAAAAAAGACGAGAAAGAAAGATAATTAGCTTTCTTTCTCTGTTTCACTTAGCGCAGGTGGCAAGGGTGCCAAATAAGCAATCACCAGCATTACCGCACCAGAACCGATAAACGAAATCACGCGGGTTAAAGTGCCACTTTGCGATAAGTCCAATAACAACAGTTTCATGACTACAATGCCCAATAAAGCCGCACCGACAAACCAGATTTGTCGGATGTGGCGGCGACTGGAAAAAGTCATGAGAACGAAGGCTAAAATAACCCATAGCAATGTCAAACTCAGTTGTACATCACCATTCGACCAGATGGCTGTGCCCCAGAATGGTGTTCCTAGATAATGATGCATGGCACGTACCACCACACTACTCAGTACCAATAGCCCAATCAAAATCGTGGTGACTTTAAAGCCCCATTCTATCGAACGCTCTGCACTAAAGTCATGATGATAAATCATCCAGATCAGACCAAAGAACATCAATACAGACAGAATATCGGTCAGGTTAAATAGCGGTAGTACATAATATTGCTGCGCAGAATAAGGGTCCAGACTGACCAATACCAACCAGAACAGGGTTAAGCACCAGATCGGAACCTGATGCAGCAATTGGGTGTTCTTCGATATAAATCGCCAGATACTGTAAATCGCAGGGACAATCGCAAGCGCAACAAGCGGCATGATTGGAAAAATAGCCAATCCAATACTGGCGAGACTAAGCCAGAGCAAAGCCGACCACAGCATGAACGATGCTTTAGATCTGTTATCACTCAAAAACATCAGAATCAAGGTCATGGCAATCGACGCTACAGCAAAGCTGAGCCGGTTTAAGCTACTCGACCAATGCCAAACCGAATACACATTTTGAGCAAAACTTTCCACGTAGAGCAATGCTAATAAGCCAGCCAACAAGATGAGCTGTACACTGCCCCATTGCAATCGAGATTTAAGCTGTACGGCCAGACTAAACAAAGCCAACAAGATAGCTGCGACCGCGAGATATGGACTCAGCCCATGTTGTTGCCATTGCATCAATTCAACCGCAGCAATCGCTCCAGAATATAAACCCAGTGCTAAAAACACGCCGCTGAGCATGCGCGCACTGAAATATTTTTCGACTTCCTGATAATGCAACAAGTAAAAAGCCGAAATAAATTGCGCTAATGCAAAAATCGCGGTGCTTAAAATTGGGAAATGATCATTTGACCAGACCTGAAACAGCAGTGCTACCGAACTGAGCAAGACCAGTGCGACGCCCACATAACGACTTAAACGGTATCGCTCAGTGACACCCCAAACAATTAATGCTGTTCCCTGAATCACCCAACCGGTTGAGGTCCAGTGCGCCCCTTTGGCCAGCGGGAAAATTAATGCAACGAATACCACCGCAAGGATAAAAAAGCTTTTGGCTAAAATTGAAAGTTGCGGATACTGACGTTTAATCCAGAGATTTAAGGCAATATAAGTCGCGGCAAGTGCAACGGCTCCCCACGTCAGTGCTGAGGTCGAGTTATGCATTAAATAAGCATGCAAGGAAAAGCCCAGCACAGGCACACTAAAGATCAGGCCGACATCCAGAATCGGCTGTAAGCGCTCAGATGACTGATCGGTTGGTTGCTGGTTTTGAGCGCGTAGCATTAACTGGCTATAACGGATACTCAGCCAGATAAATAAAGCGATATGCAACCACAGGATCACATCCAAAGTATCGAACTGCGACGTCTTGGCATATACCCCGATGCTAGAACCACCAATAAACATGGTGGCAAAGAACGCAATCTGATGCAGGATTTTCCAGGGTTGAATAAAGTTTAGCGCTGCCACCGCCAAGTTAATGACAAAGTAATAGCCAAACAGAAAAATCACATCCGGATGATTTTGTGGAATCACCAACGGTGCAAGATAAGCCATGGTCAAGGCCAACATGGCCAAATACAGGGCGTGTTGCTTTAAACTCAGATAAACCGTAGCCGATAATAAAATCACAAATAAAATACTGGCCGTCGTTAAGCTGGCGATTACGGCAAAATGATGAGAGAAAATCAAGGTCAGGAACACTACTGCCAGCCCTACGCCTTGCAACGCGACGGCAAAGAGCTGATTTTTCTGTTGCAGCCAATACCCCGCCACAGTCGTCGCGATACCGGCACTGGCAATAAAGCCCAGTTTTACACCCAGACTGAGTTGCCAATGTTCACTGGCAAAACGTAACAGTAAAACCACACCGACCATGAGTACCGCGACAGCGACACGCAGAATCGGATTGCCGTGTATCATCCAGTCCAGTGCGGGCTGCCACCAACCTGGTGTATTCGGCTTAGTGGCTTGAGCCACTGGCGTCGAGTTCTGCCCAACTGGTGCTGCAACGGATTCAATTGTTTGCTGCATCCATACCGGATGCTGCACGGGGTCAATAGGATTAGAAGAAGCTGTAGTTGTGTGTTCAAGCTGCTGGTCCAGCGGAGTTGACTGGGCTTGAGCGGCGAGCTCGACCTGAATCTGATGGTGTTGAATCGCATGCTGTTCCAGATGCAATAAACGGGTCTGGAATGCACTGATGGTTTGGATCAGGCACAACAACAACACCAATAAAGCCCCGCCCGCCAGCCACATCCAAGTATTCGCATAGGCAAACAGGGCCACCAATGCTGCGCTATAAATCACAATTTTCTGGACAGCCATCCCTGTAGCCGGCACAAAACCATTCCCGCTTGCTTGTTCAAGTTGTAGCAAGCGCTGATGAATCTCAGACAGAATGTGCACAATAACAACGGTCAGTCCGATTGTCGCGGCAATAACAGTCGCATGCCATTTGAATGCAACCGCACAAGCAAGCAACACCGTCAAAGCAATCAGGACAACGACTATTCCCTGTTTGTCTTTTTTATACATAGACTTATATCAATTATGACAGCTTCATTGCAGGTATCTTACTTGATCACTGCATAAGCAGGTATTTTCACATACAAAATACTGCAAATCTTAAACGACAAATCCAGCCGTACTCATCCGCGTTCAGATAAGACAGCCACCGCTTTTTCACGTAAAATACCGACTAATTTATAATTAGGATTTGCGCAATGCCACCTTTTGTCTTGGTTGACGGGTCTTATTTCTTATTTCGTGCTTTTCACGCTTTACCGCCATTAACGACGTCTACTGGCTTACATACCAATGCAATACGTGGTGCAATTTCAGCAATCCAGAAATTGATGCGTCGTACCCAGCCGACTCACATGGCGGTGATTTTCGATACGCCGGAACCGACTTTCCGTCATAAGTTATCACCGATCTATAAAGGTGATCGCCCAAGCATGCCTGAGGAGTTGTCTCAGCAAATTCCTTATCTACATGCATTGATCAGAGCACAGGGTATTCCGTTGTATAGTCTTCCAGGGGCGGAAGCGGATGATATCATTGGTACCCTTACCAAACGTGCGCTTTCGGAAGGTCACCATGTCCTGATTTCGACTGGTGACAAGGACATGGCGCAGCTGGTCAATGAACACGTCAAACTGGAAGATAGCTTCAAAGAACGTGTTTTAGATGAAGCGGGTGTTTTTGAAAAATTTGGGGTCCATCCCAACCAGATCATCGATTACCTGACTCTGATGGGCGATGCGTCTGACGGCATCATGGGTGTGCCGGGTGTAGGTGCCAAAACAGCGGCCAAGTTGTTAAATGAATACGGCACATTAAGTAATATCATTGCCAATGCCGATCAATTGAAAGGCAAAATCAGCCAGAACATTAAAGATAATCTAGACAACATCAAAATTGACCATCAATTGGCAAGTATTGTGTGTGATCTTGATCTGGCTTTAGACTGGCATGACCTGAAACTCACCAATCCAAATGTAGATCAGTTACGTCACCTGTATACCGAGCTTGAATTCCGTAACCAGTTACAGTCGCTGGATCATCCCAACAACCCGAATAGCCCTGCTTATCAACAGGCCGCACAAAGCATTGCCAAAGCAGAACAAAAAACTAAGCAGGTGGTGATTGAAGATCATGCTAGTCTGTCGAGTCAGGATGATCAACTGGGTACAGCGACCTACCATACCGTGCTAAGCCAGCAGGATTGGGATGCATTATTGCAACGTATGCAGCAAGCAGATCATTTTGCGATTGATACTGAAACTACCAATCTGGACTACCGCTTTGCTGAGCTGGTCGGGTTCTCGGTCGCCTTTGATGCCAATGATGCATACTATGTTCCGGTTGCCCATGATTATGAAGGTGCACCGGAACAACTGAATCGTGAACAGCTTCTGGCCCAGATCAAACCGATTCTTGAAAATGAACAGGTTAAAAAAATTGGTCATCATCTAAAATATGATGCCCACATCTTTGCCAATCACGGTATTACCATTCAAGGCTGGTATTTCGATACCATGCTGGCGTCTTATGTATTGAATGCGGCAGCAACCAGACATGGCATGGATGATGTTGCACGTCTTTATCTCAGTCATTTGACTACGACTTTTGAGCAGATCGCAGGTAAAGGTGCTAAACAGAAAACCTTTAACCAGATTGAGCTTGAAGTGGCAGCGCATTATGCCGCTGAAGATGCGCATGTTACCTATCGCTTATACGAAGTGCTTGCAGCAAAACTGAAAGCGCATCCGGAACTGGTGAATATCCTGCACAATATTGAAATGCCTGTTGCGCGCGTGCTTACCGGCATGGAAGAAGATGGGATTAAACTGGATCATGCTTTCCTTGATCAGCTCAGCGTAGAGTTTTCAGAAACTATTCAGACCCTTGAAGCGCAGGCAGCCGAGCTGGCAGGTGAAGCGTTTAATGTCGCATCACCGAAACAGGTTGGTGAAGTGCTGTTTGAAAAGCTTGGGCTTAAAGGTGGCAAGAAGACGGCAACCGGTCAATACAGCACCAGTGAAAGTATTCTTGAGAAAATTGAGCATCCATTGGCTGAAGTGATTTTAGAGCATCGCGGTTTGGCGAAACTGAAAAATACCTATACCGATCGCCTGATTGTGCAGTCAAATGATGCAACCCACCGTGTGCATACCAGCTATCACCAAGCTTTAACCGCGACAGGTCGTTTGTCTTCAACCGATCCAAACCTGCAAAACATTCCAATCCGTACTCCGATTGGCCGTCAGATCCGTAAAGCCTTTATTGCACCTGAAGGTCGCGTGTTACTCGCTGCCGATTATTCGCAAATTGAATTACGTTTGATGGCGCATTTCTCGCAAGATGATGCGTTGGTGCATGCTTTCCAGCAAGGTCAGGACGTACACCGCCGTACCGCTTCCGAAGTACTAGGTATTGATATTGAAGATGTCACCAATGACCAACGTCGTCAGGCCAAAGCGGTCAACTTCGGTCTGCTCTATGGGATGTCTGAATTCGGTTTAACCCGTCAGCTTGGCTTTAGCCGTGAAGAATCGCGTAGCTATATCGCGCGTTACTTCCAACGCTACCCAGGGGTACTGGATTATATGGAACGTACCCGCCAGATCGCACGTGAGCAAGGCTTTGTGGAAACCATTTTAGGTCGACGTTTGTATACGCCTGACATTATGGCAAGCAACAAGATGATCAAACAGGCGGCTGAACGTGCAGCAATCAATGCCCCGTTACAAGGCAGTGCGGCAGATATTATTAAGCTGGCCATGATCGCCGTCGATAAAATGCTGCCGAAAGATCAAGCCAAGCTGTTATTACAGGTCCACGATGAACTTGTATTTGAAGCAGATGTGGCAATCGCCGATGAGCTTTCCAAACAAATTGCGGAAGTGATGCAATCAGTACTAGAGATTTCGGTGCCATTTGTGGTGGAAGTCGGACAGGGTCTAAACTGGGATGCTGCGCATTAAGCTAGCCTGATTGCACAAAAACAAAATGTTTCTTGCAGACAGGGGATAAACTCCCCTGCGCTACAAGAACACAATAATAAAGAATAGCCGATAACAATTAATTCGTATAGGAGAAAGGAATGCAACATGTCCTTTAATCAAGTCCAATTCAAACGTTTTCACTCTATTGATTCATTACGCTGTATTTCAATCTTTCTGGTGTTACTGCATCACTTCAATATTCCTTACAAACTATTTGATACTTCCATTAACTTTCAGTTTTTTGGCGAAAACATCACCACGCTTTTAGCCCGCAATGGTAACTATGGCGTCACCATGTTTTTCGTGATCTCCGGCTATCTCATTACCTCCCATACCATCAAGCGTTGGGGAGCATTGCAGCAGATCAACACCCGCGACTTTTATATATCACGATTTGCACGCATCATGCCGACCCTGATTCTGCTGATTTGTGTGGTCAATCTTCTCGGTGCATTTGAGCTCAAGCCTTTTATGACGCAAGCCCCAAATGGCATCGTGGTGGCTCAATCCACCGTCAATCTGGCAGCACTGACCTTCTGGATGAATCTGCTGATTATCGAAAATGGCTGGGTCAACTATGCGCTTGGCGTGTTATGGTCATTATCTGTGGAAGAAGTCTTTTATTTGCTGTTTCCGCTGACCGCGCTGCTGTTTAAGAGAAAACCCTACTTTCTATTGGCATGTTTCGCCTTAATTCTATTTGCACCCTATTTTAGATCTTTGCACTATGGTGAAGAAAGTGGCGCGTACCTCTATCATTACTTCTCTAGTTTCGACGGGATTGCCTTTGGCTGTGTGGCTGCGCTGCTGGCACCACAACTCAAACTGCAAGCTAAAAACTGGTTAGTCCTGAAATATATGGCGATTGCGACCATGCTTATCATCTACTTTTCTGCCCCGATTAAACAAAACTGTGTTTGGGGAATCAGTCTATTTGCACTGGCAACAGCAATCGTCATTCTTGCGAATGTCGCAAATGAGCAGGTTATACAGGTCCAGCGTTTGAAGTGGCTGCAAGAGATTGGTAAGAACAGTTATGAAATTTATTTATTCCATCTGATTATTTTAGGTTTTTTTAAACTGTTTTATACACCAGCACTGACCGAGGGTAATATTAAACTGGTGTTATTATTGCTCTATCTTATCCTCGCCATTGGATTAGGTGCTTTGATTGCACGCTACTTTTCCAATCCCTTAAACCGGGCCATACGACAACGCTTGATCAAGAAATAAAAAAATGGGCATGATGCCCATTTTTTATTGAATCAAACTCGCTTAAAGGCCCGTTAACAGGACTTTAGCCGCTTCATTCATCAGGATCTCAGCCACATACAGTGCCAGAAATGCCAGAATTGGTGAAAGATCAATCATCCCCATATTCGGCATGATACGACGGAAAGGTGCAAGTAAAGGCTCAGCCAGCTCCTGAATCACTTCGATATACGGCGAGCGTGACTGGGTAAACATCACCACCCAACTTAAAATAATGGTGGCAAAAATCAAATAACGACAGAAACGGATCAAGTCCTGAATCATGGTCACAAAGGTGGTCACCACCAGATACACGGCGCTGTGTGGCATCTGCCCTGATAAATACATCAGGCCGAACATTTTCAGTAAATACAGCACCAGCAACAACGCTACTGCCGCTAAATTGACACGACCTTTACCTACTGTTGGAAAAATACGACTAAAAATATCTACAATCTTGGTTGCTTTCACTGTCGAAAGCACCACCGGATTGTATGGACTCACTGCCGCCAATTGCATTAAAAAACGGAAAAAGACCAATAAAATTGCAACATTGATCAAAACACCAAAAATTAGCGCAGAACTTGCACCCATAATTGTCTTATCCTACTTAAACCGATTTAGTCTTGTCACTCAGCTCTTGCGCAAGCTCTTGGCTACGCTTTTGAGCTGCTGCAAGCGCTGCTTGAATATTTTGTGAAATCTGGGCACGGTCAAACACCTCTAAAGCTGCTTGGGTTGTGCCGTTGGGAGAGGTCACATTTTTACGTAATTCTGCGGGAGAATTTGAACTGGTAATTGCCATTTGCGCCGCACCTAATGCTGTTTGTAAGGTTAATGCGGTTGCAACCTTTTCATCCAGCCCCAGGTTTTTACCAGCGCGAATCATACTTTCCATCAAATAGAAGAAATAGGCAGGACCAGAACCCGATACTGCAGTTACTGCATCAATCTGTGCTTCATTTTCTACCCAGAGGGTCAAACCTGTCGCTGCAAGAATCTGACTGGTCAATTCACGGTCTTGGGCATCAACTGCTGCAGGCGCATAAATCCCATGGGCACCCGTCTGCACCAGCGCTGGCGTATTCGGCATAACACGGACAATACGCTGACTGCCACCAATCAAATCTGAAATGGTCTGAATTTCAGCCCCTGCAATAATCGAGATTACCAGTTTATCTGACAATAGGCCCTTTAATGGTTGTAATACCGTTGTCAGTACTTGCGGCTTTACCGCCAACACCACGACATCGGCATGCTTGATTGCGTCAACATTCTCAGTCGTAGTCTGAATTCCTTTTTCTTCTAATACGTGACGAATTTGCTCTACAGGATCAGAAACGGTAATGCGTGTGGTCGGTAATCCACGAGAAAGTAAGCCACCAATCAAGGCCTGGGCCATATTACCGCCGCCAATAAAACAAATATTTTTATTCAATGCTGTCGCCATGTCCTACTCGTCATATCAAAAAGACTGCTGAAAACTACAGTCAGAAATTAAACTTGGTTGCCAACCACCTTGCTCTACATACTCAGATTGCGCCAACCAAAAACCTTTTGGGCTAAAAACCCCAAGCATAACATTATCCACGACTAATATTTGAATTGTATGACGTAACCAAGGCAAAATCTGTGCTTCCTGAATGGCTTTTTTCAGAGGCCAATGTCCAACACGGCCATACAGATGGATTTTTTCTCCACCCTGACGTTTAAGTAAGCTCAACTCCCGCCCTAACAGCTGTGCAGAAAGCCCTATTGCCTGCGATTGGATTTTAAATTGCCCTGCCGCGACCTCGACAGTTTGCCCAATTGCATAGTGTTGTAGTACGACATTGGCAACCGACTTCTGCTGTTGTGCATACAGCTCATCATGGCTTAAACGATATAATTTTTTCTGATAGCGCACATAATAATACGGGTGAATATGCAAGCTTGCCTGCGCATCCGCTTTGGCCAGAATGACCTCATTTTGCAGGCGCTGTACCATAGCGTAACTTGGACGATATTGATCTGTGCCTTTAATCCAGGCAGATAAAAGCTGCCGTTGCCGCGCAGTTGAGAGCTGAGCCAGTTGGGTTAAATCCAGTTCACGATCCGTTGCGCAATCTTGCCAGTCTTGTTGCAACACATCATTGAGGATTTCCGCTGCATCTTGCATCAGATAACTACTGCGTGCCACAGCCGACTGCATTTTAGGGAAACGCTGTTCGAGCATCGGCCATAATTGTTCCCGACACCATGCCCGATCATAATAGGTATCGTGATTGGTGGGATCAGTAACATAGTCCAAGGCCAGTTGTTGTGCCCACTGCTCAATCTGTTCCCGACCCAGATCTAAAAAGGGTCGCCAGATGGTCATATCCTGACGGATATCAAGCTGTTGCATGGCAGCCAGTCCAGTGACTCCTGCCCCAGAAAATAGACGCAACAAGAACGTTTCAGCCTGATCTTGCTGATGATGAGCTAAAACAAGAATTTCGTTGGTCTGTAAGTGCTGCTGATAAGCTTGATAACGGGCCTGTCGAGCCTGCTGCTCGAGATTGCCAGTTTCAACCGTGACTTTTTGCAGAATAGAGGGAATATTAAGTGCTTCAGCTTGTTGCTGGACGAACATTCCCCAGCCAGCACTTAACCTTTGCAGCTGGTGATCGACATAAATGGCGCGAATTCGATTTGGGAAAAGTTCAGCCATCAGATACAGCAACAGCATGGAATCCATGCCGCCGCTACACCCGATCAGGAATCGGGTTTGTTCAGAAAAATGCTGTGTTTGTGCTAAGACGCGATGCCTAAATTGCTGCTGCCAAACTTCATTAAACGTTGATAACGTGCGTCGCATCGTTCCTGGGCATCCATCGGTTGCAATTCATCTAGTGCCTGTTTTAACACATCTTTCAAATCATGCATGACTTTTTCAGGTTGCAAATGTGCACCCTCACCTTCATCCACCACATATTCCACAATACCCAAAGCTTTGAGCTTGTCTGCGGTTAAAGCCAGTGCCTCACTTGCTTGCGCCGCTTTGTCAGCAGTTTTCCACAAAATAGAGGCACAACCTTCAGGTGAAATCACGGAATAAATACTGTGCGACAGCATAATCACACGATCAGCCACACCAATACCCAAGGCACCACCTGAGCCGCCTTCACCTAGTACAGTGGCAATGACAGGAACTTTCAAGCTTGAAAGTTGCGCCAAGCTGGTTGCAATCGCTTCAGCCTGACCACGTTCTTCTGCCCCAACACCCGGATAAGCCCCCATGGTATCCACAAAAGTAAAGACAGGTAAATTGAAACGCTCAGCCATATCCAGTAAACGCTGTGATTTACGATAGCCTTCCGGGTTACACATCCCGAAGTTGTGTTGTAACTTTTCACGGGTACTGCGACCACGATGTTGACCTACCACCATCACGGGCTGTCCGTCAAAACGTGCCAGACCACCAATCATGGCACCGTCATCACCAAATAAACGGTCACCATGAAGTGCATCAAATTCAGTAAAGATTTCACTGACATAATCTAGAAATTGCGGACGTTCAGGATGTCGTGCAATTTGAACCGTAGCCCAAGCCTTGGACTGAGTCGCTTTATTTTTCATAAGTCAAGAATGGTCCATAATAATATGGTTAATCAACAAATTTGTCTGACTGAATATTTAACTCAATGTCCCAATGCTTGAACTGCACTTGTTCATCATGCAGGTCAGCAACCAATAAAGGCCATTGTTTAGCATCGCCAGATACGCTTAGTTGCCATTGTTGATCATTTACAACACTCAGTTCAATGGCAGGAAGCATCTGATCACTACGACTATGGTTCAGCAAAACCGCCAGACGCAGTAATAAACAGAGATCAAGTAAATGACTGCCACCGACCTTTAAAACGTCATTTTTTGCATCCGCACGCAACTTGCGGCGATGATGTGAAACTAGATGAGACAAATGGTTTTGATCAATTTGCGAGAAACCCGGGATGTCGGAATGCTGCAATAAATAAGCACCATGACGATGATAACCGCCATGACTAATCGCCAGACCAATTTCATGCAAATAAGCGGCACGACGCAGTAAGTCACTGTCTTCAGTAGTTAAATTCAGCGCTTGTGCTACGCCATCAAACAATTGCTGAGCCGTATTAACGACACGCTCGGCCTGTTTCGGATCGGCATTGTAACGCCCCATCAAGGCTTGCACACTACGGTCACGAATGTCTTCATGTTTGAAACGTCCAAGTAAGTCATACATGACCCCTTCTCGTAACGCACCGTCAGAATATGCCAATTTATCGATATCTAAAACTTCAAAAATGGCAAATAAAATTGCAAGACCAGCTGGCAAAACTGCTCGACGGTCTTCACGCAGACCTTCAAAATCAATTTCAGAGATATGTTTAAATTTCAGTAACCGGTCTTTTAACTTATACAGGCCATCACGGGTCAGGTTTTCCTGTTCGTCGCTCAGCCCAAGATTGACTGCAATCTGACGACAAGCCTTGATCGTTCCACTCGAACCAACAACCGTATCCCAACCGACAGATTTGTAGGTATTGGCAATGCCTGACATCTCTTTACGCGCCGCAACAACCGCCTTGTCAAATGCCTTGTTGGTAATCTCGCCATCAGCGAAATAGGTTTTGCTATAGGCCACACATCCCATCTGTAAAGATTCGGTATGCAGTGGCTCAAACTCTTCACCGATAATAAATTCTGTTGATCCACCACCAATGTCCACCACCAGACGGCGACCGCCATTGGCCATGGTATGTGAAACACCCAGGTAAATCAGACGCGCTTCTTCACGACCGGCAATGATTTCAATGGGTTTGGGTAAAATTTCAGCTGCTTTCTGGATAAACTCATGACCATTCTTTGCCTGTCTCAAGGCATTGGTCGCCACAATTCTTAAACGATTCGGTTGTACCGAACTCAAACGTCCGACAAAACGGGCTAAACAAGCCAGTCCGCGTTGTTGTGCTGCTTCTGTTAAATTCTTGTTTTCATCTAGTCCGGCGGCTAACTGAACTTTTTCTGACATTGAAGCGACTTTTTTAACCTCGCCATGATCAACACGAGCAATCGCTAGATGGAAACTGTTCGATCCCATATCAATCGCAGCAAGTAATTCTTCATCAATCAGAAAATCAGACATTATTCATATAAACCCATGCTCAATTCACGCATTAGAGTAATTCACATGCTTACAATTTTAAAGTCATTTTCATCAATAAAAGTGAGCTATTTATGCTTTTCATGCCTAAATCATTGTAGAAGTCGATGATCAACATCGTGAGCATCCATTAGACTTTTCATTTTCAAGCTTGAATAATCGGAACAAACCCTTACATTGAATAAAGCGGCAATGTAATATTCATCGTGATGATGTTTAAATTCGCACTTTATTTCTTAAATTTGGAGCAACCTTATGTCTGCGACTATTGTTAATACTACTGATGAAAACTTCCAAGCAGATGTTTTAGATGCTGAAACGCCTGTACTTGTAGATTTCTGGGCTGGCTGGTGTGCACCATGTAAAGCAATTGCCCCGGTCCTTGAAGAACTTTCAAACGAATACGCGGGTAAAGTGAAAATCGTTAAAGTTGATGTGACTTCATGCGAAGACACTGCGGTGAAATATAATATCCGTAATATTCCAGCATTATTGATGTTTAAAGATGGTGAAGTTGTTGCTCAACAGGTTGGCGCAGCACCACGTTCAAAACTTGCAGCATTTATTGACCAAAACATCTAATACGACTGTTGAATTGTCAGTACTGGAAATACACGCTCAGCTGAATCGTGTATTTCCAGTTAAAAATTGACAAATCCCCTGATTTCATCTATATTTCTGGATCAAGAAGCTTTGAATGGAATCTACTTCATTGCGCTTCTTACAAGACACAAAACATAAGATCGCCGCTCGGCAATAAACAATTGTTTTCACATTTCTCTCTGAAACAATGAACCAGACTACTGAATTGTGGTTGTGTAAATACAATTACATCAGCATGTATGTATGCGGTCGATTTTTATTCTTTCCCTAACGTAGTCCTCCACTTATTCCATTCTGTCTGACCACTTATGAACTTAACTGAACTCAAGAAAAAACCCATTGGCGAACTCATTAAGATTGCGGAGTTTATGGGCCTTGAAGGCATGGCACGTAACCGTAAACAAGATATTATTTTTGCCATTTTAAAGCGCCATGCCATGAATGGCGAAGAAATCTTTGGTGATGGTGTTCTCGAAATTCTTTCTGATGGTTTTGGCTTCCTACGCTCTGCGGCTGGTTCATATTTAGCTGGACCAGATGACATCTATGTCAGCCCATCACAAATCCGTCGCTTTAACTTACGTACCGGTGACACCATTACCGGTACAATTCGTCCACCGAAAGAAGGTGAACGTTATTTTGCCCTATTAAAAGTTAACCAGATTAACTACGACACGCCTGAAAATTCACGCAACAAGATTTTATTTGAAAACTTGACTCCACTTTTCCCGACCGAACAACTGATTATGGAACTCGGGAATGGTACAACTGAAGACTTAACTGCACGTGTAGTCGATCTGGTTGCGCCTATTGGTAAAGGTCAACGTTCAATCATTGTGGCACCGCCAAAAGCGGGTAAAACAATGTTATTGCAAAATATTGCGCAATCCATTGTCCGTAACAATCCGGAAGTGTTCTTGATCGTGCTTCTGATTGACGAACGTCCGGAAGAAGTAACCGAGATGGAACGTACCGTTCGCGGTGAAGTTGTGGCATCAACCTTCGATGAAGCCCCAGCCCGCCATGTGCAAGTTGCCGAAATGGTGATTGAAAAGGCCAAGCGTCTGGTTGAGCACAAAAAAGATGTGGTGATTTTGCTCGATTCGATTACCCGTCTTGCCCGTGCCTACAACACCGTGATCCCATCCTCAGGTAAGGTATTAACTGGTGGTGTGGATGCGCATGCTTTAGAACGTCCAAAACGTTTCTTTGGTGCGGCACGTAATATTGAAGAAGGTGGCTCACTCACCATTATCTCAACTGCATTGATTGAAACCGGCAGTAAAATGGATGACGTGATCTACGAAGAATTCAAAGGTACAGGTAACCAGGAAATCACGCTTGATCGTCGTATTGCAGAGAAACGTGTATTCCCGGCAATGAACATCAAGAAATCAGGTACTCGCCGTGAAGAACGCCTCATGAGCGAAGAAAATCTGCGTAAAGTCTGGATCCTGCGTAAACTCCTTCACCCAATGGATGAGCTTGCGGCCATGGAATTCTTACTGGATCGTATGAAAGAAACCAAAACCAATGATGATTTCTTCGATCAGATGAAAAGAAAAGCCTCGACCTAAAGTCGAATAAAAAGCTACCTCAATGGTAGCTTTTTTTATTTGGTTGACAAACTTACATAACATTTACATTTTTTTAAAAAAGTTACCAAAAACACTATTCTATTGATTTATTTATATATTTATAAAATAACTTATTTAATTTCCGCAACTTACCGATTTAAAATTTATAATCCATAGTTATTTTCTATCAAAAAACAGCCAAATTTTGCCCATTTTTGTCGTTTTGTTGGACAGAACAGTAGTAATTCATGAATTGCTTTGATAGGATAGCCTCAGACCAGTTAGGCTGCTCCCTGCGTTGTTACCTAAAGCGTTTAGGAATAATAAAAGCACAAACAGACTAACTTAAGGTTTTTTTTAATCTCACAATTTTATGAGAGTGATGCCATGTTATTCAAAAAATTCGCTGTTGTTGCTGCTATTGCTACTACTTTAGCTTTCGTTGGTTGCTCTAAGAAAGAAGAAGCTCCAGCTGCTGACGCTAACGCTGCTGCTTCTGAAGCTGTAGCTGCTGCTTCTGAAGCAACTGTTGCTGCTTCTGAAGCGACTACTGCTGCTGTTGAAGCGACTGCTGCTTCTGAAGCTGCTCCAGTTGCTGCTTCTGCTCCAGCTGCTGCTTCTGCTGCACAATAATCTAGTTTTAGATTATCGAAAAAAGAGAACCTTTCGGTTCTCTTTTTTTATGCCTGAATATTTTAAAGTTCAAACAAAACACAAAGATAAAAAAAGCAGATCAATCGATCTGCTCATTTCCAACACGCTGTCTGAATTTTTGACCCGCTCGGAACGTTACCACACGACGGGCAGAAATCGGAATTTCTTCACCCGTCTTAGGATTACGTCCTGGACGTTCACGTTTGTCACGCAACTCAAAATTACCGAACCCAGAAAGTTTGACCTGCTCACCCGCAATCAATGCCTGGCTGATTTCGTCAAAAAATAACTCGACCATTTGTTTTGCTTCGCGGCGATTTAAGCTAGTCAGCTCACTTAAATGGTCCGCCATATCTGCTTTTGTTAATGCTGTCATGAGGCCCTCAATGTCGCTTGGTAAGTGTCTTCCAACACTTGAATAATGTTATCCATACCAGATTTAATTTCAGCATCTTCAAGCGTACGAGTTGGATGTTGCCATAACACTGCAAAAGCGAGAGAGCGTTTGCCTTGTTCAACTCCTTGCCCCGTATACACATCGAACAACCATGTCGAGTCGAGTAACTCTCCACCAGTTTGCTCAATTAACCGCTGAATATCTCTTACCTCAATATTATCAGAGATTAAAAGCGCAATATCACGTCTAACCGATGGAAAACGTGATAATTCTGTAAAATTAGATACATAAGATTGCAAAACAGCCTGCTGATCCAGTTCTGCCACCCAAGTTGTGCCCAAATCGAGTTCACTTTCCATTGATGGATGCAAACGACCGAGATATCCAATCGATTGACCAGCGACTAAAATTTCCGCAGACTGCCCTGGATGTAACCATGCACGTTCACTACGGGCAAACTCAACAGCAATACGGCCTGCTGCCAGAATCTCTTCAACCTCACCTTTAAAGTCAAAGAAGTCCATGGCCTGAGGTTTGGCGTGCCAGGATTCAGGCGTACGTGAACCAACCGCAATCAAGGCCAACGTCGGGATCTGTTTAAGGTCATGAATACTTTGGGCATTCTGATAGTCAAAACGCAAACCTAACTCAAAGAAACGTACACGTGGCTGTTGACGGTTTAAGTTGTACTGTACACAAGGAATCAGGCTCGATAATAAGGTACTGCGCATTGCAGCCAGATCACTTGAAATCGGGTTTGCCAGCATCAATGGCTGTACCGCTGGATTCAGCTGCTTTTCCAGTTTTGCATCGGCAAAGCTAAAGCTGATCGCTTCTTGATAGCCCAATGTTGCAATCGTTTGACGTAATTGCGCAATTTCAAAACGGTCTTGATATTTCTCTAACTTGACATCAATTTTTGGCAAACTGATTTGAATATTGTCATAACCGTGGATACGTACTACTTCTTCAATCAAGTCTTGATAAATTGCCATATCATAACGATGTGAAGGTGGGACCACACTCCACTCACCTTCAGCAATTGCGGTTACCACACAACCCAGACGCGTTAATGCATCAACAATAAAATCACCTGCCACTTGATATCCAAGTAACTGATCAACTTGTGACTGTTGCAATACAATTGCTTCACGTTTTGGCAATAAAGCCGCTTGCTCAGCAATCGTGATCGGGCCAAATTCACCACCAGCAAAGGCCTGAATCAATTCAGAAGCACGGTGCATGGCAATCATTGGCAGTTCAAAATCAACCCCACGTTCATAACGTTGAGATGAATCGGTATGCAAGCCAAAGCGACGTGCACGGCCAGCAATCGCTAACGGCGCAAAGAAAGCGCTTTCAAGGAAGATATCTTGCGTATCATTGGTTACCGAAGAGTCCAGACCGCCCATGATACCGGCAATGGCTAATGCTTTCTGATCATCAGCAATCACCATGATGTCATCTTGCAGCTCAACTTCCTGATCATTAAGCAACATCAATTTTTCTTTAGGCTGCGCTTGACGAACCTGGATTGAACCTTCGATTTTCGCCAAATCAAAAGCATGCATGGGTTGACCTAACTCAAGTAATACGTAGTTAGTAATATCCACCAGAATGCTATGCGTACGGATACCTGAACGTGCTAGTGCTTGTTCCATCCAGTCTGGTGTTGCCGCTTTGACATTGACATTTTTAACAATACGACCCAAATAACGTGGCGTACCCTCAGTCGTGATCGTCACTGCTTTTTCATCAGTG
Source organism: Acinetobacter sp. WC-323 (assembly GCF_000314615.1). NCBI lineage: Bacteria > Pseudomonadati > Pseudomonadota > Gammaproteobacteria > Moraxellales > Moraxellaceae > Acinetobacter > Acinetobacter sp. WC-323. The sequence continues at coordinate 26,029 of NZ_AMZS01000030.1, forward strand.
ATGGTTGCAGCAACTGACTGAATTTCAGGCTCATTCATCTTTAACTGATTGATGACTGCAATTTCACGTGCAATACCACGGATACTAAAACAGTCACCACGGTTTGGGGTAATACTGATATCAATCACATTGTCATCAAGTTTTAAATATTCACGGATATTGATCCCCACTGGCGCATCAGCAGGTAATTCCAATAAACCATCAATCTTGTCTTCTAAATCAATTTCAGAAGCACCGCATAACATGCCATGTGATTCAACACCACGCAGTTTGCCTTTTTTAATTTTAAAATCACCTGGCAATACCGCCCCAACAATGGCGACAGGCGCTTTCATGCCCACGCGGACATTCGGTGCACCACAAACGATTTGTAATGGCTCTCCCGAACCAATATTCACCGTGGTCACACGTAAACGATCCGCATCTGGATGTTGTTCAACCGTGAGCACCTCACCCACAACCACACCAGTAAAGGGTTTCGCTACAGGTGCCAAATCATCTACTTCCAGACCAAGCATGGTTAACTGATCAGACAATGTATCGCTATCAATTGCTGGATTGACCCAGGTACGTAACCAATTTTCACTAATTTTCATTTTATTAAAAACCTATAAATCTACTTTTGTTCCCCTCTCCGTTTAGGAGAGGTTAGGGAGAGGTCCAAATCTGTCTAGGCAAACTGGCGTAAGAAACGCACATCATTTTGATAGAACATACGCAAATCATTGATGCCATAACGCAACATTGCAAAACGCTCCACCCCTAAACCAAAGGCAAAACCTTTGTATTTATCAGGATCAATGCCTGCAGCACGGAGTACATTTGGATGTACCATGCCACAACCTAAAACCTCTAACCAACGACCACGCTCATCCATAATATCCACTTCGGCACTTGGCTCTGTGAATGGGAAATAAGAGGGACGGAAACGTACTTTCAAATCTTTTTCAAAGAATTCATTGAGTAAGTTAATCAATAACCCTTTTAACTCGGCAAAGCTGGTGTTCTCTGCAACATATAAACCTTCGATCTGATGGAACATCGGTGAATGGGTTTGATCCGAGTCACAACGGTAAACACGGCCTGGACACACAATACGAATCGGTGGCTGACTGGTTTCCATGGTACGGATTTGAACACCCGATGTATGGGTACGCAATAAATGTGTTGCGTCGAAATAGAAGGTATCGTGCATGGCACGTGCCGGGTGATGCCCAGGAATATTTAAGGCTTCGAAGTTGTGATAGTCATCTTCAACCTCAGGACCATGTGCAACTTGGAAACCTGCTTTGGTAAAGAACTGGCAAATACGTTCCTGAACCTGAGTAACAGGGTGAATACTACCCATGCGCTGACCGCGGCCTGGCAAAGTAATATCAATGGTTTCACTTGCCAATTTCTTTGCAAGTTCCGCTTGTTGTAATGACTGTTGACGCTCGGTCAAAGCACTATTGATTGCTTCACGAACAGCATGGATGGCAGCACCTTGTACTTTTCGTTCTTCAGGATCCATCTTTCCAAGTGCTTTCGACTGCTCTGCAAGCTGGCTTTTTTTCCCTGTAAATTGCACACGTACTTGGTCGAGTGCAGCAAGGTCTTGAGCCGCTGCAATGGCAGCAAGCGCTTCAGTGGTCAGGGCTTCCAGTGACATAGTAACTCTCAAAGCAACAAAATATAGAAATATAAGAAAACGCTATAGTTTATCAGCTTTTTACCCCTTTTATGAAGCAAAACCCAGCTTTAAATCTTCTGGTTTTTTGTGCAGCAAGTTGGGGATAAAAGCACAGGAGAATGAAACAGGTTGATTAATTTTTGAAAAAAATGATCAATAATTGAATAAAATGGATAAGATACTGATATCGTCAATGAGAAATAACAACGATGGCGCTTGATCAAATCTGGAAACAGCAGCTTACCCTTGTCACCTACGGCAATGAATACCTTGCGGGAAATCTTAATTTTAGTCGCTGGATCGAACATCCAGTTTTTGCTCAGAATCGTCTGATCTTTAGAGATTTACTGTCACAGCACCTCCTGGCTCAACATTTCCAGATCTGGCTTGAAGGCTTAAAAAAACAAGGGGTTAAAAAACTCAGCCTACATTTATCCAGCGTACTCAATGATGAGCAAAATCCCAATGCCAATGTAGAGCTGCTTCCCTTCGCACATTTTATCGTAAGCCATCAAGCCAACAAAAAAACGGCCTGGATCTGTGGACATGAACTGGCGGAATGGGACAATAGCGACAGTGAATTTCAAACACCCGCTTCTCAGCAATCAACGCTACGTCAAGAAGATCTTTGGCGTTACGAGTTAAATGATAAGTTCGCCAAGAAAATCGATGCAGATCTAAAAAAAGTGAACTGGAATGAAGTTGCTATTTTTCTGGAAAGAGAATTATTTAATAGCAAATATGCGGACAACTTTATAGAACCTGAACAGCAGGACTTTCCTTTCTACGGTTATGCAGTCGATCCAGATGAGCTATCAAGTCAGCAACTTGCCTTGATCCCAACCGACTATCCAGCTGACTGTGCACACCGCTTATTACACCGCACCCAGGCATTGGTAGAGCATTTGGAACAGCAAAAGAAGCATCCTTACACTGCGGCTGGCGAATTGCTTAGCCCCGAAGAGCAAATTAACGTGCGCAACTTTTTGCAAAAAGCGGATGACCTATTTGCCAAATTGATTGTGAAAACCGCCAATCATTATCAAAGTGCTCAATTGACAGCGGAAGAGCCCGAAATCATTGACCGTACCATGGAAATTCCACAACGATTTAATAATACCCAGCAACATCACAAAGTTGGTGCTTCAGGTGTGATCAAATTAATTCTACTCACCATTATCATCTGCGTGTGTGCGTATTATTTCGGCTTATAACGATAGACTAAATAAAAAACCTAGATCACTTGATCTAGGTTTTTATCAATTTAAAAAGTTGGCCTGATTTTGATAACAACTTTATGCCCGCCATCATGCTGATTGACAATGTGATGGATATTTTCAATTTCGCCCTCTACTTCCGCATCAGGACCATAGAAGATCCGGATAGTTTCGCCTTTTCTAGGCAAGATACTTAATTCTGTTTCAATCGCGCCTTGTTCTAAACCTTCTACACTCACTCGCATACTTTTTATCCCGATCTTGTTTTCTTTACTGTAAAAAGATTCAGGGATAAAAGTCTATTGCAACATGTTTGGGTTATGTAATCTTGAATTAAATCAAAAGATTGATTTAATCATCATAAACCAGCTCATCTTCATCCACATTGATAAAATCGGGTTCAGGCGTTTGTTCAAATTGCACCGCAAGAATATGCTCCTGTTTGAGCAAACATGCTTTGGCAATACGGTGCATGCCATCCATGAGCCGACCTTCGGCACATAAAATAATGGGATAACTCAGATCAGCGTCTTGAACCAATTGAAAATGTTCTATGATTTGCTGTGTCGTCGGAAATTGATCTGGAAACCAATAGGCTTCGTTGAGTTCTCGAATATCAGCAAGTGTAACTTTCTTGATCACAAAAGTTTTGGTTAGCTCAACCAGATGATATACATCCCAGATATAAGTATCTTGACCCACTTGTCTAAAGTGATATTGTCTGCGCACGTTTTAATCCATGGATAATTTCAGCTATGATTATCAACTTAACTTCTCATCAATAATAGTATTTATAAAACCATGACCGAGAATTACTGGAAGTTTATATTAGGTTTACAACATAATGCTCAGCGCTATTTTGACCATAAAATTGCTGAATATAAGATCGAACATAAATGGTGCGATATAACTCATGATCTATTTCTGGTACGTGATTTAGAAACCAATGAATTACTCTATGATTCCATTTCACACTTAATTGCCGATCTCAGAGATCAACAAATTCAGCGTTGCCAGCTCATTCCCTCAGACCTACTCTTTCCTGAGTTTACCCAGCATTTTAAACAATTTGTTTTTGATACAAGCAATTATCCTGTAGCCGTCTTCTTGGGAAGAGATCAAAATCTTGCTTTAGTTAAAGTACATGCAGAAAAAGTAAAGAAGTTCTCGATGTCTACAGATCCTCGTGAATTTCATGGTTTTGCATCCTCTCAAAGCTATAATAAATACCTATTGTTTACGCTCATCAGATTAGATCAAAAACAACTCCAAATTGTTGATACGTTCAACAAAAATCTGAATTGGAAAAACTTACATGAGGATTTTCAAAGTAGATTTTTAGATAGCCCATTTAATTTTAAACAAGATAAAAGTCTACTATTAACCAATAACTTATTTTTTAAAAAATGAAATAAGCGATTATCCTCTTCTTGATGAGCCAAGTCCGGAATTCAATCTGGCATTTTCTTGGATAAATAAACTCGGTGACTTACAAGATCAAATTGGAACTGAAGTAGCAATGGCGCTAGCTTCAAGATCATTTCATGCTGATATTATTGATCAAAATTCTATAAAAATAGATCATTTCCAAGAGGATTTAAACAATGCATTCATCAGCTTAGTTTCACATAGTGCAAATAGCTATGAGAAAGCATATGTGAATGAAGATTTTTCCTATATTCCACCACACGTACTACAACATACATCCCAGATTAATAGTGAAACGAATAATGAACTAAACAGTGATAGCTTTACAGAAGAAAAACCAACATCTGTTACGGCCTCGACACTTTATCTTATCTTCTTTTTAGCGGTTGTCATTGGGCTACTCTACGGGGTGTTCTGGTTGGTTAACCATTATGAATTCGCCAAATTCATAGTGATTACCTTTGGTGTGATTATTTTTCTAATGATATGGTCCAGAAAGTAAAGAATAAAGCATAAAAAAGACCGCTAAAAAGCGGCCTTCTTTTGAATCTCTAAGCTTATGCAGCTAATGCGCCTTTAGCTTTTTCAGCTAAAGCAGCAAATGCGATTGCATCATGCATAGCGATGTCAGCTAATACGCGACGGTCGATGATCACTTGAGCTTTTTTCAAGCCATCGATCATACGACTGTAAGACAAACCGTTTTGACGAGCACCAGCATTGATACGCGCAATCCATAAAGCACGGAATTGACGTTTCTTTTGACGGCGGTCACGGTATGCGTATTGACCAGCTTTGATTACCGCTTGAAACGCTACGCGATAAACGCGTGAACGAGCACCATAGTAACCTTTAGCGCGAGCAAGAATTTTTTTGTGACGACGATGAGCCACTACACCACGTTTTACACGAGCCATTTATAATCTCCTTAGATGTATGGGCACATAGCACGAACTGATGCAACGTCACTTACGTGAACCATTACACAACCGCGCAATTGACGGATACGCTTAGCAGATTTTTTGGTCAAAATGTGGCGCTTGAATGCTTGTTTGCGCTTGAAACCGTTTGCAGTCGCTTTAAAGCGTTTAGCTGCACCACGGCGAGTTTTTAACTTAGCCATAGTAACCTCTTTTGGGCACCTGTTCGGCACGTTTGCACGATTGCAAATCGACCTGCAGGTAAGGAAGTCAGTATGATATAGCATCTGCCGCTAAAACAAAAGTAAAATGCTCATTTTTTGATAGAAATAGAGGTGTTTTCCGCAAACGTTATTTTCCATAATTAATTCTCAAATTATGAGAAACATACACAAAATCAGCGCCTATAATAGAGTCAAATTCTTAAATACCTATCCATATGAATATACAGAATGATGCTTTCGCCGCCTTGCGGTATCGGGATTTCTCTATCGTGACTGTTAATCAGTTCTGCTTGACACTGGCTATCCTGATTCAGGAAATCATCGTTGCCTATTCACTGTATCAGATTACTCGTGATCCGCTTACGCTTGGCTTTATTGGTCTGGCAGAGGCAATCCCCTTCATTACCTTGTCGTTATGGGGCGGTTATTTTGCAGATAAGCTGAATAAACAGAGCATCATGAAAGTCTGTTTGTTCTTTTCTATTCCCCTGCCGTTAGTACTATGGGCATTGTTCCATTTACATGGTTTAGAAAAAATTGGCATCGCCACACTGTCTTGGGGCATTTATGCCGTCATTTTCGCCTTGGGCACCATTCGTGGCTTTTACAATCCCTCCGCAACGTCACTCAAGCCTTTTCTGATTCCTCGTGAACTGTATGCCAATGGTGCAACCTGGACCACGATTGGCTGGCAAAGCGGGGTGATTATTGGCCCCATGCTCGGTGGGTTTATGCTGGCTTTTTTAGGTCGTGAAACCAGTCTGTTTGCGGTATCTGCATTATTGGCTGTTTGCTTCATTTTAATTAACTGCCTAGCGAAGCGAACTTTTCCGAAAATGGAAACCGAGAATGTGTTGCAAAGCCTGACTGATGGTTTCCGTTTTATCTGGAAAACCAAGATTGTTTTATGGGCCATTTCACTCGATTTAGTCTCGGTACTATTTGGCGGTGTGATTGCCCTACTGCCAATTTTTGCGGAAGAGATTTTAAAAGTTGGCCCTGAAGGCTTAGGCTACTTACGTGCGGCTCCTTCTATCGGTGCGCTGATCACCATGATCGTACTGACCAAATTCCCGCCAATGCACCACGCCTGGCGTAATATGCTGTTAGCTGTGGCAGGTTTTGGTATTTTCACTATTCTGTTCGCCTTCTCGAACAATATGTGGCTTTCTCTGTTTGCCCTTGCCATGACCGGTGCCTGTGACAGTGTTTCGGTTGTGGTTCGTCAAACCGTGCTGCAAATCTTCCCCCCTGAAAATATGCGAGGTCGTGTCGCTGCTGTAAATGGGATGTTTGTTTCTTCAAGCAATGAACTGGGCGCATTTGAATCCGGTCTGGCAGCCAAATATCTCGGTACCATCACCGCCACCATTTTTGGCGGTTGTATGACCCTTGCCGTGGTGAGTTATTGCTGGTTTAAAACCAGTGACTTATTCAAAGTCGATATTACTAAAGCTTCAGATCAATAGAGCTGAGAGGAAGCATTTGCCTTCCTCCTTGTTTTTAAAAGATGCCAACATACAAAGCATATAAAGTTAAATAACGCCCACCTTTGGCGATTGTGACAATCACGAAGAATCGCCAAAAGTTTTCTTTCATCAAGCCTGCAATCAGGGTAATCGGATCTCCAATCACAGGGGTCCAACTCAGCAACAGCGAATAGAAACCATATTTATGATAAATCTGCTGGGCTTGTTGCAAGCGCTGCTCAGAAACAGGAAACCACTTTTTATCTTTAAAGTGTTCGATTTTCAGACCAAGCCACCAGTTCACACAGGAACCCAATACATTACCAATGGTCGCAACCAAGATCAGATAAAACGGATTAGATAAACCTTGTACCAGTAAGGTCATTAGTACCGCTTCAGACTGTAAGGGTAATAAAGTCGCTGCACCAAAAGCCGAGAGAAATAATAAAAAATAAGACATCAATTTAAAGGGATCACTCAATATCAATCAAAGCATAGCAGCCTACAGCACTATAAGCTGAAATTATTGAGTCAGTACCAGTTTTTCCCAGGTAGCCTGTAATTGCTCATCACTGATATTCATTTGAAAAATGGTCTTAAGGGTGCGTTCAAATTCATCAAAATTGCTTAACTGTTTTTTATTTGAGCCCCCTTTGCCATGCATTCTTAAGATCCGATCTTTTAACGTGATCCGCATTTCGCTATTGGCAGTCGATAACATTAAGTGCTGAGTAAATAAGGATTCAAGCGAGGTCGAAATGTAGTAGTTTGCAACCTGTGCATCAGCATGTGCAATCTGCTGTTCGGGGTTAATTGCATAGATATTTATCCATTGATCATGAATACAGACTTGCAGCATATATTTCATTTCTGTCAGTACAGTCGTATCCAAACCACTCTGGGCAACTTCAACAAACCTAAAAGGCTCTAATGGTGTCTGCTGTGTCTCACCGGTTTGTTCAAGTGTTAAAACCGTCGTTGGTGTCATACCGCCAAACCCGGGATCATATAAAAACAATTGCTGATCAATATACACCAATGTGACCAAATGAGTCCGTACTGGTGTACGACTAGGTGTGCCTTGGTAATAAACCCGTCCTAGCACGTTATAAGCCTCATATCCCAGTTCGGTTAACGCAATTCTGGTTAAGGTACTGTGCTCTAGACAATAACCCCCTTGATTATTTCTCAATAATTTCTGAACAAGTTGATCAGATTCCAAAGAAACCTCTCCCCCTAAAAAAGAAGAAAAATTAGCAAAAGGAATTTTCTGCACATGGAGACTTAATAAGGTTTTTAAATGAAGTAAAGTGGGTGAAAAATTACCTGCAAAACCAAGTTTTTCTAGATACTGGGCAGATATTGTTGAAGTCGTCATTTTTATATATTTTTAAATTTACCAAAGAAAAAGCTTAGTCTAATTCAGACATAAACTAGACATCATCATTCTTATATGACATAAATCCTGCTTCCCAAGGATTCTCAAAACAGACAATCCTTGGGCATAAAAAGCTGTTCAGTTCTCATCCCACCTTGATCGACAAGGCTTTCTGTATCGCAGGGCGGGCGGTTAAGCGTTCAATATAATCTTTTACATACGGATAATCTTCAAGTTGAATGCCCTGCCATTCATAACGTAATGCCCAAGGCAAGATCGCCATATCTGCAATGGAATATTCACCAGCCACGAACTTCTGTCCGATCAACTGCTTGTTTAAGACATTGTAAAGACGTTTGGTTTCATTCACATAACGGTCAATCGCATAGGGAATTTTTTCAGCCGCAAACTTATTGAAATGATGATTCTGTCCCAGCATTGGCCCAAAGCCACCCATTTGCCACATCAACCATTGTTCAACCTCAACCCGTTCCTGCTCGTCAGTTGGATAAAATAATCCAGTTTTTCTACCTAAATATTGCAAGATCGCGCCCGACTCAAATACGGAAATCGGTTCGCCACGTGGGCCATTTTGGTCAACAATTGCAGGGATTTTATTATTTGGAGAGATTCTCAGAAAATCAGGTTGAAACTGGTCGTTTTCAAGAATATTGATGGGAAAAATTTGATATTCCAGCTGCATTTCTTCTAAGGCAATTGTTATTTTATGTCCATTGGGCGTACCCCAGTAGTATAAGTCAATCATTTATGTTGTCCTGTTTGATCGTTATCTTGACTGTTGTTGCGTTATAGCACACTTGGCTTATCTTGATCAGCACATAAGCACGAAAAGAAACAATCGTGCCATGTTTTAAAGCTAACGATCAGACAATTCGTTTTGCTTTTGCTGAAATTCCAGAGCCCTTTCACCAACAAATTTTCGCCCCGCATTTGTGCCATTAATCCACTCTTCTACCGAAAATAGATCGAACATACCGACTTTAAATAACGTCGGGACCGCCAAGGCCAGCTCTTCTTCAATCGCCCCACGCACACCTGCATTATAAAGATTGATATTGTGCAGCATGGTTGCCACGGTACCTGTCTGGACACGGCTACCATCTTTCAGCTTCACTTGTGGCAGAACCTCTCCCTCCTGTACCACTTTCTGATTAACTTCCGAGAGTTCTTGAGTACCTTTAATTATAGACATGAATTTTTCCAGTTTTTAAATCGTGTAATTATCAAGCGATCTTATCATATCCTGTCTTTACGCCGGGGAATGAGCCTAAGCAGATTTTTAACAAACCATTGCCGATTCAGACATAAAAAAGCACCGCCTGTTGCGGTGCTTTTTTATCAAGAAAAAATTACTTTTTCTTTTTCGGACCAAGTAACATGCCCATCTGACGGCCTTCCATCTTCGGCGCTTGTTCAACAACACCAAACTCAGCAACGTCAGCTTCAATTTTTTGTAATTGAGCCAAACCAAGCTGTTGATGTGCCATCTCACGACCACGGAAACGCAAGGTAATTTTCACTTTGTTTCCTTCTTCAAGGAAACGTAAAATTGCACGCAATTTTACCTGATAATCACCTACATCCGTCGCAGGACGTAACTTGATTTCTTTCACTTGCACTTGATGCTGTTTTTTCTTCGCATCTTTTTGCTTTTGTTTCAAGTCAAATAAGTGCTTGTTGTAGTCCATGATTTTACAAACAGGCGGTTCTGCATTAGCAACAATCTCAACAAGGTCAAGATTGGCTTCTTCTGCAGCACGCAATGCTTCATTTAATGAAACAACACCTTTTTGCTCCCCATCTGCAGCGACGAGGCGTACTTCTTTCGCACGGATCTCATCGTTGATTGCAGGACGGTTACTTTTAGCACCTTGTTGTTGGTTACGGTCAGGCTGTTTAATCTTTATTACTCCACAATGTACCGGCCACGTTCGGCAACGGCAGATTTCACTAAGTCAATAAATGCATCTACTGACATAGTACCTAAATTTTTTCCTGAGCGAGTACGCACATTAACTGTACCTTCTTCAACTTCTCGGTCACCAAGAACTAGAAGGTAAGGAATACGCTCTAGGGTACGCTCACGAATCTTAAATCCGATTTTTTCATTTCTCAAGTCGGAAATAGCACGAAGGCCATTTTCTTTGAGTTTTGCGACCACCTGTTCACTTGCTTCTGCTTGTGAATCAGTAATGTTCATGACACACGCTTGAATTGGTGTAAGCCACGGTGGCATGAAACCCGCATAGTGTTCAATTAGTATACCAATAAAACGCTCAAAACTGCCAAGAATTGCACGATGCAGCATCACAGGTTGGTCACGCTCATTGTCTTCTGTCACATAAGAAGCATCTAAACGGATCGGCAAGTTGAAGTCACATTGAATGGTACCGCACTGCCAGATACGGCCTAAGCAGTCTTTCAATGAAAATTCAATTTTCGGACCATAGAAGGCGCCTTCACCAGGTTGCAAGTCCCATGCCAAGCCAGCATCATCAAGCGCATCTGCCAAAGATTTTTCCGCCAGATCCCAAAGTGCATCATCACCCACACGTTTTTCTGGACGTGTAGAGAGCTTCATTTGTACGTCTTCAAAACCGAAGTCTTTATAAACGTCTAAAGTCAGCTTAATAAAATCTGCAACTTCTTTACCAATCTGTTCTTTGGTACAGAAAATATGAGCATCATCTTGGGTAAAGCCACGAACACGCATAATACCGTGTAAAGAACCTGATGGCTCGTTACGGTGACAAGAACCAAACTCAGCTAAACGGATTGGTAAATCACGGTAAGATTTCAATCCCTGGTTAAAGACCTGTACGTGACATGGGCAGTTCATTGGTTTCACTGCATAGTTACGACTTTCCGAGTGAGTCGTGAACATATTTTCGGCGTAGTTTGCCGCATGACCAGACTTTTCCCAAAGCGTAAAGTCTACGATTTGCGGTGTCTTGATTTCCTGATAACCATTGTCTTGCTGAACTTTACGCATGTATTGTTCAAGCACTTGATAAATGGTCCAGCCGTTCGGATGCCAGAACACCATACCAGGTGCTTCTTCTTGCATATGGAACAAATCTAAAGCTTTACCAATTTTACGGTGATCACGCTTTTCAGCTTCTTCAATACGTTTGATATAAGCCGCTAACTGTTTTTTGTCAGCCCATGCTGTACCGTAAATACGTTGTAATTGTTCATTTTTCGCATCACCACGCCAGTATGCACCAGAGATTTTAGTGAGCTTGAATGATTTTAAGAATTTAGTATTCGGTACGTGTGGACCACGGCACATATCTAAATAATCTTGATGGTAGTACAAGCCCATTTGAGTTTCATTCGGCATGTCTGCAATCAAGCGTAACTTATATTCTTCGCCACGTGCTGTGAATTCTGCAATCACATCTTCACGCGGTGTCATCTTTTTAACAACGTCATAGTCCTGATCGATGAGCTTTTTCATGCGCTCCTCGATTGCTGCCATATCATCCAGGGTAAATGGACGTGGCATCCAGATGTCGTAGTAGAAACCTTCTTCGATCACAGGACCGATCACCATTTTCGCTTCTGGGAACAACTGCTTAACCGCATGTCCGACCAGATGCGCACAAGAGTGACGAATGATTTCTAAACCTTCTTCATCTTTCGGGGTAATAATCTGAACTGTCGCATCTTCTGTGATTAAATCACAAGCATCCACCAAGCGATCATTGATACGGCCAGCAACTGTATTTTTTGCAAGACCCGGACCAATGCTCTGAGCAAGTTCCATTACGGAAATTGGCTGATCAAACTGTTTCTGATCACCATTTGGTAAAGTAATGATTGGCATATAAAAAAATCCTTAAGGAGTGATGCCCTATACGAAGGAGCATATCACCGCGAGATTATGTATTGAGGCGAGGCCTCAAAAGATAAAAAACGGCGGATAAAAAAGTATCCAAGATTTTACACGGGTTTAGCTGTGGATGAAACCTTTGGACCAGAAAAACCCGATATCTCTTACGATTCCCCTCCGACTAAAGCCTAAATGATTTAGACTCGACGACAGAATAGTTTAGTCAATAATGAAAACAACATAAAATGGAGCAATACACATGGTCAGTGCATACGACGAATTACCACGAACAGCTGCCAATTTTGTAGCCCTGTCCCCGTTACGTTATTTAGAACGTGCAGCTTATATTTACCCCCAGCAAGCTGCAATTATTCATGGCGAACGTCAAATCACATGGCAACACACCTATCAACGCTGCCGCCAGTTCGCACATCAACTGGCAAAACTGGGAATTCAAAAAAACGATACTGTGTCCGTGTTGCTTCCCAATATTCCTGCCATGATCGAAACACATTTTGCCGTGCCAATGGCGGGTGCCGTACTCAATACCTTAAATACCCGCCTTGATGCCAAAACCATTGCCTTTATGCTGGAACATGCTGAATCCAAGGTACTGCTGGTTGATCCTGAATTTCGTGAAGTCGCGGCAGAAGCACTTAAACTTGTGCCGCAAGAGATCGTGGTCATTGATGTATTTGATTCCGAGTTTGAAGGCGAGCAGATTGCCATCGGACAATATGAATATGAATCATGGCTTGCTCAAGGAAATCCTGAATTTGAATGGTTACTGCCGCAAGATGAATGGGATGCGATCAGTCTCAACTATACTTCAGGCACCACTGGCAATCCTAAAGGCGTGGTCTATCATCACCGTGGTGCTTACCTGAATGCAGCCAGCAACATTCTGGCCTGCGGCATGAAACCGCGTGCAGTCTATTTATGGACCCTGCCGCTGTTTCATTGCAATGGCTGGTGCTTTGCCTGGTCCATCGCGGCCAGTGGCGGCACCAATATCTGTCTGCGTCGCGTTGATCCTGTCCTGATTTTTAAATATATTGCGCAATATAAAGTTGATTACTTCTGTGGCGCACCAATTGTACTGTCCATGCTGATTAATGCTCCCTCAGAACAGCGAACTTCATTTGATCATCATGTCGAAGTCATGGTGGCTGGCGCTGCTCCACCCGTGGCGATTATTGAAGGGATGCATCATCTCGGCGTCAATGTAAATCACGTTTATGGTCTGACTGAAACCTATGGTCCTTCGGCCTTATGTGCCTCACAGGCAGGCTGGAATGATTTATCCATTCAGGAACAGGCACAACTGCATTCACGTCAAGGCGTACCTTATCCCTTACAGGACAGTATGCGGGTACTTGATCCCAAAACCATGCAACCGGTTCCCAATGATGGACAAACCATGGGGGAAATTATGTTCCGTGGCAATATTGTCATGAAAGGCTATTTAAAGAATCCAGAAGCCACGCAGGAAGCCTTTAAAGGCGGCTGGTTTCATACCGGAGATCTGGCGGTGAGTCATCCCGACGGTTATGCCAAGATCACAGATCGCTCAAAAGATATTATCATTTCAGGCGGAGAGAATATTTCATCGCTCGAAGTGGAAGATGTACTCTACCGCCACCCTGCTGTATTGACTGCTGCAGTCGTGGCAAAACCGGATCAACGCTGGCAGGAAGTGCCTTGTGCCTTTATTGAACTCAAACAGGGGGCAACCGCAACCCCTGAAGAGATCATTGCGCATTGTCAGCAACAACTGGCCCGCTTTAAAGTTCCAAAAGATGTAGTAATCGCCGAGATTCCAAAAACCTCGACCGGAAAATTGCAGAAATTTATTTTAAGGGAATGGGCAAAACAACGAGCCAATGGCGAATTCGGAAATTGATACAGCAGATAAAAAAAGAAGTTTCCGGGGAAACTTCTTTTTTTATTTTAGACCTTACTGTTCAGATAACAGCGCGACCTGTTGAACATAATTGACGAACTTACGTTTCGAGGCTTCCAGTTCTTCTTCACTGACCTGCTGCTTGATATCACGATGAATACGTAATACATGCTGACGCAAAGTATGGCGTTCAGAAGCATTAAATACTTTACTAAACTCATTAATAATTGGATCGCCCTGATCAATCATACGATCAACCCAACGCATCAATTGCATTTGTTTTTTAGCGCCTTGTTGCGGCGTGAGATAAGATAAAATTGTGCTCTCATCTTCATTACGCAATAACTTACCAACGCGTTGGAACTGACGACGACGCGCTTCAAATGAGCTAATTTTCTGCACTTCAAGCAAGGCATCAATTAAACGCTCATCGACAGGAAGTTTTTGAATCTGCTTTGGATTCAGTTGAGCCAACTGCTCACCCAAAGCGGCCATGCGCTGAACTGCCTTTTTTTGCTCAGTTCGACTCGCACGCCCTTCTAATGACTCAAAATCTTCATCTGTATAACGTTGGGGACCACGTGCCACTATTACTCTGCCTCGTAAAATTTTGCTGCGAACAGCGTTTGAATTTCTTCCAGTGCCTTGTCTTCATCAGCACCCTCAATCACCAGTCTTAATGTGGTGCCTTTACCTGCACCCAACATCAACAATGACATAATATTTTTTGCATCAACTAACTTATCGCCCTTACCAATCTGGATAGAAGAACGAAATTTTGTCGTCACTTCAATCAGTTTACCAGATGCGCGAGCGTGTAAGCCGAGTTTATTAATTACATCAATTGTTGTGTCTATCATGACCAGTGCTTCATTTCTCTATGTAAGATTTGGACAGCCCATTTTGCCTCAAGGGCCTGTTTGAGTCTATCCACGATATAAACCGAACGATGCTGCCCGCCCGTACATCCCACGGAAATGGTCATGTAATGGCGATGTCCTTCAGCAAAAGCGGGTAACCACTTATCAAGAAAGCCATAAATATCTTCAAACATTTCATTGGTTTGCTGACTGCCTTCTAAAAAGCGGCGCACAGGTTCATCTAAACCTGAAAAACGGCGTAATTCTAAGTCCCAATGTGGATTTGGTAAATGGCGTACGTCAAATACATAATCCGCATCGAGTGGAATACCGTGCTTATAGCCAAAAGACTGTAAAATTACAATTAAGTTATCCGACTGCCCTAGTTTAGACAATAGGATATGTTTTAAATCATGGACACTTTTATCCGTGGTATCAATATGGACGGTAGAACGAAACTGGATCGGAATCAGCAGTTGCTTCTCTTCCTGAATACATTGCAACAGGCTATTGAAGCGGCTAGCCAACGGATGCGGTCGACGTGATGCACTAAAACGTGCAATCAAATCCTGATCCTGTGTGGTCAGATAAATAATATCCACCGAACCATGGCGTTGTAATTGCTCAAACACATGATCGAACTCTTGCATATCGGCACGGGTACTGCGGATGTCTACGCCCAGTGCCAACTGTTCAAGATTATTCTCGTGATCCAGTTTCGCCACAATTTCAGGCAATAATGCCAAAGGTAAGTTATCTATACAATAATAGCCCAAGTCTTCAAGCACTTGTAATGCAGATGATTTGCCTGAGCCTGATTGTCCTGTCACGATAAGAATACGCTTCATGGCATTTTGCCCTTCATTTTTTATGTTTTAAAGTCAACTTGTAGATTATCAATCAAACGGGTTGCACCCAGTTTTGCAGCAACAAAAACAACAAGGTCCTGATCAAATTGCGCAATCGGTTGCAGGTTGGTCTGACGAGCTTCCACATAATCCACAACAAAGCCAGCCTGTGTCAATTGCGTCGAGATATTTGCTAACACTTGGTTAAGTGCCTGCCCTTCATGCAATTGCTGTTCAGCCTGTTTGAGCGATTGATAAATAGTGGGTGCAATTGCCCGTTGCTCTTCGGTTAAATAACCATTACGAGAACTTAAAGCCAAACCATCTTCGGCGCGTACAATCGGCACGCCAATCACTTCAAGCGGCATGTTCAGGTCTTGTACCAGCTGACGAATGACGGCCAGTTGCTGATAGTCCTTTTGCCCGAAGAAAGCAAAATCAGGCTGTACAATATTGAACAGCTTGGTCACCACAACTGCAACGCCATCAAAATGACCTGGACGTGATTTTCCACACAGGTCATCGGTAATCTGACCCACACTGATATTGGTCAAACGCGGCTGTGTCCCGTACATTTGCTCAACAGTGGGTGCAAAAATAATATCGCAGCCCACATCCGCCAATAAGCGGCTGTCTTGCTCTAAAGTACGTGGATAACTATCAAAGTCCTCGCCTGCGCCAAACTGGATTGGATTGACGAAAATACTGACCACCACCACATCACACAGTTTTTTTGCTTCACGCACCAGAGTCAAATGACCTTCATGCAGATTGCCCATGGTCGGTACAAAACCAATCAGTTTCTTTGAACTACGCGCAGGAGAAAGTGACGCAGTTAAGCCTTGTATCGTTGTTTCAGTTTTCATGGATTAAAGCTCAACCTGAAAAGTATGTTCTTTGGCTGGGAACGACTGGTCCTGCACGGCAGCATGATAGGCTTTAAACGCATCGACAATGGCAGTTTCGCCAGATTGCTCTTTCATGAAGTTACGAACGAAACGCGCAACACGACCAAAGGTCAGACCAAGCATGTCCTGAACCACCAATACCTGTCCATCGGTTTCATGCCCTGCACCAATTCCGATTACGGGTGTATTCGGGAAAAGTTCTGCAATTTCTTTACCCAGTTGTGCAGGCACACATTCAAGTACCAATACTGCTGCACCGGCATCAATCACCGCCTGACAGTCGGCAATCAGCTGATCCGCTGCTTCACGTGTTTTTGCTTGCAATTTATAGCCGCCTAACACATTTACAGATTGCGGCGTTAAACCTAAATGTACACACACAGGAATACCATTACGGGTCAACACGGTAACCAGTTCGCTGAGCCAGGCACCGCCTTCGATCTTGACCATTTGTGCGCCAGCTTGCATGACAGTTTTTGCATTTTTCAAACCATCCTCAAGCGTGGCATAGCTCATAAATGGCAGATCAGTCATAATCAGGGCATGGGCATTACCACGACGTACAGCGGCCGTATGGTAAGCCATATCTTCAACCGTCACAGGAAGTGTAGAGTCTCTGCCTTGAATCGCCATTCCAAGAGAGTCACCGATTAAAATCGTATCAATTTCAGCCAACTCCATCCCTTTAGCCATACTTGCATCGTAACAAGTAAGACATGAGAACTTGCGTCCTTCGGCTTTAAACTTTCTTAAGTCACTTAGACTAATCATGATGATGTCCTCTACAGGCGTTTCCAGAACGAAACAGTCTTAAGCGATTGCCCAAGACTGGTCTGCTATTACAGTCAAGTTTGCTTGCTGTATCAGTTCTAAATCTTTTAAAGAATGACCATTTAATTGTAAATGAGCATCTAGGTCTAATAAGGGAATAACGACGAAATCACGCTCTAAAATACCCACATGTGGCACGGTTAAGCGTTCATTGTGGATCTGCTCCTGACCATAGATCAGCAAATCCAGATCAAGCGTGCGCTCTCCCCAGCGTCGTAAACGGACACGTCCTGCTTCTTGCTCAAATTGTTGTAATTGATCTAACAGCGCAAGCGGTGCAAGGTCGGTATCCAGTTGCACAACTGCATTGAGGTAATTCGGTTGGTCTTGCGGCCCCATCGGTGGACTTTGATAAAGTCGGGAGACCTGTACAGCGCCTAGTGTTGTCAGCTTCGCAACAGCTTCACTCAGAATCTGCTGCGAATCGCCTAAATTACTGCCAAGACCGATATAGCTACGAATCGTCATTGCGTTGGCCCAAAAACCACTTGGCTTAAATCACGTTGTACGCGTTTACGCTTAAGGATCGGGTGATCCGCATGAACCTGTCCTGAGTTGCCAGCCGCTTTTTCAATAAAACGGCTCGCAGACTCATCCGCTCTAACCCGTTCTGTTTTACCACGGCGGCTTCTTGGCTCTGGGACGTTGACCAAAGGCTCGATTTCAGTCGTCTTCGGCTCATCTGCTTCGACCGCCTTACGACGTGTCTTGCTGCGTTGACGATTGTATTGACGGATTGCCGCTTCTTTTTGATCCGTGGTCATTTCCTGGTAGCTTTCCCACCAGACGCCCATCCCTTCCGTACTACTATCGCCAGACTTCTCACGCAACAGCAAGAAGTCAAAACCGGCACGGAAACGGGCATGACCTGCCAAAGCCTCAATCTGTTGCGGCTTTGGATTGAGCAAACGGGTCTGCATTTCCCAGACTTCACGGATAAAGGTTTCCGCAAAACGCGGAATAATGGTCCGGGTCGCCTGACGTTTTAATACATCAAGTCCAGCTTGTGCACGTGCTTCCGCGGGTACCACCCCTTTGTTCAGATAGAAATCACAACGTTCTAAAAATGGTTTCCATAACAGGACTGCATAGAAAAATGCAGGATTGATGGTTTTACCCACTTGAATACGCTGATCGGTATTTCGTGCCGCACGCTCAATAAATGCCGTGATATTGGGCTGAATTTCAGCAAACAGCTGCTTCCACACACCAAACTCGATCAACATCGGCAAGACACGGGTCAAATGCCCCATGGTGAACAGTTTTTGTGATTCATCATATAAACGATGGGGTGAGACATCACGCAATAATTGCGTCATTTCAACATTAAACACATCGAGAATGGATTGATCAATCTGGAAGTTCAGTTTTGCAGCAAAACGCAATGCACGTAACATCCGTACAGGATCTTCTTCAAAACGCTGTGCCGGTTCACCCAGAAAACGTAAGGTACGGGTCTTGATATCCTCTACCGCATGGCAGAAATCAAGTACGATCCCTTTTCGTGGCTGGTAATACAGGGTATTGATCGAAAAATCTCGGCGAGCAAAATCTTGCTCAATCGTTCCCCAGTTATTATCACGAAGAATCATCCCGGAGGCACTGGTGACCGCTTTTTTCGGTGGGGCACGGAAGGTCGCCACTTCAATCAGTTCACGACCGGAATAAACATGTGCCAGCTCAAAACGTCGCCCGATAATCCGGCAACGTCGACCAAATACTTCTTTCACCTGAGCTGGTGTAGCATTAGTAACCGCGTCAAAATCCTTTGGATTAAGACCTAACATCATATCTCGAACACCACCGCCCACAATATATGCCTCGTAGCCTGCTTTAGTCAGACTATCAATCACATCTAGAATTGAGGAAGGAAGTTGAGTTGTGGACAAACCACATTTTGACGCACGCAAAGTTTGCAAAAGACACTGTCTCCTACGTCAGGACGTAAATAACAATTTGTCGCTAATCATAGCTCTAACACACACAAAGGGCAATTTATTCTGTTGCAAGTTTCAACAGATCTGTCTGCCTCATTCATCACTTTATGACAATATCAGGTTTATAACATCAGCCTTGCTTTGTTTTTCTCTAACAATTTTGGCCCGATTCCCTTGATATTCATCAACTCATCGACGCTTTTAAAACCGCCATTTTTTTGCCGATATTCCATAATTGCTTGCGCTTTTTTCTCACCTACCCCATTTAACATCTGGAGTTGCTGCAAACTGGCCTGATTCAGGCTAATCTTATCACCCGGAGTATTTACAGAAGATGAAAGCCGCTGTGGAGCCTGCTGAGTGGGGCGGGATAAATAATAATTATTATTTGCCTGATTCGCCAACTGCTGGTCACGTAGCTGTTGCTGAGTTTTCCATTGCTGATAGGCCTGGTCAAACTGCTGTGCCTTAAGAGGTGATACACACCCCAAGCACAAAATAATGAATAGAAAAAACTTATGTTTGCGGCATACTTGCTGCAATATCATGGTTGCTCTCCTGAGCTTTTAATTGTCGTTTTGCTTGCTCCCAAAGCCCATCCATTTCAGCCAAACTCATGTCTTGCAAGTCTTTGTGTTGTCGTTGTGCCTGCTGCTCAATAAAAGCAAAACGGCTTCTAAATTTATGGATCGTCGCCAATAATGCGCTTTCACTCGACACGCCAAGCTTTCGTCCCACATTGATCAGAGAGAATAAGCAATCTCCAAACTCTTCCTGAATATCATCGCTATTGTGGCTTTTGATCGCCTGCTGTAACTCTTCGAGTTCCTCATCCAGTTTGCCATAAGCGTCTTCAACACATTCAAAATCAAAACCCAGCTGTGCTGCCTTTTTTTGAATTTCATGTGCCTGTAGCAGTGCAGGTGCATGCTTGATCTCATCTAACCGAGACTGTACTTTACCCTGTTTTTCCTGTTGTTTGATCTGTTTCCATAATGCACTGACTTGCTCAGCACTCAAATTTTGATATTTTTCCGCCTCAAAAACATGAGGATGACGGCGAATTAATTTTTCACTGATTGCATTCACCACATCATGAAAATTAAATAATCCTTTTTCATCAAACATTTGCGACTGGAACACCACTTGCAACAGTAAATCCCCTAGTTCATTGCGGATTTCGTCGATGTCCCCCGAACGAATTGCTGCCTCAACTTCATAAGCTTCTTCAATGGCATAACGGGTTAAGCTTTCTGGTGTTTGCTGTTGATCCCATGGACACTTTTGTCTTAACTCTTGCATGATTGCCAATAACTTTTCCATGATGATCTCCACACTTGATCGAAGCAACGTGTTGCAGCCCGAATACGCTTATGCGTAATATACACGCACGCAAAAACTATCAATATAAAGCAAGGGAAGGCAATGCAACAGAGTGTTTTTATTAGTGGGGCTGCCCAAGGCATTGGTGCTGAAATCGCCCGCCTCTTCTACCAGCAAGGTTTCAAAGTGGGAATCTATGATATCAATCAACAGCAGGCACAGGCTTTAGCTGCAGAACTGGGCATGCATGCCAAAGCCGGTTATCTGGATGTCAGCGATTACCATCAATGGCAAACCGCATTGCAGGAATTTACTCGCTGGGCTGGTGAACTTAACCTGCTCATTAACAATGCTGGCATTCTTTACTCAGGGCCATTTGAAAATACGGATATTCAATCGCATCACCGCATTGTTGATATCAATGTCAAAGGCATGCTCAATGGCTGTCATGCCGCGTTAGCGCACCTGCAACAGGCCGGTTTTGCCCGTGTCATCAACCTCTCCTCTGCCTCAGCGATTTATGGTCAAGCTGATCTGGCATCTTATTCCGCCAGTAAATTTGCGGTGCGCGGTTTAACCGAGGCTCTGGATGTAGAATGGCAGAAATATAAAATTCGTGTTCTGGATGTGATGCCTTTATTTGTACAAACCAACATGGTAAAAAACATGGACGCAGGCAGTATCCAGAATATTGGGGTAGATTTGACTCCTGCCGATGTCGCAAAACAGGTTCTAGATTTGGCACAACACAAAGATCATGCCTTGCTCCCGACACATACGCCTGTCGGCATAAAAACCAGACTGCTCTATCAGTTATCCAGCATTAGTCCGCAGTTCCTGAATCGCTGGACCAACCTGTTTTTATGCAAAAAATAAATAAATTAATTCTCTTGATTTTATAGAGCAAAATATCAAGAGAGCTTTTAAATACAAGATATTTCTAGATTTAAAAATAAAATATACTCACCTTAAAACCTAGTGCAACATAATCCCCCAATATAAAAAACTAAAAAGTATACTAAAACACCAAAAAAAACATAAAAACATAGACTCTGTTAATTATTAGTGTTTTTAATGATAAAACTTTTTCTATCTTTTTTATTATGATGCTCCCTTCTTTTCGAGGGATTTAATAATGAAAAAACTATTAGCTTTAACAGTAACAGCAACATTTTCTTTTTCAACATTTGCTGCAAATGAAAATATAAACAAAGCATTTTCAACCACTGAATTAAAAGCGATGAGTTGTGCCGATCTTTCTGTTGAGCAGGCCAATGCCAAACGCGAACTTGCTGAAGCAGAAAAGAATATTGTAAATATTAATACAAATGCACAATCACCAAGTAAAGCTGTTAGCAAATGGGCAGGCCTTGCAAGTGGGGCAATTAGTGCTTTTGCAGGTAATTCGGAAAAAGCAGCGAAAGTAGGACAAATTGCACACAACATTGCAAGTGAAGAAGATACGTCTGATGCAGCTAATCTGACCTTACAACAAGCAATTAAAACCAAGGCACAAACGAATATTGATAACATGACGGTTTATCAAAAAAGTAAAAAGTGCAAAATCTAATGTTTAAATTAGAGGGTATGATTAAAATTCAAATAAATTTTAATCATAAAAAAATAAAACCTGCCCTAACTGCAGGTTTTATTTCTCAATTTACCGCTTAACTGCCTTGTACCAGACGTCTGGCACTGATAATCCCGGGCTGCTGCTCCAGACGAGCCAGCAATCTGGACAACTGTGCCAAACCTTTGACTTCAATCAATAATTTCATATTGGCAATACCATCTGCCTCAGAAATGGTATTGACCTGACGGATATTGATCTGGTCTGAGAAAATCACCTGGGTCAGATCCTTGAGCAAACCACGACGATCATACGCTTCCACCACGATCTGAACACTCTGACCACGGGTTGGCTGCATTTCCCAGTCTGCTTCAACTGCGCGTTCCGGCTCTTGTGTAGTCATGCGCAGGTAATCTGGACATGCAACCTTATGGATACTGACACCGCGATTCAAGGTGATATAACCACCAATCGATTCACCATGTACCGGCTGACAACATTGCGCAATATGCAGCTCGACATTGTCCAGCCCATCAATCAGGATGCCATGCGCAGATAGCGTATGACTGGCACGCGGATTTAAGGCCGGTTTCAGCACCAGTTCAGGTTCATCCTGATCCAGATGCATCTGTCGGTTGACCTGATTCATCAGGGCATGCAGGCTGATATCACCACTGACTAAAGCCACCAGAATATCATCACCCGATTTCAGGTTGAAATGAGATGAATAATCCTTCAGGTCAATACTCTTGGGATGGATGGCTAAACGCGCCAGCTCTTTCGTGAGTAACTCACGCCCGACTTCGACATTCTTGCTACGGTCTTGCTGCCTAAACCAGTGGCGTAACTTGTCACGTGCACGTGCAGTCTTGATATAACCCAGCGAATTCACCAACCAGTCACGATTCGGTTCACGATCTTTCTTGGTTAAAATCTCAACCTGCTCACCGGTCTTTAACATATAGGTCAAAGGCACATAACGCTGGTTCACTCGTGCCGCATAGCACTTGTTCCCGACCTCGGTATGCACATGGTAGGCAAAGTCTAGAACAGTGGAACCACGTGGTAATTCCTTGATATCCCCATCACGGCTAAACACATAGATCTTTTCAAAATTCTCAAAATCCTGAATCTGATCAATGCCATTCGATTCTTCATCTTCAGCATGTGGCGTGGTCTCGGTACGTTCCTGATAATGCTCAAGGACCGCACGTAATGAATGCAAACGGTCATTAAAGGAATGATCGGTATTCTTGGCACCTTCTTTATAGTTAAAGTGCGAACACACCCCAAGCTCAGCTTCGTTATGCATTTCAAAAGTACGAATCTGTACTTCCAATGACTTGTTCTCAGCAATTACCGCGGTATGCAAAGAACGATAGCCATTGGCTTTCGGATTAGTGACATAGTCATCGAACTGGTTCGGAATATGACGCCAGATCTGATGAACGATGCCCAGAGCGTGATAGCAATCTGGAACGCTCTTGACCAGTACACGCACTGCCCGAATATCATACAGCTGATCGAAGCTCAGGTTTTTGCTTTTCATTTTTCGATAAATCGAATAAATGTGCTTCACGCGCCCGGTGATTTCCGCCTGAATATCATATGCAGCCAGTTCAGTTTTCAGTTTATCAATCACAAACTGAATATATTGCTCACGCTCCAGACGCTTTTCATTCAGCAAAGACGCAATTTCTTTATAGCGTTCCGGGGCCAGATAACGAAAGGCCAGATCCTCCAGCTCCCATTTGAGCTGGGCAATCCCCAAACGATGGGCAAGCGGCGAGTAAATGGTCAGAATCTCACGTGCCACACGCTCTTGGCGCTCTTTGCTGGCGGTAGCCAATTCACGTAAGGCGTAGGTACGTTCTGCCAGCTTGATCAGTACAACCCGAACATCTTCCGTCACTGAAATCAGCATCTTATAAATGCCGTTTAGATGTTCACGTTGATTATTATTAAAATGGTCTTCTAAACGCTTATTCTTTTCAATCAACTCCGACAGTTTACCCATTGCAAGTGTGCCTTTTACCAAAGCCAGAACCTGCTCGCCAAACTGCTGTTGAATGTCCTCTAAAGTAATCAGACCTTCACGTACACTACGATATAACACTGCCGCTGAAAGCGTGTCTTCGTCGACATGCAAATGGGCCAAAATATCCGCCATACCAATACCTGTACTAAAGGTATTGATACGATGATCCGTCGCTTGTAACTCTTTTGCTAAGGTCAGCTCGGCAACTTTTTGAAGTTGTTTCAGCTCAGCCCCATCCAAAATACCACGCACCCGATCTAGCCAGGAGACCAGACTACTTTGCGCTTCAGCGGCATGTTCTACAGTCGCTTCCTCAGACAACTCTTGGAGTCGTCCAGGTAACTGTTCACGTACTGTGACCATACCTTTCTCCTCTGGATATGTAACTCATTTTTTAATCGTTTATCTCTTCGATTTTTTCCAGCTTCTCAATTTTTTCAAACAGGGCAATCGATTCAACATGTTCAGTATGCGTAAACATGTCCATCACCGCAGCTTTCTTTAACCGATAGCCATATTGTGCCAGTACACCTGCATCCCTTGCCAGTGTTGATGGGTTACATGATACATAAACGATTCTTTTCGCTCCAAAATTAGGTACATATTGCATGACTTCAAACGCACCCGATCGTGGAGGATCAATTAATAATGCATCAAATCCCTGTTTCGCCCAAGAATGATGCGAAAAGTCTTTTGTTAAATCTTGTGAAAAGAACATCGCTTGTGACAACTGATTGGCTTTCGCATTTTCAGTTGCCCGTTGCACCATCTCGTCACTTGCTTCAACACCCACCACTTGACCCGTTTCACCCACACGACGTGCAATCGGGAGCGAGAAATTGCCTAATCCACAGAACAGGTCAAGCACTCTCTCCCCTTGCTGTAACTGAAGCAATTCACATGCCAAGTGAATCATCTGTGCATTTACAGCGCTGTTCACCTGGGTAAAGTCTAAAGGTGAAAATGCAAATTTGACTGCAAAATCATCCAGACTGTAATGCAAGCGCATCGGTGCCTGAGCATCATCTACACGATGTAAACTCTCTGCCCCTTTGGGCTGCAAATACAACTGCCATCCCTTGAGTAACGTAAACTGACGTAATTGGTTGACATCCGACACATTTAATTTATCAAGATGACGAATCAGCAATGCCACCTCGGTGTCGCCCATGGCCAATTCTATATGACCGATATGGGCTTTGCCTGTAAGACTTTCGAGTAATTTTCTAAGTTCAGGCAAGCTTTCGGACAAAGTTTGATCCAATACATTGCACTGCTGGATGGCAGTGAGATGATTACTATGATGCTCACGAAAGCCCATCACCAAACGGTTCTGCTTGGCAATATAGCGCACCCCGATACGGGCACGACGGCGATAATCGGTTTTTACCGAACGGATCGGTGCCAGCCATTGCTCAGGCTCTAAACCTGCAAAGTGCTGTAAATGCGACTTCAACACATTCTGTTTCAACAAAATCTGCTGGTCAGGATGAATATGTTGCAGGCTACAGCCACCACATACCCCAAAATGAGGACAGATCGGATCGACACGACCTTCAGCCGCCTCACCTTCCAGCTTGATCATGTCGGCTTCTTCCAGCCGAGAAGTCTGGTTGGTAATCTTTGCCTGTACCGTTTCACCGACGAGACCATAGCGAATAAAAACTTTCTTGCCATGCTTTTCTTTAGGATGGTCAGGATGCGTTCCATAATGCGCGATGCCGCGCCCTTCATGAGAAAACGCTTCGATTTGAAAGGTATAGGTTGGATATTGGGCTGGGCGATGTTTCGCTTTGTGTTTCAAAAGAGGAACCTAATTTTTTGGCGCAAAAGTGGGTGCGGTAAATACAGTATATTGCGATGTTTGTTGCCATACCTGTAAAAATTCAGTTTGTTGCGTTTGAGTTTGTAAATAATCAATCGTCGCTTGAATCAACTGTTGATGATCTTTTTGATTCAACTGACCTTTTAGCAGCAACCAGCGGATATAGACCAGCCATGTGTTCAGCACATCGCCTTCACAATAACTGGTCAATTTTAACCATTGTTCAGTACGGACATAGTCTGGCACACGATAGCCAACTTCACCACGTTTGCCCGGAAAACCCAGCAAACAGGCAATATCATCCAGCTTCTGGAAATTACGACCATTAAACATGGCCATCACATCCATCAGGTCAACATGGCGATGGTGATAGCGATTCTGATAATTGTTGTACCGCTTCTGCTGGTCAATTTCGCCCTGATCAAACAGGCTCGGCGCAGACAGGCCGTGGTACATGGCACGGAACAGAATCACAGGCAAGTCAAATTGCGAACCATTCCAGCTCACCAGTGTCGGCTGTTTCTTGTCAAAAATAGACAGAAACTTGGCCAGCATTTCTGCTTCGCTATTCTGCTCCTGACTGAATGAAAACAGGCGAAAACCTTTTTCATCAATCCATAATCCAGAAATACAGACAATCTCATGTAAAGGCAGACGCTGAAACTCTACACCTGATTCCTGGCGGCGAATCTTGGTCAGCGCCTGTTCCACGTCGGCTGCCGGCAAGTCCAGATCATGGAGATGTGCCCCGGCCTTGAGATCAGTCAGGGTCTCAATATCAAACACTAAAATCGGAAAGCGTAAATTCATCTTAAAATCTCTACCAATCCCTCCCAACCTCCCTTTTATAAAGGGAGGAGTTCTCCCTCTTTTAAAAAGAGGGGGTTAGGGGGAGATTCTAATCTTGAACTGAAAATAAACCCGTTGATAAATAACGGTCACCGCGGTCGCAGATAATGCAGACAATCACGGCATCTGGGGTTTCTTCAGCAATTTTAACCGATGCCCAAACTGCACCACCAGAAGAGGTTCCCGCACTGATCCCCTCGGTACGTGCCAGCTTACGCATGGTTTTTTCTGCTTCAATCTGGGGAATATCAATAATACGGTCGACACGACTACGGTCAAAAATAGTTGGCAAATATTCTTCAGGCCAACGGCGAATCCCGGCAATGCTGGAACCGTCTGAAGGTTGTAAACCGACAATCTGAATATCAGGGTTTTGTTCCTTCAAATATTTAGAAACCCCCATGATCGTACCTGTGGTGCCCATGGAGCTAACGAAATGGGTAATCTTGCCGCCTGTTTGCTTCCAGATTTCAGGTCCTGTGGTCAGATAATGGGCCTCGACATTGTCCGGGTTACCAAACTGGTTCAGTACAAAACCCTTGCCTTCTGCCTGCATCTGCATCGCCAGATCACGCGCGCCTTCCATGCCTTGCTGCTGAGTCACTTCAATCAACTCCGCACCATAAGCCAGCATGGCATCTTTACGTTCCTGACTCATGTTGTTCGGCATGATCAGCTTCATTTTATAGCCGCGCATGGCCGCAACCATCGCCAAAGCAATACCGGTATTACCACTGGTCGCTTCAATCAAGGTATCGCCTGGCTGGATCTGTCCACGTTTTTCGGCCTGTACAATCATGTTATAGGCAGGACGATCCTTGACTGAACCTGCCGGATTGTTACCTTCTAATTTGGCTAATACCGTGGCCTGGGTATGACACGCTAAACGCTGCAAACGTACTAAAGGGGTTTTACCGACATACTCATCCAGTAAAAATTCATCTGCTAAAAAATCAGTTTGCGTATTCGTCATGATCGACACCGATATTAAGGTGGCGACTATTGTATGAAAAAAACAGAAATACTGCACCATTTCACTCTGCTTTTTATTGGCAAGCAGATCGCTGCGCTTATCAGAAAGCATGCTAAGATATTGCGCAGAATGATAAATCTGACCGAACTATGTCAAATTTCAATAAGACCATATCGAAACGTTTACGCCTCAATCATGCTTATGGGCAGTTGATTGCACTGATTCTTGTGCCAATTGCAATTTTGACAAGTGTAGGAATTCTCTGGGTTTTAGCCGAAACTACCAACTCAGCCAAACAGCAACAACGCTCAGATGCCTCGGCGATTCTGGCACGTTATCATCAAACCGCGAATGATTTATTAAAGCTGGTGCAAGAGCAGCCCGATCAATATGACCGCGCGCAAAACATCATGCAAAAAATGTTTGATGAAAAGAATTTACAACGTGCAGTGCTGATTGATAATAAAGGACAGACCTATTTAAGTGTCGGTTATCAAAACAACCGTTTCTGGCCTAATTTCCCCAATAACAGTAATTTTTTTGGCCCTATTTCTCATAATCACAACAATATTTATGGTGCAAAACTCGACAGCGGCAATCCTGACTCTGTCTGGCTAATGATTGAGCTGGATAATCAACCGCTGGAACTGGCTCGCTATAAAGTTTTACTGTCATTGGTGGTCACAGGCTTATTGACCATTCTGATTTTACTGTTCTGCCTGAATGTGTTCTCCCGTCGCTGGCTGGCCCCGATCTACGAGATTCGTATGCAAATGCAACGTCTTAATGCGGATACGCTCGATCAGCACATTGTTGTAAACAGTACCGGTGAACTGCGTTTACTCCAGCGTGATATTGCCAACGTGGTGAAACGCTTGCACTTTAGCTTTCTCGAATTAAAAGAACATACCGAACAGACCGAAGAAGATTTACGCCGGACTCTCGATACCTTGGAAGTCCAAAACATTACTTATCGTCAGGCGCGTGACCAGGCGATTTCATCCAATCAGTCCAAGTCGGTTTTCCTGGCCAATATCAGTCATGAGCTCAGAACGCCACTGAACAGTATTGATGGCTTTATTCATTTGTTGCTACGTCAGCAAAACCTGAGCAATGAACAGAACCTGTACCTGCAAACCATTCGAAAATCCTCAGCGCATTTATTGGCACTGATTAATGATGTACTGGACTTTTCTAAAATTGATGCGGGTAAACTGGAACTTGAAACCGCCCCGTTTGATCTTGAAGAAGCCATCTTTGATGTGATGGATATGCTCTCGCCGCTGGCGGCACAAAAGCATATCAATATGGCCTTCTATTATGCTGAAAACATTCCACAGCATGTGGTCGGTGATGCGTTACGTTTCAAACAGATTCTGACCAACCTGATTTCCAATGCGATCAAGTTCACCCCTGACGGTGAGATCATCGTGCGGGTGCGGATGGAAGATGATGAAATCGGACAATGTTTATTGCATTTCAGCGTACAGGACAGCGGTATTGGCTTAAGCGGGACTGACCGTAAAAAATTATTCGAATCCTTTTCCCAAGGGGATGCTTCGGTTACCCGTCAATTTGGCGGAACCGGACTCGGTCTGGCCATTTCCAAGCAATTGGTCCACCTGATGCATGGCCAGATTGGCTTTGAAGACAATCAGGAACGTGCACCTACAGAGAAAGGCTCGACCTTCTGGTTTACCGCATCCTTTAAAGTGGAAGAACAGGATGAGTTTGTGGAACATCCTCATTTTGACCATTTACAGGTGGTGTCTTATCTGGCCCACCCTGCGACGGCCAGCGTGTTACGCTCCTATCTGGAAAATTATCGGGTTTCCCATATCGAAACCCAATCCATTCTGGACTTGTTTAGCCGTTTAAATCATCTCAATCAGCAAGAAAGCACCTGGCTGATTGTGGACCATAGCGGCGATACCGAAGCCCTGTTAAAAGAAATTCGTCAGCGTTATCACGGTAACCTTGCGGTGTATGGTTACCAGATGAGCCTTGATCCGAATATGCTGAATGAATATCGCGCTCGTCCGCTGTATCAACCGCTTAGTCGTCGCGAACTGGTTCAGTTGCTCGGTAACCAGCCGATTTTTGAACAGGAACCGGAAGACTTTAATGGTCAAGGCCTACACGTTCTGGCCGTTGACGATCATCTACCCAACCTGATTGTACTTGAAGCGTTACTGGGTGAACTCAATGTCACCACCACCAAAGCACTCAGCGGACAAAAAGCCATTGATATTATTCAGGAGCGTATCGAGCAAAAATCACCACCATTTGATCTGGTGTTTATGGACATTCAAATGCCGGTCATGTCAGGGATTGATACCACGCGCGCCATCCGCTCTCTAGAATCGACGCTTGATAATGGCATGCAACTGCCCATCATTGCCCTCACCGCACATGCACTGGCAGATGAAAAGCAGAAGTTACTTAAAGTGGGGATGAATGACTATGTCACTAAACCGATTCAGATGGAACAGATTATCCAGATCCTGACGCACTGGACCAAGAATAACTTTAGTGCCCAGCCAGTCAATATTGAACAAAAGCGTCCAATCGAGTCCATTGACCCTCATATTCTGAACTGGCAACAAAGCGTGCAGTTGGCTGCGAACAAAGAAGATTTGGCGCAAGACCTGTTGAATATGCTGGTCGACAGTTTCGATACCGAACTTGCAGAAATGCAGCAGTTGATTGAAATGGAAGATTTTCCACAGCTCGAGCATGTATTGCATCGTCTGTATGGCGCAACCCGCTATGTCGGTACACCGAATCTGCAACAGGTCTCAGGTGAGTTTGAACAGTTTGTCTCGACCTTACGCAAAGAACGCCGTAAAGCAGATGATCAATTTATCCGTGAAACCAATCATCGTTTCAGTGAGCTCAATACAGCGATTGAACAGGTCAGACAGGCAGCACATTTGATCTTGCATGCGCACGACAGTTAAGGTGACTGGGGTGTCATGTTTCAGCCCTGACACTCATGTTATGCTGCCTCATCGAACACAATAAGAGTAAGACAGATGGCACTTTTACGCGTTGAAAAGAACAATGGAATTGCGACCGTTTCTTTAAACCGACCAGACAAACGCAATGCAATGAGCTTTGCCTTGCTAAAAGAACTGGTGGCCACCGCCAAAAAAATTGAAAAAGACCGTTCAATCCGCTGTGTCATCTTAACGGGTGAAGCCAATGTATTTAGTGCTGGCATCGACCTGTCTGATCTAAATAATCCGAAGAATACCGCATTTGCAGCATGGGAACTGATCAAGCCGGGCCAGAGCCTGTTTCAAAAAGCATTTTTAATCTGGCAGAAGCTGCCGATTCCTGTGATTGCAGCCATTGAAGGCTATTGCTTTGGCGCTGGCATGCAACTGGCACTTGCCGCAGATATTCGTATCGCAACACCAAGCACTAAAATGTCGATTATGGAAAGTCGTTGGGGCCTTGTACCAGATATGGGACTGACCCGTTCCCTGAAAGGTCTGATTGGCGTGGATCTTGCCAAAGAACTGACGCTGACCGCACGCATCTTTGATGCCGAATACGCCAAGCAAATCGGTCTGGTGACGCATTTAGACAACGATCCATTGGCAAAAGCCCAGCTGATTGCTGAAGAAATATTACAGCGTTCACCTGATGCGATTATGGCTGCAAAACGCGTACTGGATGCAATGGAACACCAACCGGAAAAAGCATTACGTCTGGAAAAGCTGTGGCAACTTAAACTAATCTTAGGTAAAAATAGTCGTCTTGCGCGTAAGAAGGATAAAAACCCGGAAGTGGAATTTTTACCGCGCCAATATAAATAAGCACAATCAGGGAACATTCACATGCATGTTAATCAACAAACACCCATCGCATTTTTAGGTATGGGTTTAATGGGTACACGTATGGCCAGCCGACTGCTACAAGCCGGTTATACGGTGGCGGTCTGGAACCGTAGTCCTCATGCATGTGAAGCGCTGACTCAACAAGGTGCCCAAAGTCTGGACTTGGCAGAGATTGGAAATTATCCTGTGGTTTTAACCTGTCTGGCCGATGATCAGGCCGTTCAAAGCGTGTTTTCCCAAATTCAGCCAGCCTTAAAAGCACAGCAAATTATTGTGGACTTTTCCAGCTTATCGGTTGCCGCGACGCTAAGTCTTGCCCAAGCAGCACAACAACAGGGCGTAACCTGGATTGACTCCCCTGTCTCCGGTGGAACCATGGGGGCTGAACAAGGAACCTTAGTCATTTTTGCAGGTGGTGATGCGGCGATCATCCAGCAACTTGATCCTATTTATCAGGTGCTGTCCCAGCGGGTAACGCGTATGGGTGACTCGGGTACAGGTCAAGCCACCAAAATTTGTAATCAGTTAATTGTGGCAGCCAACAGTACTTTGATTGCTGAAGCGGTGGCACTGGCGGATCAGGCAGGTGTAGACACCACCCTATTGGCTCCCGCCCTTGCAGGCGGCTTTGCCGATTCAAAGCCGTTCCAGATACTGGCGCCGCGCATGGCAACCGAGACCTTTGAACCTGTGCAATGGAAAGTGCAAACTTTGTCAAAAGACCTCAACAATGCACTACAACTGGCACAAAGTTTTAACTTAAAGATACCTGTCGCACAAAAAGCCTTACTACAGTTACAAGCCCACCAAGAAAATGGCTTTGCCGAGAAGGATTTAGCTACTATTATCAAAGTTATAGAACAATAAACAGGGTCTATTGATTCAGGGAGTCAGAATATGAGCCATCTCGCAGTCAATTTATCAATGATTTTTACCGAAGTCCCTTTAATTGAGCGCTTTGCTTTAGCACATGCACACGGATTTCAACAGGTTGAAATTCAGTTTCCTTATGAGTTAGACGTAGTTGATCTACGCACCCAACTGGAACAACACAATCTGTCACTATGCCTGATCAATGTTCCTGCCGGTGATCTGATGCAGGGCGGTAATGGACTGGCAGGTATCCCGGGAAAAGAAATTGAATTCCATCAGGCGCTTGAACTGGCAATACGCTATGCCACCGCACTCAATGTACCGCGCGTTAATATTCTGGCCGGCAAACAACCTCTGGATGCAGATCTGCTCCCTTGCCTGAATACGCTAGCCAGCAACCTAAAGCTTGCTTGCCACATGTTGAGCGAGCAAGGTATCGAACCGGTTTTCGAGATGATTAATGACACCGACATGCCACGTTTTTTGATTCAGAACATTGCTCAAGGTCAGGAAATGTTAGAAGCAGTTAACCATCCAGCCTTAAAAATGCAATATGACTGTTATCATATGGCGATGATGGGAGAAGATGTTTTAGCTGGGCTACAAGAAAATCTGCACCAGATTGGACATATTCAATTTGCCGACTGTCCGGGTCGCCATGAGCCAGATACAGGAAATATCCCGTATAAACAGATCTTTGACTGGCTGCTACAAAGTGACTATCGCGGTCTTATCACGGCAGAATATCGACCAAAAAACCAGTCAGATCAATCTTTTGCCTGGAAAAAGAAGTACTTTTCCAATGATGTGAATACATAAACTGTTACTGCTAAAATTTGAACTTTTTAGAGAAAAACGGTATATTTGACAATGAGCAATTGTCAGGAAAATATACCCTCTATGAATTTAGAACCATCGCCCAGCGCTTCTAATTCTCACGACCTAAAAATCAAAACAGCGAACAAAGATGTACACGCTTGCCTTAAAGTTGTACATGAAGCTCTCACTGATGTAAAAGCCAAAGATATTCTTGAACTTGACGTAAGTACGATCAGCAATGTTGCCGATGCAATTGTAATTGCAAGCGGTACGTCGACTCGTCATGTTAAAGCCCTTGCAGATAATGTTGCTGATGAAGCACGTAAAGCAGGTTTCCGCCCAATCGGTGTCGAAGGTGAACGCGATGCCGAATGGATCTTAATCGATCTCGGTTTCGTTGTGGTACATGTGATGTTACCAACCGCGCGTAAGTTCTATGACCTAGAAAGCTTATGGCGTGCACCCGAATCTGTAGCGTAAAGCTCTCCAAAAAAGCGACCGAATCGGTCGCTTTTTTTATACTTAAAAACTCGTTTTAAGCTAGTTTTATTGTTCCCTCCCCCGCTTGATAGATTCCTTCTTTTCATTGCCAATCAGCACAACAATGCTAGTATGGATTCACTAATCAGCAATTAAATCTAAAACAAGATGAAAGATTCAACTGAATGGATTGAAACACTCAACAAAATTACTGGACTCGCGCAAACAGGTTTGTACTATTCAAAAGATGTCTACGACAAAGAACGTTATGACCAAATTATCAGTTATGTACGCACTTTGATTGATTTAAAAGAAATTGATACTCAAGACTTTATTGCAGATGTGCTTCAGGATGTCGGATATGCAACACCTAAAATAGATGTACGTGCAGTCGTATTTAAAGACAACAAACTCTTATTAGCCAAAGAAACACAGGACGGCTTATGGTCTATTCCAGGCGGCTGGGCTGATATTGGCTACTCAGCAGCAGAGAATGCTGAAAAAGAAGTTCTGGAAGAAACAGGATTAGAAGTGAAAGCAACCAGACTTCTGGCACTGACGGATCGAAGAAAACATCCTCATCCAGCCATGTTTTTACATGTGTATAAGGCTTTCTTTTGGTGTGAGCTTATTGGGGGGGAGCTAAAACCAAGTATTGAAACATCTGAAGTGGGCTTCTTTGGTAGAAATGAATTACCTCTCATTTCCACAGCTCGTGTTACAGAAGCACAAATCCACCAATTTTTTGAGTTACTGCAAGGTTTACCCGAGCAGACTGATTTCGACTAAGCTCCAATTCAACCAACTCATCATCTGCAAATACCAGTAACGCGGCTCTCTAAAGGCCTGTAAATACCAGTTATCACCTGCCATTAATTTTGACATGACAAATTGTCAAAATTGCAGCACTATACAGATTCTTGCCATCCCACCAATAAATAGCATAACTGGAGTACAGGAAGTGAAAATACTGATTACAGGTGCCAATACCGGCATTGGTTTTGCCACGGCAGAACAGTTGGTTAAACAAGGGCAACACGTGATTCTTGCCTGCCGAAACCCACAAAAGGCGCAACAAGCACAAAGCAAGTTACGTGCACTCGACCAAGGACAAGTCGACCTGATCTCCCTTGACCTCAACAGCCTTGAACTTACCCGAAAAGCAGCCGATGAAATTGTAGATCGTTACGGCAAGCTGGATGTGTTAATCAACAATGCGGGCCTATTTGCCAAGACTAAACAACTGACAGCCGATGGCTTCGAGCAACAATTTGGCGTCAATTATCTCGGTCATTTTTTATTGACCCAAAAATTGCTTCCTGTTTTAAAACAATCTCCTCAGGCACGGATTGTCCATTTAGCCTCGATTGCACATTGGGCAGGCTCCATCAAACCCAATAAA
Organism: Acinetobacter sp. WC-323; assembly: GCF_000314615.1. Taxonomy (NCBI): domain Bacteria; kingdom Pseudomonadati; phylum Pseudomonadota; class Gammaproteobacteria; order Moraxellales; family Moraxellaceae; genus Acinetobacter; species Acinetobacter sp. WC-323. The sequence goes on from NZ_AMZS01000030.1 coordinate 61,477, forward strand.
TTCCGCGCAGAAGGTTTTTACAACCCCTTGTTTTATTATGGACAATCCAAACTTGCCAATTTATTGCTGAGCAATGCCCTTGCAGAACAACTGGCAGATAGCTCAATCACCAACAATGCCTTACACCCTGGTGGGGTTGCCTCTGATATTTATCGCGACCTACCCAAACCTGTTTATGCAGCAATGAAACTCGGCTTAGTTCCAACCTCTGTTCCTGCAAAACTGATTACTCAAATGGCGATTGGGGATGAATGGGCAAAACGCAATGGAGCATATGTCAGTGCACATATGCCCGACTGGAAATCTTCACATGCCAAAAATCAGCAACTGGCACGTGACCTCTATCAACAGTCTATGAACCTTGTTGAAAAGTTTATTTAAACCCAAATAATTTCCAATAAAAAAGCCACCCGAAGGTGGCTTTTACAATCCTGATTAGGTCAGATTAGTGACCACCACCATTGATTGCTTTGGTCATGTCTTCCACAACTTTCTTGGCATCACCAAAGATCATCATGGTTTTTTCGTTATAGAACAAGTCATTGTCTAGGCCAGCATAACCTGTCGCCATTGAACGCTTGATAACCATAATAGTACGTGCTTTATGTGCTTCAAGGATCGGCATACCGTAAATTGGTGAGCTTGGATCATCTTTCGCCGCCGGGTTTACTACATCGTTCGCACCAATCACAAGTACCACGTCTGTTGCAGGGAAATCCGAGTTGATCTCATCCATTTCCAAGATGTCTTCATAGGCAACATCTGCTTCTGCCAACAATACGTTCATATGACCAGGCATACGACCTGCCACCGGGTGAATCGCGAAGCGAACTTTTACACCCTGCTCTTTCAGAATTTCACACAACTCTTTCACTGCATTCTGTGCACGACCTTGCGCCATACCATAACCCGGTACAATCACAACGCTGTCTGCATTTGACATCAGGAAGCCTGCGTCATCTGCTGAACCAGAACGGTGGTTACGTTGAACTTGCTCACCTTTGTCTGCTGACGCAACTGCTGCACCACCCATTGCACCACCAAACAATACGTTGATGATTGAACGGTTCATCGCCTTACACATGATGTAAGAAAGAATCGCACCAGAAGAACCCACCAGTGAACCGGCAACAATCAACATATTGTTTTCAAGTGTGAAACCAATACCTGCCGCAGCCCAACCAGAGAATGAGTTCAATAGTGAAACCACAACTGGCATATCACCACCACCAACTGGTGCAATCCATACCCAGCCAAATGCAAGTGCAAGTGCTGTCATTGCCCAGAACGCAGTCATGTTGCCTGTGGTAAAGAAGTAGAAACCACAGGCCAGCATTGCAATAAAGATGATCGCCTGAACCGGTTTAACCCATGCACCAGAGATAGTTTTTGCCCATTTTTTCGCAGCCAATTTACCGTAAGCAAATACAGAAGCGGTAAAGGTGATCGCACCAACGAAGCAGCCTACGAACAATTCAAACAAATGAACTGAACTCATATGTGCATGTTGAACACCCGCAGCCGTTAAAGCAGCTTCATTCTGTGCAAACAATGCAGTGAGCTGGTTGTTATGCAAGATCGCTGCAATCGCAATCAATACCGCAGCCAAACCAACCAAAGAATGCATCAATGCGACAGTTTCAGGCATTTGTGTCATTGGCACGGTTTTCGCACGAGCGATACCCACAACAGCACCTAACACCATTGCACCGCCGATCATCCAGACCACTGGATGTTCAGCAACAAAGAAGGTAGTCACAACCGCAATCGCCATTGCGATCATACCGTAACGGTTACCGGCAATTGCAGTCTTAGGGCCAGACAAACCACGTAAGGTTAAGATAAAGAGGACAGCACCAATTAGGTAGAACCAATCCGCATAGTCTCGAATGAATTCCATCGCTTAGCCCTCTTTTTTCTTTTGCTTCGGCTTGAACATTTCAAGCATACGAGCAGTTACAGCAAAGCCACCGAAAATGTTAATGCTCGCCAAAAACACAGCAATCGCACCAAGCACACTCACCACATTGACACTCTGGAATGCAACATTGGCATCCACACCAATCGCAGGCATCCCCACAGTCTGGATCATCGCGCCCACCACAATAATTGAAGACAACGCGTTGGTTACCGCCATTAAAGGGGTATGCAATGCAGGTGTTACGCCCCACACCACGTAATAACCTACGAAGATGGCAAGGACGAAAATTGTAATCGTTTCAACCATGAGAACTCTCCTTAACCGCGCTTGAGCAGTACTTGACCGCCATGTGCCACAAGTAACGCTTTCTGGATTTCATCTTCCTGATTAATCGCAAAGCCTTTGTCTTTGTCGAATAATGTCTCAAGGAAGTTAAAAACGTTACGCGCATACAATGCCGATGCTTCTGTTGCAACCGTACCTGGAATGTTTGGGATACCCAAAATTTTCACGCCATTTTCAGTTGTAACCGTTTCGCCTTCTTTAGAACCTTCAACGTTACCACCCGTTTCAACAGCCATATCTAAAATGACAGAACCCGGTTTCATTTTGGCAACGGTTTCAGCTTTAATTAAACGCGGCGCATTACGACCTGGAATCAATGCAGTGGTGATTACGATGTCAGCATTTGATACAGCTTTATCGACAATCGCAGCTTGATCTTTGATGTATTGCTCACCCGGCTGCCAACCATAACCGCTTTTCGCAGCTTCAGCAGCACGTTGTTTTTCTTCATCTGACATTGGTACGTCTAGCCATTTGCCGCCTAGAGATTCAACTTGCTCTTTTGCGGTCGGACGTAAGTCTGTTGCTTCCACAACAGCACCTAAACGTTTCGCAGTCGCAATCGCCTGAAGACCAGCAACACCAACACCCATAATCACAACACGGGCAGGTTTTACTGTGCCTGCTGCGGTCATTAACATTGGGAACATACGTTGATATTCAGCCGCTGCTAACAATACAGACTTATAGCCTGCCAAGTTTGCCTGAGAAGAAAGTACGTCCATGTTTTGTGCGCGAGACAGCGTACGTGGAAGTAGTTCCAAAGCAAAAGCAGACACTTGCTGAGCAGCAAACTGGTCTAATTCTGGATTGCGGTAAGGGTCAAACATTGCAACCACAGTCGTATTCGCCGCAAGTTTTTGAATTTCGTCGCCTTTAGGGGCACGTACCTTCAAAATAATTTGGCTACCTGTATATGCATCGTCCGTAATGGTTGCGCCAACTTGTTCATAAGCACTGTCAATATACGCAGCTTTAACACCAGCACCACGTTCAATGACAACGCTATGACCTGCGTTAATCAACTTCTTCACTGTTTCCGGTGTAGCCGCTACACGACTTTCACCAGCGACAGTTTCGGTTGGGATTCCGATCTGCATGAGCGTCCCTCAAGCTAGTTTTTCTTAAGTAAACATCGCCAATAGCAATGTTTCCCCCAGGAGTATTCTTTGTAGAAATTTGGATTCTAATGGAAGTTTTTTAAATTTCCACCCAATATTTATTTAATAAATACCCATATTTTGAACTGATGATTCACATTTATATTGAAAACTTGTATGCTCAGCATGTTTGTCTTTTTGAAAAGCAAAGCTCTCCATTCATATATTCTTAATATGAAATTTTGATCAGTCTCCAAGCGATCCGTTCAGTTTTAATTGCGGTATTCCGTACCAGAAGGTACACCCATACGGCATTTATTCAACAAATTTACTCCTCATCCTTCTCTTGAACAGCCTTGAACCAAGTTCGGTTGATAGTCCTTTGGTTTTTATTGTGGCTATTCAAAAATAATGGGTTGAATCAGCATCATAGACATGCTGCTGGGGAGTGGGATTGGCTTCTCTTGCTTTTCTCTTGGTCGTTTCGGCGACTTCTTTATGAATGTGTCAGCAATACTTGCTGGATGACTTGTGATGAAATGACAAATTCTCTTATCAATAAATCTGAATTGAATTGAGATAAACCCTCAGAAAAACCAAAAAGAAATGTAAAAACTTGAGCAGGCATTTTTTCAAGTGATATTTGTATGGTTTTGTCTAGCAAAAGCCGTATTTTTGCACAATATTGGTGCAAAAATTAAACAGTTCAATGATTCGCTTCATCCTTCTGGTTCAGCAATAATAAAATTTCCTGAAAATGTGCCCCCATCGCCTCTTCTGCGAGACAATCTTCTGGGTTTCTTAATGGACATTGTTGCAAAGACAGGCAGCCACAACCAATACATTGATCTAGTTGTTGACGTAGCTGAAGCAACATCATGATTTGCTGATCGAGTTGTCCCTGCCATTGTTGTGACATGACTTGCCAATCTTTTTTTGTGGCCACTTGCTGCTTCGGCAGGGTTGCAAAACTCTCTTTCATCTGTTGCAAGCTGATCCCGACTTGCTGGGCTGCTTTAATAATCGCAATCCTTCTCAACATCGCCCGTTGATAACGGCGTTGGTTCCCTGCGGTTCGCGTGCCCCAGATCAATTCTCTTTCTTCATAAAAACGGATGGTTGGCACTGAAACACCACTTCTTTTCGCCAGTTCGCCGATACTCAGCCAAGTCTGTAATTGTTGTTTCAAAATCTGCTTGACCTCTAGTTAACTTGAGCTTTGATACTAACATACCACAGCAACAAGAATGAGTTTTAGCCATGAATCAGCCCCATACAGATGCATTTCAATTAATCAACCCCGATGCACTCTATGACCCGCATCACAATGGTTATAGTCATGTCGCGATTGTAAAGCCCAATATGCGGATGATTCATATTGCAGGTCAGGGTGGCGAAAATAAAAATGGCGAGCTGTCAGAATATTTTGACCAACAGGTACAACAAGTCTTCTATAATATTCAGCAGGCTTTAGCTTCAGCCCAGGCCCAGCTGTCAGATATTGCCGTGCTACGTATTCTGGTCGTCAATCATGATGCTGACAAGCTTCAGGCGCTGGTCGCGATCATGCAAGCTTTATGGAACAATCAGGCATTTCCAGCCTGCACCCTGATTCCTGTACCTGCGCTAGCCCTAGAAAACATGCAAGTCGAAATCGAAGCTACCGCTTATACCGCATAAATCAGAACAGAGAATCCTATGTCTATCCCTCAAGAAGATATCAGTCAAAATAAAACTTTACTTTGGTTTATGGCGGCAGCGTGCGGTTTATGTGCGGGCGCCAACTATTATAGCCAACCCTTGATTCATTCGATTCAGCAATATTTTTCGGTGAGCGAAGGTCAGGCAGCCCTAACCGTCACCTTTGCGCAAGTGTCCTATGCACTCGGCCTGTTGTTCATTGTGCCAATGGGCGATGTGGTTAATAAAACCCGATTTATTCCTTTATTGATGGGATTATGTGCTATTGGCTTATTCATCAGTGCCTTTTCAGTAAATTTACCGATGTTGTGGTTGGGCACGGTGATGGCTGGCCTGTTTTCAGTGGCAGCTCAAGTGCTGATTCCGCTGGCCACCATGACGGTAAAACCTGAAAAAACAGGCGAAGTGATTGGCTTTTTGATGAGTGGTTTACTGGTCGGTATCTTGCTTTCAACCAGTCTTGCAGGATTATTTTCCAACCTGTTTCACTGGAAAGTCATTTATGTGGTCAGTGGCATTCTGATGTTGATTCTGGCCTATGCCTTAAAAAGCCGCCTGCCTTATGTCATGCGTATGAAGCTGAATTATGGTCAGGTTTTTGTCTCCATGGCGCAACTGCTGAAGCAAGAAAAGCGTTTGGTGTTGCGCGCACTTGCTGGGGGTTTTGCCTTTGCCGCGGTCAGTATTTTATATTCAACCATCGCCCTGTTGCTGACTTCAGCCCATCATCTACAAGACCTGCTGATTGGTATGGTGCCACTGGTCGGTATTTTTGGGGCGCTTTCTACCCAATATATTGGTAAATATGCAGATCAGGGCTATACCAGCCGACTGACCTGGATCGGTTGTGCCTTATTCATTCTCAGCTGGATATTTTTCTATTTCGGTCAAACGGTTTTAGTGAGCTATATTCTTGGATTTGCATTAATCCAGTTAGCTTTAGCATTAGTCCATACCAGTAACCAGAGTATTATTTTCCGGTTACGCCCCGATGCCAAATCACGGATTAATGCCATTTATATGACCGCCTACTTCACTGGTGGCGCTGGCGGTTCGGCTTTGGGAATTTTTGCCTGGAATCATGGTGGCTGGAGTGCAACCTGTCTGGCAGGCATCAGTCTGGTATTGGCCTGCATGCTATTTAGTTTTATAGATTATGTTGCAACCAAGCGAAACCAGATTGTAACGTCTTGAATCTGGCTGTTTATGCTTAAAAATTGAAGTGATCGGGATCGGCATTGGTGAAATTTTCCTAAAACTCGTATAATGCTGCCCTTTCTTTTCTTGTCCACATCCGAGAGCCGTTTATGCCATCACTAGAATCATTAAAGCCACGTATTTCCGTTGCGCCAATGATGGATTGGACAACAAAAGACTATCGTTTCTTTGCACGCCTGTTTAACCCCAATGTGGTGCTTTATACCGAAATGGTGACGACAGGTGCGATTATTTACGGCGGTGCCAATCGTCATCTCGACTTCAACAAAGAAGAACACCCGATCGTGTTACAGCTGGGTGGTTCAAATCCACAAGAACTCGCGACCTGTAGCAAAATGGCAGAGGATTGGGGTTATGATGAAGTCAACTTGAATGTCGGCTGTCCTAGCGACCGTGTACAAAACAATAAAATTGGTGCTTGCCTGATGGCGGAGCCTCAACTGGTCGCCGAATGTATTCATAGCATGCAAAAAGCCGTATCGATTCCGGTAACGGTAAAACACCGCATCGGGATTGATGATATGCAGTCTTATGAAGAAATGCTGCATTTTGTCGATACTGTCGCAGCAACAGGTTGTACGCATTTTATCGTGCATGCGCGTATTGCGATCTTGCAAGGTTTATCACCAAAAGAAAACCGGGATGTTCCCCCTTTACGTTATGAAGATGTGTATCGTCTGAAACTGGAACGCCCTCACCTGACCATTGAAATCAATGGCGGGATTAAAACCTTTGCAGAAACCCAGCAGCATTTACAGCATGTTGATGGTGTGATGATTGGTCGTGAGGCCTACCATAATCCATATTTATTGGCGGAAATGGGGCAACTCTGGAATCTGGAAGCACCTGATCGTTTTGAGATTATGCAGCAAATGATGCCATATATTCATCAACGCGTTGCAGAAGGCGCTCCATTATCGATTATCACCCGTCATATTTTAGGTCTATTCCAGAACTTGCCGGGCGCACGAAAATGGCGTCAGGCACTCAGTGGCGGCAATGCAAAAACCATCACCGATATTGAAACGGCCATTCAAAATATTCAGGCCGCCATGCAGCGTACCGAAGATTATCTGAAAGAGCATCAAGCCTGAGTGAACCTCCTAAAAACGTGACATACTTCACACTGTGAAATATGATTTTACAAATCTGAAATTTTTTATTGTGTGTCACATAACTTGCTTATAATTAAGTAAATCTTCAATAAATATTGATTAAGAATTCATTATAAATTCGAAAATTCGTTATATTATTACATTACATTTTGGTTTTTTTGAGATTTATCGCTTACCATGTGCCGCGTAATAGATTCTGGCACACGTTCAGTTGTTTTGAAAATGCGGTAGAGATTCACAATGATTTATGATGTACCTTCAGTTGATCACAGTATGATTCACCCCCCTGCTCAGCAGGTGGTTATTCCTTATCGAGAAATGCCGAAGGCGCCATCAGTACCAGCAATTGATGTGAGTAAATTCTCGCAAAAACTGGCTAAACGCGCGTCTTATCGCAGCTCATCTCAATGTGCCAAATTTGTCAGAATCGCTTTACAGTCTGCAGGTGCCAATATCGTACAACACCCTGTTGCCGCTTCGGACTGGGGACGCACCTTACAACAGATCGGTTATCAGCAGATTAGCCCTGAGTTTAACAATCCTCAGCCAGGTGATATTTATATTATTCACCGCACCAAAAAGCATCGTTACGGTCACATTGCCGGCTTTACCGGTTCACAGTGGGTCTCTGATTTTAAACAGAGCAGCTATGACGTTTATAAAGATCCCAATGTCACTTACAGCTATTACCGCTTAGCACCGCAATATCCACAAGCATAATCAATCTAATAAGAATTTAAGTCCTGATTTTATCCAGCTTCTTCAGGACTTCCGCAACGGCAACCATCGCAAAACTTGACGTCACCACTACGGCTGAACCATAGCCTCCACAACGTAGACCCGCACTTGGACATACCTCTGCACTCGAAAATGGATTATCGATCGAATAAACACAAGTGATGCCAAATTTCTCTTTTGGCTTTTTGCAAATGCCCATGGAACGAAGTTGGGTACGCAACTTTGCCAACATTGGGTCTTGCTCAGTCTTGGATAAGTCTGCGACACGGATTTTCAGCGGATCCAGCTTACCGCCTGCACCGCCGGAAACAATCAAGGGAATCTTGTTAAAGCGACAATGCAACATCAAGGCAAGCTTGGCTTTGACGTCATCAATACAATCTAAAATGAGGGTCGGCACCGGATTAAGGATTTCTTTGACATTTTCGGGTGTGAGATAGTCATCAATCACATTCACTTTCATGCGTGGATTAATTTGACGGCAACGTTCAGCCATCACTTCAATTTTCTCTTGTCCCAGTGTCGAACTCATTGCAGGCAATTGACGGTTGATGTTTGATGCCGCAACCACATCCATATCCACCAAGGTGAGTTCGCCAATCCCTGTACGTGCCAGTGCTTCCACGGCCCAACTACCCACACCACCAATGCCGATGACCATGACATGGCTTTGCTCGTAATGGGCAAAGGCATCTTCTCCATAAATTTTGGCCACACCAGCAAAACGGCGGTCATATTCATCATTTACAGGTATATCAGTCATATCAGCAGTGATCTATACAGTTCAGCAAAGCGTTATTTTAACGTGTTTTAGTCGGTTTGGGTGAGGAAGATAAACCACCTGTTATCGATTAGCTGCGTCGGCTGAGCACAATAAATATGACAAAAATAGCGGCACTCAACACTAAAGCCAGCAGGTTGGCATTCATCCAGCCCAGTTGGGTCAAAATCGGTGCTGGCAAGAATGCACCCAAGGTGGCGCACAAGGCAATCATGGTTTCATTCAGCCCTTGTACGCGATGCTTTTGCTGTTCGTTTAATCCAGCCAGTAAAGTCGAAGCACCTGAATAGGCGAAGTTCCAGCCCACACCCAGCACAATTAATGCAACATTCATATAAATTCCCTTTTGACCGAGCATCGGAATCAAAGAGGACAACATCAGTAAAATAAAACCCGTATAAATCGTGCGATTGATTCCCCAGCGCTGGATCAGCTTCGACACAAAGAACGAAGGAATAAACATGGCCAGAACATGCAACTGGATCGAGATTGAGGCGTAATGAAAGCTATGATGTTGCTTTAACTGTAAGGAAGACATAATCATCATGACATTCATCACATAATAGGCAAATGCACCACTGATCATGGCAGCAGCAATCAGGTTGACCGGGAGTTTGGCGCGCGGTATTAAATCAGTTACCCCCTGCTGGGCTTGTTGTAATTTAAACTTGCGATTCCAGAGATATAAAATGGGTGATAGCAACAGCGCCAGCACACTGAAAATACAATAGATCGCGGTAAAATCAGGTAAGCCTTGTAGCTGTTGAAACTGAATTGCCAACATTGGTGCAATCACAGCCGCAACCACACCGCCCGAAATCACCATCGCCGTCGCCTTTGGAATTAAATCTGGCGCCAGACGATCCGAAGCTGCAAAACGGTAAAAGTTAGCTGTGGAAATGAATAAACCCAGCGAAAAATGACTGAGACACAATAGATCAAACTGTTCGCGTTGTAAGGCCAGATAGCCCAGTACGCCCGCGAAGAAAAGACAAATGCATCCAAACTGGAATACGATATGTCGACCCAGTTTTTTCATCAGAAATGAAAAGATAAACGTCGTCAGTAACATGGCCAGAAATTGCAAGCCATAGGGTATGGTCGCCAAGGCCTGCGTGGGCGCAAGTTTTAAACCGACAATGGCTGAAACTGTGACCGACAATACTGCTGCAACTAAATTAAATGCTTGGGCAACCAATAAATAATAAACATATCGCGGTAACTGGTTCAAAACCATCTTCCTGAATGATTGAATACCAACACCTTAATCCTAAACAGCTCAAATTTAAATAAAAAAGATAAAGAACCACCTTCATCTTTTTCAACAATTTACTGGGAGATATAACCACACTCAAGAAAGTCTTAATACCAACAATTGGCAGCCCAAATAGATTTAATTTAAAAGAGATCACTCCACCATTTAAAACAAATTTCTCATGTATTTTGAGTAACTACATCGCAAATAAAGGCTGAGTTTAATAAGGAGTATTGTATGATAAAAAAATAATTGATTCGAAAATATGATTATGGATAAACAAGATCAACAGGACATTATCTTATGTATTCCAGGTATCTGGCAAAATCATTCAGCCTTATTACAGGCGCTATTGACCCATGACACAGGCTATATTTATGCAGGACTAATCATTAAAGCATTAGCCAGTGATTATTTTGCTGAAATTGAAGAGCATAAAAACGATCCTAGTGTAAGTCAGGTATTTAGGCAGCAGAGTATGGATCGTTTTTCAGAACAAGAACTACAACAAATCGAGCAACATCAGATGGTGGTTTATGTGATTTGCAAAGCCGGATCAATAGCCTTAGCACAACAAGCACTGTTACTGGGTCAAGCACTACTCAAAGCCGGTGGATTAGCCATTAAAGTTGAAACGTCTGGAGTGACTCATCTTCGAGCAGACTGGCTGAACTTTGATGCAGAGAATCTATTTGATTTATATAAAGCATTTATTCCCACTGTTTTCGATCAGGACTCACTTTATTCTTGTGGTATGCATCAATTTGGTAAAGCTGACGGCTGTATCAACTTAAAAGTAGAACATGCCTCCTATGTCTTGAATCAGTTTTTACTCTATTTACTGATAGAGAATCCAACCCTGTTAGAGAATCAAACTTTTTCTGTAGAAGAAGGCGCAGAAGTATTAAAACTTCACAAAAAACAATCGAGTGATTTTTTCGAGGAAGACTCACTATATTTTAATCGTTGGGGTGTTTGGTCGTTGAAGCCGAGCTTTAGCCTAAAGAAGTTATTTAGATTTAGCTAAATTCTGAAATGAAAAAGCCCTGTAAATGCACAGGGCTCACTTCAATTAAGCAGCAATCAAATTGCGTAAAACATAATGCAGAATACCGCCTGCCTTAAAGTATTCCACTTCATTCAAGGTATCGATTCGACATAGCACCTTAAATTTGGCCTGACTACCATCTTTCCGAACGACCTCAACATCCAGTGTCTGGTGCGGTTGAATATCATCGGACAAGCCATGGATAGAAATGGTTTCATGCCCAGTTAAGTTCAGGGATTGACGCGTTTGCCCATCCACAAACTGCAATGGCAACACGCCCATCCCCACCAGATTCGAGCGATGGATCCGTTCAAAACTTTCGGCAATTACGGCTTTGACACCCAGTAAGTTAGTTCCCTTGGCAGCCCAGTCGCGTGATGAGCCAGTCCCATATTCCTTACCTGCAATAATCACCAATGGTGTGTGCTGTTGCTGATAACGCATGGCGGCATCGTAAATCGACATTTTTTCGCCTGTCGGAATATACAGGGTATTACCACCCTCTTCACCACCCAGCATCTCGTTTTTAATGCGGATATTGGCAAAGGTACCGCGCATCATCACTTCGTGGTTACCACGTCGCGATCCATAGGAATTAAAGTCTTTTGGTTCAACGCCCTGATCCTGTAAATAACGCCCGGCAGGACTGTCTTTCTTGATATTACCCGCAGGTGAAATATGATCGGTGGTGACCGAGTCTCCCAGTACCGCCAGAATATTGGCCTGTTCAATATTAGCGATGGCTTTCGGCGGCTGGTTAATCTCCTCAAAAAATGGCGGATGGCGAATATAAGTGGAATTATTTTGCCAAGCATAAGTCTGGCTCTGTGGAATCTGAATCGCTTGCCAGGTCGCATCGCCATCAAACACCGCAGCATATTCCTTATGGAACATCTCGGTATTCACTTTCTGTAGCACGGCATCAATTTCGGACTGGCTTGGCCAGATATCTTTTAAGTAAACATCCTGTCCGTCTTTGCCTTGCCCAATCGGTTGCATGGTTAAGTCAGTCCGGATGTTGCCGGTTAAACCATAGGCCACGACCAGCGGTGGTGATGCCAGCCAATTGGTTTTCACCAGTGGATGCACACGCCCTTCAAAGTTACGGTTACCTGACAGTACCGATGCCACATTTAAGTCATGACACTGAATGGCGGCTTCAATCGGGTCAGGCAACGGCCCCGAGTTACCGATACAGGTGGTACACCCATAACCCACCAGGTTATAACCCAATTGATCCAGATAAGGGGTTAAACCTGCTGCTGCCAGATAATCGGTTACTACTTTAGAGCCGGGTGCCAGTGAGCTTTTAACCCAGGGTTTACGCTGCAAGCCTTTCTCGATTGCTTTTTTGGCCAGCAAACCCGCAGCCAGCATCACGCTTGGGTTAGAGGTATTGGTACACGAGGTAATCGCAGAAATGACGACATCACCATCATTTAAAGGATAAGATTTTCCATCAATGGTACAAGACGGCTGTTCATGCCCTAGATTGGCTTTCTGTGCCTCTACCGCCGTACCGCCGCCACCTTCATTTTCCAGACGTTCTTTGGCTTCTTTCGCTGGTTTTAGTGTCAGTTCCATCAGGGCATTAAAGGTTTTCGGTACATCGGACAGTAATACACGATCTTGCGGACGTTTTGGTCCAGCCAGACTGGCTTGTACCGTGCTCATATCCAGACTCAGAGTATCAGTGAAAACCGGTTCATCTCCGGCATTACGCCATAGGCCCTGTGCCTTGCTATAGGCCTCAACCAGATCAATGCGTTGTTGTTGACGGCCTGTCAGGGCTAAATAGCCGAGTGTAACTTCATCAATCGGGAAGAAACCGCAGGTCGCGCCATACTCTGGCGCCATATTGGCAATGGTGGCACGGTCCGCCAAAGGCAAATCGGCCAGACCATCGCCATAGAACTCTACAAATTTACCCACTACGCCTTTTTGACGTAGCATCTGGGTAATGGTCAACACCAGATCGGTTGCAGTAATGCCTTCGTTCAGTTTGCCGGTTAATTTGAAACCGATCACTTCCGGAATCAACATCGATACCGGTTGCCCCAGCATGGCCGCTTCGGCCTCAATCCCGCCAACGCCCCAACCAAGCACACCTAATCCGTTAATCATGGTGGTATGCGAATCTGTGCCGACCAAGGTATCTGGAAACGCAAAATCCAGCCCTTCATCTTCTCCTAGCCACACCGCTTGTGCCAGATATTCCAGATTAACCTGATGACAAATTCCAGTGCCCGGAGGTACCACGCTAAAGTTATTAAACGCAGACTGCCCCCAACGCAGGAATTGATAACGCTCACCGTTACGTTGCATCTCAATTTCGACATTCTCGGCAAAAGCCTGATCATTGGCGAAATGATCCACCATCACCGAATGGTCAATAACCAGATCCACCGGGGAAAGCGGATTAATCCGGTTTGGATCCCCCCCGGCCTGCGCCATGGCTGCACGCATGGCAGCCAGATCGACTACCGCAGGTACACCGGTGAAATCCTGCATCAATACCCGGGCAGGACGATATTGAATTTCCTGATCTGAACGTTTGCTTTTCTGCCAGTCCACCAGCGCCTGAATATGCTCGACTTTTACACTTTTTCCATCTTCAAAGCGCAGTAAATTTTCTAGCAAAACCTTGAGTGACTTGGGTAGGCGGTCAATATTACCCAGTGTCTGTGCTGCTTGCGGAAGGTTAAAAATTTGATAAGATTTAGAACCGACGGTAAGTGTTTGTAATGCATTGAAACTATTGATTTTGCTATATCTGGCCATCAGGTTACCCTCCCAGTATTGGCTGATTGTTTATTATGAAGTTCTCTGTTTAATGTAACCCTGTTTGGAAATGGATGTGTTCCCTTTTAGTTACCTTATTTTTAACGGGATTATGGTTGTTATCCGAGATGCAAGGCTGCACATGAGTTTTGCCACAATTGCCTGGCAAGCTGTGCTTGGGGCAGCTCAAGTATTTGCGCCAAGCTGTCTAACACATAAGGTAAATTGACAGGCGTATTGCGGGTCCGATGTTCGGTTGAAGTCTGACAGCACAACGGCGTCATATCTGGGCAATCGGTTTCAATCACCAGATGTTCGGGACCAATGGCATGCACCACCTGATGCAGTTTTTTGGCATTTGGATTGGTAATTTGTCCGGTGATGCCGATTTTAAAGCCCAGCTTGATCATGGCTTTGGCTTCCTCAACACCGCCACTGAAAGCGTGGGCAATCCCGCCTAACTTGAATTTTTGCGCCTTTAAAACCGCAATGGTTTCAGCATGTGCTTTACGGATATGCAACAGCACCGGTTTTTGATATTGCTTGGCAAGTTGTAATTGCTCAATAAAATAATGCTGCTGTTTGGCAAACAGTTCTGGCTGTTTATGCTGTTTTAAAAAGGTATCCAGACCAATTTCACCGACTGCTACACAATCAAGCTGCTGCAACACCTGTTCTAAATCCTGTAAATGTTCTGGCTGATGCTGTTCGATATAAAAGGGATGTAAACCGGGCGCCAGATAAGACTGCGGTACATGCTCCCAGCCTTGTAATTGCTGATGGGTCTGAATCAGCTCATCGAATCGTGATTGCAGAAACCCGATTAATACCAATGCCTCGACCCCCACCCGTTTGGCCTGCACAGCCAGCTGTTGCCGATCATGATCAAAATCGGCAACATCAAAATGGGTATGGGTATCGAACAGTTGCATCAGCGCTTACTTGTTCTCATTTGCGACAGGTGTAGAGGCAGCCGGCGCGTCCACTTTTGGCAAATATTCAGGTTTCAATACCCCTTGTAATTCACTAAATGGAATCACCAGACGCGGCAAACCGACCACATACGGGCCAATATCATATTCACCATATTGCAGGATCAAGCCCTGTTCGCCCAATAAGAAATTATCTGTCACCTGAAATGGCCAAGCCTGTTCGTATTCCTTAGGATCTGTGGCCAGTTTTGAATCCACAATCCAGGTTTTAAATGCGTCATGAGCCAGCTTGTCCAAGGTCGCTTTCTGTTTTGGCAATAACAGATCCTGCAACTGTACCTGTTTCTGATTTGCCAGATCAAAGTTGTAATAACGCTGCGAAGTTGCGCCATGCGCCCCACCTAAATAACTGCTGCTATTCAGGACTACGGTTGCCAGTTTACCTTTCGGCTGCAAGATCTTCGGCTTGATCATTAAGCTGATCTGGTGGCTGCTACTTAACGCTTTTAACTCTTCATCAATTTTGACAAATGAATCAGCATATAACTGTGCCTGACTGTCCAGATCGGATTTCGCCCCAGTGCTTTTTGCGGTTGAAGCAGCCGGTGCATCCGCATCGACCACCTCAAGCATTTTGCCAAGCTGTTCAAGAATTTGCTGATCAAGCAACTGATCGATAAACGGGAAATTACTTTGCAAACGCTCAACCGTAAAGTCAGGACAGGTATTGCCCTTACATTCAGGGAGTTTTACCGGAATCTTAACCGTTTCGCCTTGTAAAACCGGTTCAGCCTGCTGTTGTACCGCAGGTGGATCTTGCGGCTTATCCTGTGATTGTTTTGGCTCCGATTTAGGCTGGCAGGCTGCAAGCAAAACAGCACATGCAAGAACGCTATATTTATAAAATGTTTTCATCTGAGACCTATAAGCATTGTTATTACACAAGATTTTTAAATGCTATCGAAGTTAATGCAAAACTGCTAGAAGCACATGCAATTTCTATACGAAATTTAAAAAAGTCAATCTAAAGAATCAAAACATCTGCTGATAAATCTCAGCTTGCAGCATCTGCCGAGTCTGTTCAGTGGTTAAATAAATATCCAGTTGCGGGGCATCTTTACTGATTTCATTGGCCCGATAATGTAAACCGATACCCTCACCATCAAAGAACCAGTCCGCCTGCCCCCAATACAGTTTTTTCGGTACCTGTTTTTTCACTTCTGCCGATTGTTTTGCAATCCATTGTTGATAATGCGCCTGCACAATATCATTTAAGGCATTTTGCTGATTTTTCTGGATCACATCCAGCACGCTCAGACTCTTTTGCAACTTGCGATCTGCCACAAAGAAATAGAAGCGATCTTTCACCGCAAGATCTTCTTGCTGGGCATTAACTCCCACCTGTAACAGCACATATTGATTGCGCTGTGAAGCAATCCGGGTATTCAGATGCAGTTCATAGGCCTTATTTTTAGAATACTTGTCCTGCCACTCATCTGACTTTTTCACATAGGCATTAATGGCCTGTTGCAGCGTCAGGTTTTTATCCAGTTCAATTTGCTGCTGGATCACCTTGGACTGATTTTTTGCAATCCATGCATTTAGCCATTCATCCTGCGTTTTTACCGTCTGGATATCGACATCAATACAGTTTTTCTTTTCACAAAATGGCAAGGCATAGTCCGCCTTGGCCTCTTTCATATTTAAGTACGGCAGCACTTCAGCTTTTTCAACTGGTACCGCAGCCGGTTTACTTTCGGCGGTATCGGCTTTATTTTTATCTGGATGATCACATGCGGTTAAAGCCATCACTCCAATCAAGACACTGACAGCAAAAAGTGGTTTTAAAGCATTCATTTCATCATCCTTTTATTTTAATCCCTCCCAACCTCCCTTTATAAAAAGGGAGGAGTATCACGAATTAAATATTTTTAGGACTCGTGATAAAGTCCCTCTTTCATAAAGAGGGATTTAGGGAGATTCTAATGTTCTCGTGTGTTACGGAACTGGATATCTGGCCAGCGTTCTTGCATCAACTGCAAGTTAACACGGCTTGGCGCCAGATAAGTTAAGTGACCGCCACCATCAACTGAAAGCTGATCATGTGCCTTCTTCTTAAACTCATTCAGGATTTTGTCATCATCACAGTGAATCCAGCGCACCGTATGAACACTCACCGGCTCATAAATACAGTCCACCTTATATTCTTCTTTTAAGCGATAGGCCACCACATCAAACTGTAACACACCGACTGCACCGACAATCAGGTCATTACTGATTTGTGGCATGAATACCTGAGTTGCCCCTTCTTCAGATAACTCTTTCAAACCTTTTTGCAATTGCTTCGATTTCAAAGGATCTTTCAAGCGTACACGGCGGAACATTTCCGGTGCGAAGTGTGGAATACCGGTAAAGTGCAAGCTTTCACCGCTGGTAAAGGTATCACCAATCTGGATAGTACCGTGGTTGTGCAAACCAATGATATCCCCCGGCCAAGCTTCTTCCAGATGCTCACGCTCACCCGCAAGGAACGTCAATGCATCACTGATACGCACGTCTTTACCGATACGTACATGATTCATTTTCAGGCCTTTTTCATATTTACCTGAGCAAATACGCATGAAAGCAATCCGGTCACGGTGTTTCGGGTCCATGTTGGCCTGAATCTTAAACACAAAGCCAGTGAAACCTTCTTCTTTGGCTTCAACCATACGTTCTTGAGTTGGATGTGCTTTCGGTTCTGGTGCCCAGTTAATAAAGGTATCCAGAACATGGTCCACGGCAAAGTTACCCAATGCGGTACCAAACAGAACAGGAGTTTGCTTGCCTTGCAAGAATAATTCACGGTCCAGTGGTTCATTGGCCATCTGCACCAGCTCAAGGGATTCTTCAAAAGAAGCCCATGCCAACTCACCCACTTTTTCACGGATATCCGGATGATCATAACCATCACGAACATCGATATCGGTAATGGTTGAACCAAAACCAGCTTTATAAACATAAAGCTTGTCTTCTAGCAGGTTATAGACACCCGCAAAGTCACGTCCCATCCCCAAAGGCCAGGTGATCGGTACGCAACGGATGTTCAGGACACTTTCAATTTCATCCAGCAATTCCAATGGCTCACGGATTTCACGGTCCATTTTGTTGACGAATGAAATGATTGGCGTGTCGCGCATACGACACACTTCCATCAATTTAATGGTTCGTTCTTCGACACCTTTGGCGCCATCGATCACCATAAGTGCCGAGTCAACTGCCGTCAAGGTACGATAGGTATCTTCCGAGAAGTCTTCATGTCCCGGTGTATCCAGCAGGTTGATGGTGTGCTTTTTATAAGGGAATTGCATCACTGAGGTGGTAATCGAAATGCCACGCTCTTTTTCCATTTCCATCCAGTCGGATGTAGCAGAACGGTCAGACTTACGGCTTTTTACCATCCCCGCAACCTGAATGGCCTTCCCCCATAACAGCAGTTTCTCTGTCATGGTGGTCTTACCCGCATCGGGGTGGGAAATGATCGCAAATGTGCGTCGTTGGGCAACCTGTGCCGCTAATTCATCTTTAAACATGCGAAAAATCTACAATTTTGTGCACCCCTCTGTATCTGCAAATGGAGATAGAGGCAGAGAGCGTGCGAAAGAATTTAAAATTGGCGCAATTGTAGCAGATTTAAAGAAAATATTGATTGATTGTTGAAAGGCTGCCCGCTAAACAGGAGCAGTTGTATCCGCAGTTTCCAGAACCGGTTGATCTTGCATCATCGCCAGCATCTGCAACCGCTCTCCCCCAGTTCATCATTTTAACTTTTCGGCATGCTCAGATCTCGCTCAACAACACATGTTGAGTGGGAATTACTGCGGCTAAAGTCAATGAGAGAAATTCACGAAATTCATCTATAATTAAAGGCTTATAAGTTCAATAAAATAGATACCACACAATATGGCTCAAAAACTATTCACGCTTGTGACCCTGACCAGTTTAACTGCCTGTTCAACGCTTCCGCCTCAATATACATACCACCCCGTGCTTCAGGATAAAATTATTGCGATTGGAAAAATGGCCACCCCAACCCAGCAGCAGATTGTTTTTGCTGGAGAACGTTATACCTACATCGCGGATCAGGGCGGTGCTACTGTCTTTAATATCATTCAGCATACGCGTCCTGAGCGACGCTCCTTGATGAATCAACTACCAATACAATTTGAAATGCTGTCTGATACCCAGTTTAAAAGCACCTTAAGACTTCGTTATAATCAACCCATCGGCCTGCTACCAGCCAGTGAATATCAGCAATTAAAGGCCTTGGGCTTTACCCAAACCACCACTCACTGTACTTCGGCATTAGTTCCAATTGAAAACTGTGAATATCCTTTAGCATCGATTGATCTTTCTGGGCAAATCTATCAACAGGTTGCCAATCAACAAGCCATTCCCTATCAATTAAAACAGCCCTATCCAATTTCCATCGTGAAAAAAGTGGAACAACATCATCAGGGCAATTTCAAGAAGAAAGCCAAAGATGTCGCCACAGGGGTCGCGATTGTGCCTTTGGCGATCGTTGGTGCGGTGATTTATGTGCCGGTTGTCTTAGGCGCGACGCTACTGTCAGGGGGAAAATTAGAATGGCATTAAGAGGCGCTTGCTCAGGTCTAATTGCAGCCATAAAAATGATGCGTGGCATTGCATTGCCCTACGCTGCAACTGTCTTGTAAAGAACAGACTTGAACAATGCCGACAATCAATGTGATTCTGAGTGTTTAAACCAGTTTTTCCATGAACTGGTATAGCGGGTTTCAATTGAAATCGCAGGGATCAGTTTACTTCTCAACACCTCGGTTTGATCTAGGCGCTTCGCCAGTCGGGCTTTGACCGAATGGATACACTCTCGGTCACCAAACTCGCACCGGTCTAAACTTGTCCCGCCACAGGGACCATTGGCAAGCCCTTTGGGACAGGTTTCAGGGCAGATATACAGCGTGTCATCCAGACGGCAGTGCCCACAACTTTCACAGCCCACCAGTGGATGTTTGCTCCAATGTTCCATTTTCAATAAAAGCTGATCAGGCCGAGCTTTATTCCAGAAATTGGCTTTAAAAATAAAACGCCCAATCCCGAGCGCCGCATGAGATGCAAAAAAAAGCTGATGCATTAAATGCATTTGCTTATATTTAAAAATCTGGGCTGGTGGGACAGGTTTTGAAAAAGTGGCCAGCTCAGGTTTAAGTTCAAGTCCTGAATCCATTTTCCACAGGTCTTTCCAGGCTTTTTCACAGGCTGCTAAAGACCAGCTTTCATATTGCTTTAAAAACTGTTCCAGTTTTTGTTGTTCTTGTGGCTTATGACAAGCTGATAAATGCACTCCAACAAAACCGAGATGTTTACAGATCAGGATCTGCAACGCACAACGCGCATAGACATTTGCTTCCGCCTGAACAGGATCAGCCTCGTATTCACTTTTCAGGACATGCACAATATGCGCTGGAATCACCAGTCCGGCGACCTGATGTTTCAGCATAAATTGCGCGCGTTTTAAGCTCAGCGGCATGACGCAGGCAATTAAAGGGAATTGTTTATAATGCTGAGAGATAAAGGATTGGCTGTGCTGAAGACAATCCAGATCAAATCCAAGCTGGGTAATCAGAAAGTCTGCGCCTGCTTTGATCTTTTTATGCAGTTTCAGATATTGGGCATCCCGCTCAGCCTCAGTATATTTAAATGGATTAAAAGCCACGCCGATATTAAACAGATGCCGTTGTTTGGCTGCCATCACAGCATTCACAGACTCGAGATAACGAGTCCGTTGCGCCGGAATCTCCCGGCCAAAATTATGATTCTTCAGTTTATCGCCGCTTAGTAAAAGCAGGTTGTGATATCCACGCTGCTCGGCCTGATCGAGAAAGTGTTCAAATTCTTGAATATCCCGACCTTTACCTGAAAAATGCAAAAGTTTTTCAACCTCAGGCGCGTATTTTTGTGCCAACTCTAATGGTGCAGGGTCTTCATCGCTATGCACACGATCAGCCAACGTCATCATGGCTGGATAGCCAGCCAGGCTTGAGGGAACTGCGGGCGTATCACGGTTAGAACATAGATATTCCACCAGAATACAGAATTGCTTCTGCTCTAAGCACTGAGAAAATAAAGACATAATGAAAAAATTTAAAAAGGGAGAATTCTGGGCCGTAGCGCAGACCTGAAATTATAAGGGATATACCTTGAAAGTAAACCGGAGGAAAGTTTTACGATTTCTGAGGTCGTGAAATGGCCGTGAGAGCGCATAAAAATTGCAAACATGAATTTCACTCACTTTTCAGTGAAACAAAATCATTTTTATTCATGTCATGTTTCAAGTATAAATTACTGCATGCTCTTCACACGAGACAATCTGAGGATTGATTCTGATGAAGCCACTTTGGCAAATAACAGAATCGACTGAAAAATCCGATTGACTGGGAGACTCCAAAAAAATTGGAACATCCGGAAAGGGCAACGAAGCAATAAGGTTTTATCTCAGAATTTAGGGTATCAGATCATCATGAGCAAAGAGTTTACATTTACGATTAAGCGCATTAGTTTCGATGAAAACTATCAGCCCTCAGACAATACGCGAATTACCACCAACTTTGCCAATTTGGCCAGAGGTGAAAGTCGTCAAGAGAATCTGCGCAATACCTTAAAAATGATTAACAACCGTTTTAATAGTCTGGCGCATTGGGATAACCCGACAGCAGACCGTTATTCTGTCGAACTTGAAATCATTTCGGTTGATATTGATGTTGAAGGTAAAGGTGAGACCTTCCCGACCATTGAAATCCTGAAAACCAATATTGTGGATCATAAGAATAATCAACGCTTTGACGGTATTGTCGGAAACAATTTTTCCTCATATGTGCGCGATTATGATTTTAGTGTGTTACTGCTGGAACATAATAAAGACAAAGCGCAATTTAGCCTTCCAGAAAACTATGGTGAATTGCACGGGAAAATCTTTAAATCATTCCTGGACTCAAATACCTATAACAGTAACTTCCATAAATCGCCGGTGATTTGCCTCAGCGTTTCCAGCAGCAAGACTTATCATCAAACTGCAAATCAGCATCCGGTGCTGGGCGTGGAATATCAGCAGGATGAATATTCGTTAACAGATCAGTATTTCGAGAAAATGGGCTTAAAAGTTCGCTATTTCATGCCGCCAAATAGCGTGGCGCCGTTGGCCTTTTACCATCGCGGTGATCTGCTGGATGATTATACTGACCTGGAACTGATCGGCACGATTAGTACCATGGAAACCTTCCAGAAAATCTACCGCCCAGAGATTTATAACGCGAATTCAGTCGCAGGAAAAACCTACCAGCCAAGCTTGAAGCATCAGGACTATTCATTAACTCGTATTGTTTATGACCGGGAAGAGCGCAGCCAGTTGGCGATTAAACAAGGCAAATTTACTGAAGAACAGTTCATTAAGCCTTACCACACGATTCTTCAGCAATGGGCTGCAAATTAATTTTTTAATTCACCTAGATAAACAAGATTATTGATTATGAAACGATTATTACCGACTTCAACTGCTGGCAGCTTACCAAAACCGTCTTGGCTGGCCGAACCTGAAAAACTCTGGTCACCTTGGAAGTTGCAAGATCAGCAGTTAATTGAAGGCAAACAGGATGCATTGCGCCTGTCCTTACAAGAACAACGCCATGCCGGTATTGATATCGTCAGCGATGGTGAACAGACCCGCCAGCATTTTGTCACCACCTTTATTGAACATCTGGACGGCGTCGATTTTGAAAAACGTGAGACCGTGCGTATCCGTAACCGCTATGATGCAAGTGTGCCATCAGTGGTCGGTGCCGTATCTCGTCAAAAGCCGGTGTTTGTGGAAGATGCCAAGTTTTTACGTCAGCAAACCAGTCAGCCAATCAAATGGGCACTGCCTGGCCCGATGACCATGATTGATACACTTTATGATGGTCATTACAAAAGCCGCGAAAAGCTGGCGTGGGAATTCGCTAAAATCCTGAATCAGGAAGCACGAGAACTCGAAGCTGCCGGTGTTGATATTATTCAGTTTGATGAGCCTGCATTTAATGTGTTCTTTGATGAAGTAAATGACTGGGGCGTGGCAACTTTAGAGCGTGCACTGGAAGGGCTGAAATGTGAAACCGCAGTTCACATTTGCTATGGTTATGGCATCAAAGCCAATACCGACTGGAAAAAGACATTGGGTTCAGAGTGGCGCCAATACGAAGAAGCGTTTCCAAAGCTACAACAATCTAAAATCGACATCATCTCACTCGAATGTCAGAACTCTCGTGTGCCTATGGATCTGATTGAACTGATTCGTGGCAAGAAAGTGATGGTGGGTGCAATTGACGTTGCCACCAATCAGATCGAAACACCTGAGCAAGTTGCAGATACCCTGCGTAAAGCGCTTCAGTTTGTCGATGCAGACAAGCTCTACCCTTCAACCAACTGTGGTATGGCGCCGTTATCACGTCAGGTGGCCACAGGCAAACTGCATGCTTTAAGTGCAGGTGCAGACATTGTTCGCAGAGAACTCTCCGCTTAATATTTACCGAACTTTGGATCGATAAGGGCTGCAACAGGTAGCCCTTGCTCTATTCAGACAGCTCGGATTTGATTTGGGAGTATCGTGATGATTGAAGCGACAGACTTTAGAAACGCAATGTCTTTATTAACCAGTGCCGTTAGTGTCATCACCACGGCTGGCTTGACGGGTCGTTATGGCTTTACGGCCTCTGCCGTATGTAGCGTGACCGATACGCCACCGACCTTACTGGTCTGTATGAATCAGGCATCCAGTTCCCATGTCCATTTTGTAGAAAATAAAGTATTAAGCGTGAATGTGTTAAGCGCGCAACATCAGCATATTTCTACAGCATTTTCATCCCGCTTAAGTCCGGAAGAAAGATTTAAACATGGCGTCTGGACAGAGTTAGAAACCGGTGCTCCGGTATTAAAAGATGCACTGGTCAATTTTGATTGTGAGATTGAACAAGTTCAGGCCGTGGGAACCCATACCATTTTCATTTGCCGCATCGTCGCCATTCAGCAAGGCCAGCATGAGCACAGTCTGGTTTATTTTAATCGTGCTTATCATCACGTCGGGCAGACAGAAATCGCCTAACTCACACAACAGTCCATGATCTCTTTTGCACGATTCGAAATCTATTCCAGACATGCATCGCAACAACTCAAATGATTGGCTGTGGCCTTTGTGGATATCGCTTCACTTATCCACAATTGAGGTACTCCCAAAATTGAATCACACATCTTCTTGTTTGAAAATTTCCTTTACTCAACTCGAGAACCATCAGTCCATTGCAATGACTTTAGCTTCCTGAATGATTCAGTTAGGATGAAGAGGGTTTCGCAACCTCACACTTTCCGTTGCATGCTTAAAAGAGTAAAAATATGTCACAACAAGATTTTGAAAATGGATTAAAAGTTCGTACCGAAGTCATGGGCGAATCATTTGTAAAACGTGCACAGGACAATACTGTTCCTTTTACGCAACCGTTGCAAGACTGGATTAATGAGCATGCCTGGGGATCGACCTGGCAACGCGAAGGTGTATTGCCCCGTAAATATCGCTCGCTGGTCACGATCGCCTTCCTGACCGCACTGAAAAGTCCAACCGAACTGAAAGGACATATTCGCGGTGCGTTAAACAATGGCGCCAGTGTCGAGGAAATACAGGAGGTGTTATTACATAGCCTGCCTTATTGCGGCGCACCCGCCACTCAGGAAGCCTTTCGGGCAGCACTTGAAGTGATTAATGAATATCAGACTTCACAATAACAAATAAGAACAAGCTCGCCAGTAAAAGGGCTTGTTCTCATTAGACTGTTTAAACTTAAACTAAAAATAATGTTTTTTCACAATGTCAAAAAATACACGGGCTTCCTCATTCCCCAAGCTTGGCGACTTGACCACTCCAACATTTAAATAAAGCGGGAAATCTTCTAATTTAACACGTTCTAGCCTGTTATTCTTTAAACTAAACTTATCAAAAAAAGGTTTCGGGAAAATACCTAGACCTTCACCTTTCAAGATGCTCTGCAATTGCAGATCAAGCCCAAAAATTTCTCTATTAATATAAAAGCCAAGATTCCGTTCATATAACAGGCTAGCCAGACTTTCCCTAAAACAGCACCCTTCCGGATGCAGTATCCAACCTTTTTTACTGCACTTTTCAAAATTAGTATATTTATAGGCCTCTCCCTTTTTACAGACTACCACAAATTCAAGCGTTCCAATTTTGGAGAAAAGCAAATCAGCAGGAATACTGATATTGGAAGGGATCATAAAAGTAGCAAGATCAATTTCTTCGTCCTGAATTTGCTGGATGAGACTACGCCCCCACCCACTCGATATATCTACTTCATAAAGCAGTTCCGTTTTCTTGCTCTCATACAAAATATAGTCCAGCAAGTCATCTACAAGCGTTTGTGGAATGCCTATTCTTATTTTTTTGGTTTCGACGACATCTGGTTGCTGATGAAAGTTTTCCAAAGATTCAAGTTGTTTTAAAATAAAACAGCCCTTAAAATAAACTTTTTCACCTAAACTCGTCAGTTGTAATGGTCTGGTTTTTCGATTAAACAATACACCTTTAAGCATTTCTTCCATGTTATAAATACGTTTTGTCACAGTTGACTGATTCACACCTAACTTTTCAGATGCGACCGTAATAGACTGATTATCAACAACGTATATAAAGGTTTTTAAATCCCGGATATCCAAATTATCTGCCTCACATTGGGTTATTTAAAATATTTTCTGAACTGACAAGGCGAACATCCAGTCCAACCTTTAAATGCACGTGTAAACGCACTATGTTCCGTATACCCCAACGTGTAAGCGATATCTGATAAGCTTACATTTTTATCTTGTAATAAAAGCAATGCTTTCTCATGTCTTTTCTGTTTTACCAACAGCTTAAACTCTTCTCCTTCGTTTTTTATTTTTTTTGATAAAACTCGAGGAGTCAATTTCATTTTCTTTGCAACTTTCAATAAATAGGGCTCTCCTTCGGATAAAATATTATTGATCTGGGCGCTAACTTTTTCAATAAAATCTATACTTTTTTTATTTCCTGCAGGATTAACAGCAAAAAAAGCTTCCATACAGATTTTATTAAAATCTTTACAAACAGTGACTGAATTAAAAAGCTGACTTAAATATAGACAATCTTTATAAATATTTTCTAAATTAGATTCAAATATACAATGTATACCATCTACTTCAAGGCCCTCAATTAGCTTTTCGATACTATTTAAAAAATCTTTCTCAAAGAAACCCTGTTTCAAAGTAGTTACTTTATAAATCAAAATAACTCTATAAAACTGTAATGACAGATCATCCATAATAGAAAAAAACTTTTCAATATCCAATAAAAAAAATATGACAGCTTGTTGTAAATCTTTATTGCCAATCTCAATAATATGCAGCTTTATATTTTTTCCACAATATAAAAAAGTATGAAACATATTATCTATCTCAGCGATGATTTCTTTATACCCTAACAAAAACCAATCTCAGATTCTCAACACTTTAGAACATGAAACTCATCATTTTGGGAAAATTTAATTTAAAGTTGTGTTTCTTGTTTTATTATGTGGTTTTTTGATTACATTTGTGCATTATTTTTAACCTTTAACTACAATATACAAGGCATAAGCAAAAAATCAAATATATTCAAACTACGATCACAAAATAAAAGTCGGATAAAAAAGACAGGTATAAACGTCCTACCTGTCTAATATTATCTAAATTAGGTTACCACTGAATATTGACACGACGATTCGGTGCCATACATTCAAGTAACTGAGTGTTTCTTGCTTGTCCTGAACAGTGTTGATAACTCTCTGTCTCACTATTCGCCTGTACATGAATCCGGGAAGGATCAATACCTTGCTGGACCAAGAGTTTCGCTACAGTATTGGCCCGCTTGGAAGAAAGTGCCTGATTATAAAAGAAAGAACCTAATCGGTCAGTATAGCCTGATACCCTTACCGGACTGTCAGTTTTCCGAATTTCTTCTGCCAAAAGTTCGATATTAGCTGAACCTGGTTCAATCGAGTTGATATCCGAACGGTCAAATGCAAAGAATACTACTCCAGATTGTGGCGTTGTGCGGGGTAATGGCGCAGGCAAGGTTGCTGGTACGACATTATTGGCACCCCAAGCCATCAATCCTTGACACTCCTCTCCTTTCCACGATAAGCGGTTGGCAATATAATGCTTGTCAAAATCAATCCGTAACTGACAACGTTTATAATCCTGAGTATTCGGAACGCGAATATCAAGCACATAATTCCAGGTCTTTACCGCAAACACACCTTCACTAAAATGCGGATTGCCCAAAATATGACGGAACTGATCTTTGTTCATACCCTTATCCAGACGGGCAACATCGTTATATTCATAACGCTTGACCAGCTTGAGATAGCTTTTGCTCACCTCCGGAAAAGTGACTCCCTGAGTTTGCGTTAACTGTACTTCATTTTGAGTTTCAGCCTGACTGGTAAATGCCATACTTGCAAACATGGTCAATACCAAAGATTGTAATTTTTTCATAAATGCCTCTCTTGATTATTGTTGTAGTTAGGAGAACCTTTTGCGGTTCTCCTTGCTCTAGAATGGATGTTTAATCAAATACGCCACTTAGACCAACACGGAAGCTTGGGTCACCCTGAGAGGCAGCCGCCACGCCCGTAGTCAGTGACCAGCGTCCATTGTCAGCAGTTTTACGCAGGGTGACACCGACTGCATTTTCGCCCCCGTGATAAGCGGCCCCGACAGCATAGGTATATTTGCCCGAAATATAAGGCGCGGTTTCAAGCGCCATCGCAGCGGCAACACCGGCATTGGCGTGTTTTTTAACATCATCAATACGTTGGTTGGTGTCATAGAAAGCCTGTTGCATCTGATCGCCAAGGTTAGTAATCCGGTCACCCAATGCTTTATCGGCATTATCCAGCGCCCCTAATGCGTCACCGACATTGTCATGTTTAGCTCCTCCTACCTCATAACTTGGCCCAGTCCAGCCTTTCGCCGGATCATAGCCTGCACCGCCACCGAGCGCGGCCCCCACATCCTGATAAGACTGGTGTAACTGGCTACCGTTAACCGCATCTTGCGAATCCTTGGCAATCGCACCGTCGGCAACCCCGGTGACTTTCTTGCCACCGGCATTAATACCGCTTGTGGTCATGCTTGGTCCCTGCTCGCCTTTCGGACCAGTGATACTGATTCCGCCACCACTGATACTGGTCTTGCCCTGATCACCTGCAACATTGACCTGATCCGCATCAACCTGTTTGACCTTGATCTTGTCTGCCAGACCCACTTCATAGTCGGTACTACCATCTGTTTTAGTGGTTTTATTGATTGTAAGATTATTGTCTGTATTGCTTACCGAAGTTTTTGCAGCCTTCGCATCATTCTTCACAGACTCAATCGCATCATTGACATTATTTTTGCCAGTTCCACCAATATTGCTGGTCTTAATCGTACCGTCCGGATTCACCGTGGTATTACCTCCGATTGCACCTGCAACACTGTCTGAAACACCCTTTAACTGTCCGCCATTGACCGCATCTTTCGAGTCTTTGGCCACAGTTCCGTCTGCGACTCCCGTGACCTTCTTGTCACCGGCATCAATACCATCTTGGGTGACGCTTGGCCCACCATCAATATGTAAACCATCGCCATCCACACGGGTACCGCCCGCAGTGACACTATCAACATCCAGGTCTGATGAGGTCGATACTTCGTAGTCTGTGCTGCCATCCGCATTTTTGCTTTCTTTTACAACAATGTTTTTGCCATCACTCACTGTCGATTTTGCGGCCTTGGCTGCATCACCAACTGCACCAATCGCATCATTGATATTGTCCTTACCTGTTCCACCGATGTTGCTGGTGTTAATGGTACCGTCCGGATTGACTGTAGTATTGCCACCAATCGATTTTGCCACGCTATCTGACACACCTTTTAACTGGCTGCCGTTGATCGCATCTTGTGAATCTGCTGCAACTCGACCTGCCGCAACACCTGTAATCACGGTATTGCCTGCATCAATGCCCTTGGATGTAATGCTTGGTCCAATGTTATTGCCCATTGGATCAACAAAGCCCAGACCAGTTGAGTTCAACACAGTACCGTTACCATCCTGGTCTTTCAACGTTACCCCTTTGGCACCATATTCGGCTTCGTTACCTTCACCGTCTTTAACCTGAGTGCCTTGCGCTGTCAGAACGGTTTCGTTGCCTTCTTCATCGGTCGAGGTCACACTATCGAATTTTACGTCTTTCGCGGTTGCGACTTCATAGTTGGTACTGCCATCGGCATTCTTGCTTTCTGTCACCACCATGTTGTCGCCTTCAGTGACCGTAGTTTTCGCTGCTTTGGCAGCAGCACCTACCGCACCAATCGCATCATTGATGTTGTCTTTACCTGTACCGCCAATATCAGGATTGGTATATTTGCCTGTGTTTGGATCGTATTGGGTATTACCACCAATAATGTTCTTCACACCTTCGCCTTGGGCATTTAACTGGCTACCATTTATTGCTTCTGTTGAATCCGGGCGAACTGCTCCTGCTGCAACACCGGTGATTTTACTGCCCGCTGCATCAATACCGGATTTAGTTATACTTGGGCCGCCAGCAATGCTCATACCGTCGTTGTTGATTACGGTATCACCTGCAGTCACGCTATCCACGTTCAGGTCACGGTTCAGGCTGTACTTGATGTCATTGCCCTCTTTCGCGACTTGTAGGTTTTCTTCGCCGTCTGCCGTGCCGATATCTACCGTATCACCTGCTTTGACTGCGCCACTGTTAGCAGCATTACTTTGCAAGGTCCAGCCTTTGTCCAGTTCAGTAATGGCATCTCCGACATTATTGACGTTGTTACCGTTCACCGTGTAGTTTGGTGCAGAGACTGTGCCATCCGGATTAACGGTTGAACCACCACCCAAGGCATCCGCTGTGCTTTGTGCTGTATTGTGTAACTGACTACCATTGATCGCATCTGTAGAACCTGCTGCAACCGTACCATCGGTTACACCACTGATCTTGCCTGTTGCACCATCAATGTTCACGTCACCGACTTTGACCGAGTTGAACTCAACATCATCAGCCGTCGCCACGGTATAGATCGTATGCCCATCGGCATCGGTTTTACTATCAACTGTCATGTTCTTGCCAGCTTCAACTTCGGTTTTAGCAGCTGTAGCAGCTTGACCGACAACAGCAATTGCGTCATTAATGTTGTCTTGGCCGGTACCACCGAAGTCAGGGTTAGTATAGGTTCCTGTGTTAGCATCATAAGCGGTATTGCCGCCAATGATATTCTTCACTCCTTCGCCTTGTGCATTGATTTGACTACCATTAACCGCATCGGTTGAATCCGCACTAATAGTTCCAGCATCAACACCTGTCACTTTTTTATTACCGGCATCAATACCGGATTTAGTTATACTTGGGCCACCAGTAATGCTCATACCGTCGTTGTTGATCACGGTATCACCCGCAGTGATGCTATCTATGTTCAGGTTACGGTTCAGGCTGTACTTGATGTCATTACCTTCTTTGGTCACCTGCAGATTTTCTTCTCCATCTGCCGTGCCGATATCTACCGTATCACCTGCTTTGACTGCACCACTGTTAGCACCGTTAGATTGCAAGGTCCAGCCTTTGTCCAGTTCTGCCAGCGCATCTCCAACATTGCCGGTATCTGTACCATTGATGTTATAGGTCGGACTGGAAACAGTGCCGTCCGGATTTACAGTGGAACCCCCACCTAGCGCATCTGCCACGCTTTGTGCATTATTTGCCAACTGGCTTCCGTTGATCGCATCTTTCGAATCTGGATTGATATCGCCATCGGCAACGTTGGTAACTTTATTACCTGCTGCATCAATACCTGACTTGGTCACACTTGGTCCACCGGCAATGGTCACACCATCGGTGTTCATCAGGGTATCGCCTGCAGTGACACTATTCACGTTTAGGTCTTTGGCCAGTTCAATTGCGACTTTGCCGTCTTGAACTTTGGTCGTGATATTTTCATCCGCACCCACCACATCAACAGCTTCGCCCAGTTTCTTCTGAACAGTAGTACCGTCTTGTGCAGTAATGCCAAAGCCCTTGTCGGTTAAGTCTTGGCTAGCTTGGTTGAGTTGATCTACGTTAACGCATCAGTCCCTGCAACACCCGGTCCTACATTGCTGATGGTCGTGCCCGCAGCATCTATACCGACTTGGTCACG
Source organism: Acinetobacter sp. WC-323 (assembly GCF_000314615.1). Classification (NCBI taxonomy): domain Bacteria; kingdom Pseudomonadati; phylum Pseudomonadota; class Gammaproteobacteria; order Moraxellales; family Moraxellaceae; genus Acinetobacter; species Acinetobacter sp. WC-323. The sequence goes on from NZ_AMZS01000030.1 coordinate 92,717, forward strand.
CTTGGCCCACCGGTAATGGTCATCCGTCATTGTTGATCACGGTATCACCCGCAGTGACGCTATCCACTTTCAGGTCACGGTTCAGGCTGTACTTGATGTCATTGCCTTCTTTCGCGACTTGTAGGTTTTCTTCGCCGTCTGCCGTGCCGATA
>NZ_AMZS01000031.1:0-7591 GCF_000314615.1 Acinetobacter sp. WC-323
AGCAACAATCAAAAGTATGGCTGCCGAATTGGCTAAAGGTCTAAAAACACCAGAAGACTTAAACCAAATGACAGCAGTCTTTAAAAAATTCATGATTGAAACTGCACTCAATACTGAACTTTCAGACCATCTCGGTTATGAAAAGCATCAGCCCAAGAAAGGCTCAAATAGCCGTAATGGGTTTAGTTCTAAAACCATTACAACTCAAGATGGACAACTGGCTTTAGATATTCCCCGTGATCGAGAAGGTTCATTTGAGCCACAAATTATCAAAAAGCACCAAACACGCATCACCAGTATGGATGACCAAATCCTCTCACTGTATGCAAAAGGAATGACTAATAGGGAAATTGTAGCCTTCTTCAAAGAAATGTACGATGCCGATGTGTCAGCATCTCTCATCAGCAAAGTTACCGATGCTGTGATTGAGCAAGTGACTGAGTGGCAAAATAGAGCCTTAGATAGCCTTTATCCTGTTGTCTATCTTGACTGTATTGTTGTCAAAGTCCGTCAGCACTCCAATGTGATTAACAAGTCCGTATACCTTGCTTTAGGCATCAATATGGATGGGCAAAAAGAATTACTGGGTATGTGGATTGCTCAGACAGAAGGTGCCAAATTCTGGCTGTCAGTCATGACAGAGCTAAAAAATCGAGGAGTACAGGACATTCTTGTTGCCTGTGTAGATGGATTAAAAGGCTTTCCTGACGCGATAGCCTCTGTTTACCCTCATACTGATATTCAACTGTGTATTGTGCATGTTGTACGCAATAGCCTGAGATTTGTAAGCTGGAAAGACTACAAGGCTGTTACGTCGGGTCTGAAAGCGATTTATCAGGCAAGTACAGAGGAAAATGCTTTAAAGTCCCTAGACATCTTCTGTGATCAATGGAATCACCAGTATCCCAAAATTGGAGAATCCTGGCGGGCCAATTGGGAAAATATCCGAACGATCTTTAGCTATCCAGCCGAAATACGTCATGCTATTTATACAACAAATGCGATTGAGTCGTTGAATAGCGTAATACGCCATTCAACGAAGAAAAGGAAAATCTTTTCATCTGATGACTCAGTAAAGAAGGTCATTTACTTAGCAACATCAAATGCTGCGAAGAAATGGACGATGCCAATTCAAAATTGGCGTTTAGCAATGAATTGGTTTACGATTCAGTTCGATGATCGATTAAAAGATCATTTATAAAAAATGGAACTTACACAAAATAATTTACAGGCTCCACGCCACTTGAAACATAACTTGATTGGAAATGAATTTGGGCTGAGAAAAATTCAGTTCAAATTTAACCTGACGGGCACACTAAAAAATGGGTAATTGTCAGATCGAGTTTGGACTACAACACTTTAGCTCATCGATTTACCAAAGTGCTAATCTTTACACTATTGTCTAAAATCCAGTGACCAAATTGTGATGCTAAAGCTTTTAAATTCCCTTTATTATGAATCAAAGTTAGTATGATGCTTTTCATAAAGACAGTTTACTTATAACCAGAGAGATTTTTAAACAATTCCCCTTTTAGTTTGCTTAGGCTATTTCAACCAGAGTTCATCTTTTTGCATCATTTTTAACATTAAATTAAATATAACCAGCGGAGTAACATTTTTTTTGTTAGAGCCGACAACTCTTTGAAAACTAAATTTAACGGTTCGCTCAGGAGCATCCAAATTAACTGGGTAGTTTTGTTTTTCTAAATACAGATGATCTCCTAACATTGGCTCTATACCAGTAATAAAATTAACAATTTGTTGCTCATCACCTTTCATTCGGCATTGAAAATGTAGAAAATTCTTACGCAGTTTTCCAAATAATAATAATATTTTAAGCGCCTTAACCATGTTCTTTTCTTTCAGTGCATCTTGCTGCCTATCATCTTTATAATGAAAATCAAGGAGAGGAATTATTTCATCTGGACGAGTCAGTTTTTTAGCCTTTTCGTAAAGTTCATCAAACCAACTCTCTTCTAAATTCTTACTATAAACATAATTCGTTTTTAAATTAAATTTTTGGCGATCCATCCATTTAGTGCTCATCCATTGACATCGTTGCATCCATTCTTGAGCTTGGGTATCTTCGCTTAAACGACCTTCTCTAAAACTTATCAAACGTTGAAAAGGTGTCAGAGTACTCTTCTCTATACTAAACTTCTTTTCTTGTCGGCCAGCCATCGTAACTGGCTGTGTTTGCTGATAAGAATTAAACCATTTCTGCTGCTGAGTATAACGATTTAGGTTTATGTAGTCTGTACTTGACTTCACTGGACTAAAACACTGTTCTAATACTTTTTTTGAAATGATACACGGCGAATTATAAATTCGATCGACTGCTAATAAATCCAAAACATGAAGGTAATTTGAAGCCGTTTGCTCAATACTGCTATGCCCCATCCAAGAGGCGAGCACCTGCCATTTATGTTGAATAATCTCTTCTTGAGCACGTGCTTTCATACCAAACAATAAATCCCTCATCTTTTTTGCTTTTACCCAAGGACAATCTGTGTAGGTCTTGATCATTTCTTTTGAACCGAGCAAAGTTATTGCTAGATAGTTAGCAGCACTGTGGCGTAATGTATGAAAACTAAAGCCATGATGCATACCTAATATTTGACTAAACAAATCTACTGTAATTTTGCTGATACATTGATCAGTTAATACACGATGATTCACACTAAAAAGTAGATCATCCTGCTGATTAACCAAATATTGCTCATAACGATGTTGTATGTAACGTTGTACTACTAAAAACTCATGTTCTGACAATGCAATTTTCAATGGTATTTGACGATTCGCACTTCGCGTTTTCAGACGGCGATATGAATTGTCTTGGATATGAAGCGTGATATTATTAAAAACTGTATTTTCTTTTTCTTTATAAAGTAGCTCTGGGCAAATAATATCTTGTATTTTAAGACAACGAACTTCATTTAATCGAAGTCCAGTTCTATAACTTAGTAAATACATCAGCTTTAAACAACTCAGATGATCGACCCACTCTGATGCCGTTGGCTCTTGACTTAAATTTTCTAGTTTTTCCAATAATTTGCCAAATAGCAAAGGACTCACTAGCCGTGCATTGCAAATTTGTAAATGCTTAAAACTTGAATTCTGTAGCACCAATACCCCTGGAGCATCATAATTCTCTATACAGAATTGATGAAAATCTTTTAGGCGACCAAAACGGTATTCTGCGCTTTGGTGCATCTTACGAGAGGTTTTTCCTTTCACCGAATCTCGTTGAACTGCTTTTTCATCACGTTCACTGCTGTATTTCAATAGCTGCCGATATAAATCCTCATAGTCATCTATGGATTGTTGCTTTAAATCTAATTTATTGAGCCAAATCTCAAATATAAATTCTTTGCCAAACGATCCTAAGTAGCTTTCAATAGTTGATAATTGAAGCCCTCGTTTTTTTAAATGCATTAACCAGTGAATTAAGCGTAGTTGAGCATCAATTAAAGACTTTTCCTCTGTATTAGCATCAACTATCTTCTCCTCTAACACCCTTCTAGTTTCTTGCCAAAAACGTAGCGTGCGTTCTTCTTTATTCCTCTTTTTATCTAAACGCTCAACTTTTTGACCTTTACGTTTCTTTTGACCAAACAACATCAACTCATACGGAATCGTTTGTAATTTGCTTTGAACAGTCGGAACTTCAGGAAGTAACTGCTCTTGTTCAAAATGAATAGGGCGATTATCTGGTTCTGTGACTTGATTGTAATCATTATTCCACAGCAATCTAAATTCGGATGGCCTTAAAGCAACAGTATTAATCTCTTGCTGAAGCACATTACTCAAAAATATATCTATGCTGAGGTTTGGATTAAATTCGAGTACCATTTGCACATCATTAAATGCACGAAATCCACGGCGTTTAATTTGATATTGCAGATCCCCAAGACTTTTTTTCCTGCCTATCTTACTCAAGCTTTCTAAAATACAATCTTCAACTGAATGTTGCAGACAAAATTCTTTCTGAGTAGCTTTCAACTTTTTTAAATATTGCAAAATGAACTGCGCATATGGGTTAAAAAAAACATGTTTCCATTGGTACAACTTTCCCTGTTCTACATCGTTGCCATATTGAGAGTTTTCAACACGATAATGTAGTAACAATGGATTAGTGATTTTTTTGTAGTCCGAATGGTATAACCGAAAACAATTCAGATCTGTACCAAGCTCAATGGCCTCCTGCAATTGCTTCTGAATAGCAATCAAATGCTGTTCATCTGCACAGCCTGAAATATATATAAAACTTAAGCATAAATTTCCCCATAAGTACTTTGGTTCATTCCAATATTCAAATGAATCTTGCCAATACTGCCTTAATTCCTTAAGTACATGGATATGTAGATGCCCCTGTTCTAACCGTGACTCTGTACTCTCAATTTTTCTAGGCAGTACGATCCGTTTAGTATGTGGATTTAGCTTAATTCTGTATGATTTTTTATCTACATTCTGGTTGAATTGCTTCCTTCTTTTATTAAATTCATCTTCAGTAAATTGCATCAGTTTTGATTGTTCGTCTCGGCTCAACTTTTGACTCAAACAATCAACACTATCTTTAATGTCATGCCATTTTTCAGCGATCTGCTGATCAAGTTTTTGCTGCATTTCTTTCGTCAATACTTCAGGTGGAGAAGGCTGTCTATCTAGCGACTTTTTCACCATTTTATGAATATCAACAAATAGATCATCTAGTTGTGGTTTTATTAGTTCTTTGATTTTTTGCATACAACTATTTTCGCTCTAAGTGTTTAATCGATAAAGATTTGACATTATCTTGCAATTGCTGGCGGGCTTGCTGTACATAGACATTCGGGATAAGTGAAGAATGCGGATGAAAAGCCTCTCGGTCACGTTGGTCATGACCATACAGGGCCTGAATTAAGTGAAAAGCTAATGCTGGTTTACCCTCTTGCTGCTCATGCATCAAAAAGTTCATGTCAAAATGACGTAACCAATTCGAATACATATTCTTTGGAAAGACTCCTTGCATATATGAATTCACCCATTTTCTCGATAAAGGGATTAACTTAATTTTCCTGCTCTGCCATTCTTTGACAGTTATCGGCAAGATATCTTTACTAAAAATGACCTTACCAAAAAGATCATTTACAGTTATCTTCTTCTTTGCAAAGACTTGTCTAAAAAATGAACCGTACGCTTCAATAATTTGTTCTAAAAAGGCAGTGTAATTTTGCAGTGTTTTTATGAAAAAATCAGATAAAGGGATAAAACGACCATCTTTTCTTGCTTTACTATTTTTTTTATCATTCACATATAAAAGCTTGAGCTCAACACAATAATCATCCAAATTCCCCAACAGGTTTTTTTTAGGCCGACTTGCCAAACTCAACAAACTGATATGCCACATCCAACACGCATATGCATTAAGTTGATTAATAATGTGCTTATCTTCTTGGATGTTTTCGTGACAATGTCTATGTAAAATATGGAATTGCTCTTTCACAAAATTGGGTTCAAGTGCCAGTTGGCTCCCTATCCTTCCTATAGATAATGCAGATTGCACTTTGAATTGTTGTTGCAATATTTTTAGTTCAGCCGTGTCTTCAGTAAAATGTGTGGAATGTGGTGTAAGTGCTTTTTCTAAAAAGGCTAGATATGTGCTACTGAGTTGAGTTTTCGGTAGCCCGCCATAATAGATACCAGGCATGTGATGCTGACTATCCCGCCCAGCAATTACATGAGCAAGATATTCATTATATGTTTCATAATATATATGAAAATATAATTGAGCCTGCAGTTTTTCTACAGTGATCGAACCTACAAACCGATTATCAAGCCAATTCTTAAGTTTCGTATTAATGTGTGTTGATGAAATTAGTGGATTCGATGCTTGTTCTATATAGTCAAACCAAGCAGAAGGTAAATGTAGTTGATGTGTCATCACTTCATTCCACCGCACATGATTTAAGCTCTTAATCTTCTGCTCTGTAATTTTAAGATTTAATTTGAGTAAATATTCGCGACGTCTACTTGAACCATTCTGGATCAAAATTCCATCTTGAATAAGCTCGTTAAAATCCATCAGTGCGACGGGTGATAATCCCGTCAAAAGTGACAATAAACATGCTGCAGCGATTGCAGCATCCCTCCAGTGCCCGGATAACTCGGTTCTCAACACATAAACAATTTGCTTCAGTATATCTGGCGCCAAATAATGTGGATTTGTAACAAAAGGAGCATGACGGCGCTGGCGATGCCGCATTAGATGCGTCGCATTATCGCTGAGTATATAATTTAAATTTTTAGACTTTTCATCTTCTGAATAAAACTCCATTTCAGGATCTAATAGATCAACTTCACCCTCTTCATCTTTGTGAAGAGCGGCATCATAAATACTGATCTTTGCGTTATGTCCAATATCTACTTGCTTACCCGTTTTAATTTCACGAAATTTTTTGAGTTCATTTTTCGTCGGCCATTGCAAAACTTTACTTTTTTTTGACTTACGCTGACGATGAACAACACGACGATCATCAAGTCTTTTAAAAATTATTAATAGAGCCGATAAATACTCTATGGCTTGTACTTGTTTGAAATCTTTAATATTAAAAAGTTGATTACGATCCTCCTTTTTCAAGTTACGTTCGTACATGACATAGCGATTTAGTAGCTCACTGCATTCTTGAAATAATTCAGCATGATTAGAATCCAGAACATATCGTGATACATAGCGAAAGAGATCACAAACATGTTTTTGCTTATTCTCAGCTTTATCAATTTTTGCAAATTCTTGATACTGCCGATATGTTAAAAAACTCGCTTGTAGAATCAAATAACGTTGAGACAGCTCTTGGTATTACTAGTAGTCGGCATGCAAAATAACTTAAAGAAGCTAGAAATAATATTTACCTAATTGTCTAGACTAGATATATACCATATATCTGTTGGCTTCCTTATATAGAGCTGGGCTTTTTCACGTAAATCATCTGATAGATCGACAAATTGTGTATTCACAACATATGTAATAACAATAATCTTTTAATTTTTCTGCTAAATCTAAGAATTGCTCTTCTGTTTCAATCTTTGGCATATTCGCTTTCGCTTAATTTTTTATCAAATTGCATTGGTTAAATTCATTACGATCTGAACAATTTTGTAAAAGTTGATCTTTGATTGAACTTTTTGTCAGCTTAAAAAATCTAGCAAAAAATTTAGCATCTAGCTCTTTCTGAGCTTTTCTCTCAAAGCACAAGTGTTGCTGTGATTTTTCGATAAAATCATCAAGATTATGTATCAACTGTAAGATTGCAACATAATTAGAATGTACACGTAAGCATGGCTCCGTTTGCATTAATAGCAATATTTTTTGCCAAATTTTCACATAGATTATTTTGAACTTTGCTTGTACTACTACTTTCTGACTCTGTTTAATCTTTTTGATTTTCAGTAGTTCTGAGTTAATTTTTACTATCTTAAATTGAACATTTTGTCGCTCAAAGCAAAAGGGCATGATAAATTGCCCCATAAATATCTCTATATTTTTTACTAAATAGTCAAATTTTAACATTTTTATCGATATAAAAAATGAGCATATCTTTGTATATTAAAA
>NZ_AMZS01000032.1:0-138615 GCF_000314615.1 Acinetobacter sp. WC-323
AAATGATAAGTTCAGGCATCAGGATGTGAGATATGACAGGAGTTGTATCTAGTGAAAGGAATACGAAAAAGCCCGACAGGATGTCGGGCTTTTTCATTTTATTTTTTTAGAGTGCTGTTTAATTGATTGGCTTGGCATTGTAAAAAGCATTAATTGAGGCGGCACAGTGGTCAATCAGCAGGTCTTCATCCTTTTTCCAGATCAGTTTCACTTCACTGAGTGTGTTCTTGTCCTGAATTGGAATAAGCCTGACATTACTCGGCAGAATCACTTTAAATTCTTCAGGCACAATACAAATGCCAAAGCCATTGGCGACCAGTTCCAGTTGAGACCTTTTTCTTGAATAAATTCGGGTTCTTTTTGGAGAAAAACCATTGACCAGGCATAAGTTGGCGGCCAGATAGCTGAGACCACCACGCGCTTTATGCGGTACAGAAACAAAATTTAATGACGCTAATTCACGTATCGAAATACGTTCTTTTTCACTTAAAACCGGATCGGCAATATGGGCAGCCACATATAATGGGGCAGTGTATAAGCTAATCGAATTGACCTCATCTAAATTGTGATAAATCGGCGGCCGGATAAAACCCAGATCAATGGAACCATTTAATAGATATTCCAGTTGTAACTCAGAAGATAGAGTATTCATTTCGATATCAATATTATGGGTGTCACACAGCTGTTCAAAGACTTCCAGTTTATTCTGATCTAGTACGATACTGCTGGAATGGGCAATTTTAATAATTCGGCCTTCACCCCGACTGATACTTTGGGCACTGACAATGGAACTTTTTAAATGATCAAGATTGGTTTTTAAACTTTTATACAGTGCTTCGCCTGCAACCGTAAGTTTTATCTTCTTTTCAGAGCGATCGAAAATCTCAAAGCCTCATTCTTCTTCTAAATTTTTAATTTGCCTGCTCAGTGCTGATTGGGCGATAAACAGCTTCTCCGAAGCGGCAATAAAGCCACCGGTTTCGACAATCGTGATTAGATAATTGAATTGTTTGAATGTCCACATATCTCAAAATTAGATCAGTGCCTGCTTTTTCTATATTAGATGAGATGGAAGAAATCTTATATCTTTTTTATAGATTCTTGATTCAGGTGGCTGAAAATGACGATGAAAAACAAGATTGTGACCTTGATTGCTGCAGTAATGATTTGTTTACTGGTGCAGAGCTATGACCATTATATGGGCATACAGCCGATCTCACAGCAGACTGATTTATCAGGAGATTAGATAAACCTTCGCATCATGTTTGATGTCATGACCAATTTTATAAATGAGATGAGCGCATGGCGATGTACGTTTTTGCTTACACTGATTAGAGGAAATGTCCCATTTTCAACCCAAGCTCAATTGCCTAATATGAACTCATCAGGAACAGGAAGTTCCAGAACATAAAACAAAAATGATAAGTTCAGGCATCAGGATGTGAGATATGACAGGAGTTGTATCTAGTGAAAGGAATACGAAAAAGCCCGACAGGATGTCGGGCTTTTTTTTATTCTATATTGATTTGTTTGGTCCAGAGTTCAATCAGCATCTGAATGGTCTGGCTTAGAGGTTTGTGGCTCGGCCAGATGGCATGAATCGGCATATCCAGTCGATTGGTGGTGTCATGAAATTCCAGTCGAACCAGACTGCCTTGAGCAAAATGTTCTTGCACGATCGAAAGTGGAAAATTTCCCCAGCCAAAGCCCTGTTCCACCATATTAATTGCCATCAATAAACTATCGCTATACCAGTAAGAATCAGAGACCAGGACCCGACTATCCGGGAGAGGGTAGTGTTTGCTGGCGATAATAATCTGTCTGAGTTCAGAGAGCATGGTCAATTCATTTTTATGATTGTCCTTGAGCTGTTGTGCACTTTGAGGAGAAATTGCTGCAACAAATTTTTCAGTCCCCAAGAGTCGAAAGCGCTCATTCCGGTCGAGCTCGGATGAGCTATAGGCAATGTACAGATCGATTTCATTTTGATGTAAGCGCGCTTTTAATTCTTGTTGTGGGGCACTGACCATTTCAATGTCCAGTAGCGGATAGCGTTGCAGCAGTTGGGCAATAGCAGGCAACAAAAGTTTCTGGTTGACGTCTGCAGCCACACCAATTGCAATACGGGTTTCCAGTCCTGTTGAAAGTTCAGTTAAATGCATTTCCAGCTGGCGCAGTTTAGTCACAATCAATCGGACGTGTGGCTCGATGGATAAGGCAATGTCAGTGGGCGCAAGATGATTTTTACTGCGTTCAAATAATTTTAAATTTAGTTCTGCTTCTAAATTGGCAATCGCCATACTGACGGCAGAAGGTACCCGGTTCAGTGCCCGGGCAGCCGCTGAAAAATTACCTCGATCAATAATTTCAAGAATCAGATCGAGCTGTTCACTGGTTAATTTCATTTTAATTCTCTTGTCAGTTGTACTGATAACGATTGACTTTTTTTATCAAAATTAAAGCGTAAAATCCACTCATTATTGATTTTAAGGTGTGGTCATGCAAGGAACCAAGAGAAGAGTCACTTATGTGTTTTTCTATGAAGTTTTTAGCTTTTTTATCTGTGCAATGGTGCTGGCAGTGCTGTCAGGTACCACCATTAGTCATACCGGGCCTTTGTCGATCTTGATTGCAGTCATCGCCGTAACCGTGAACTTTTTTTATAACTATGTGTTCGAGATGTGGGAAAAAACCCAAACCTCGAAAAAGCGTACCGTGTTAAGACGTATTGCGCATGCGATTGGATTCCAGATTGTGCTGGTGATGATTTTGATTCCGTTGATTGCATGGTGGATGCAAATCAGTTTAGTTAAGGCGTTCTTGCTGGACTTCAGTCTGATGGTGCTGATCCCATGTTATACCTTTGTTTATAATTACTTTTTTGATCATATCTTTGGCTTACCTAGTCATTTGCTCGAGTCGACAGAGCTTAATGCAAACGCCAGCCACTGATTGCTATGATCCAGAATTGAAAAAGCCGATCCAGAAGGGTCGGCTTTTTTTATTGAAGCTAAAATTTATAGCATGCGATACAGACGTTCTTTCGGGAAGATCGCGGTAAAGGTTGAGCCTTCATTTTCTTTAGAGGTGATTTCTAGATGTGCGCCATGTTGCATCAGGACATGTTTGACAATGGCAAGTCCTAAACCTGTACCACCAGTTTGACGGCTACGCGCGCTATCGACGCGATAGAAGCGTTCAGTCAGGCGAGGTAAATGTTTTGGATCAATGCCGATGCCATTGTCCTGTACGGTAAAGGAAGCATGGTCACCCGCTTCATGCCAGCCAATGGTGATGATGCCTCCAGGCGGTGTATATTTAATTGCATTGGTAATTAAATTGCTGAAGGCACTGGCAATTTCAATGTCCGAGCCAATCAGGTCACAATGGCTATCAATATCCAGATTTAAAGTATGTCCATAATCAAGATTGTAGGCACGCGCATCATCAAAGATCTGGTTCATCAGATTGGCCATATCAATAATCTGATTTTTCGCGACTTTCTTGTTATTTTCCAGATTGGATAACAATAATAAGTCATTGACCAAGGCATTCATCCGCTTGGTCTGGGATTGCATTTGCGTGAAAGCACGTTTCCAGCGTGGGGTAATATCGTCTTGATCGGTAAAGGTTTCGATATAACCACTGAGTACGGTCAGCGGCGTACGTAATTCATGTGAAATATTATCGACAAAGTCTTTACGCATTTGTTCCAGATTATGGACGCGTGTGGTGTCATGTGCGACCAGCAAACGACTTTCACCCCCAAAACGGGTGAGTTTGACGTGTACATAACGTTCTTCTTCCATCTGCGCTTGCAGACGAATGCCATCAGGGGATTGATCTGGATTATTAAAATATTCAATAAAACTGGGCTGGCGTAAAATCGACAATAGGTTACGTCCGCGGTCCAAAGGACTAATCCCTAACAGCTTCTCGGCTGCGGGATTCCACCATTCGATTTGATGTTGGTCATCAATCAGCACCACGGCTTCTGCCAGAGCAACCAGAGAAGACTGGGCACGGTCAATGAGACCAACCATTTCTGCCTGAACAATGCGTTCCTGACGTTGAGCGCGATAAACATTGAACAGCAAAGCGCCCCAGATCCCATTTAAATTGGGTGGAACATCATAGGGACGGTTTGAAATCCATTCATTGACCAGATAAAGCGAGCGGAGCTGCAGGGCAAAAAACACCACAAAAGCAATAAAAATACAGCTCCAAAAGTAGCCAACCCCAAATCCAATTAAGCTTGCAATCAATAAGAAAAAAAGTAACAGCCTTAAATCTTGTTTTGCAAACGTCCATAAACTGCTGTAGCGAAAACGCTGGTGTTCACGTGCCAGTTCAGGGACCGGATAAGGTTCGTACATAAAAGATTTTTAACCTACTGCTAAATCGGCTCGTGTCGAAAAACGGTAACCTGTGCCACGAACCGTTTGCACAAAGCGGTCAACACCAAAAGGCTCTAGCACTTTGCGTAAACGACGGATATGCACGTCAATGGTACGGTCTTCAATATAAACATTGCCACCCCACACCTGATCAAGCAGCTGCGCACGTGTATAAGCACGTTCCGGATGGGTCATAAAGAAGGCCAGTAAACGATATTCGGTTGGACCCATGTCTAAAATACTGTTGCCAAAGCTAACACGCTGACTGACCGGATCGAGTAACAAGCCATTGGCATCAATCACTTTTTCTCCGCTCAGTGCATTGGCACGACGTAATACCGCCTTGATACGGGAAACCAGTTCACGTGTCGAGAAGGGTTTGGTCATGTAATCATCTGCACCGGCATCCAGACCTTGAACTTTATGGTCTTCTTCACCACGTGCAGTGAGCATGATCACAGGAATTTCAGACAGGTTCTCATCGCGTTTCAGGCGACGGCATAAGTCTACACCACTCACCCCCCCCGGTAACATCCAGTCCAGCAAGATAAGTGCAGGACGCTGATCAACGATAATCTGATGCGCCTGTTTGGCATCCTCGGCTTGTAAACATTGGAAGCCTGCCATATCCAAAGAGGTATGGATCATTTCGCGGATCGGTAACTCATCATCGACAATTAAAATATAGTCATCTTTCACAGCGCAATACCCTTAAAATCTGTAACGGTTTAACCGTTTTGTTGTTATGACAGGCTTATTACAAAGATTAATTATGACAATATCATTGCAAAAGAGGGAATAAAGTCGAATTTAGCAATAAATTGTGACAATTGTGGGGCAGAGTCATGACCATATGATGACAACTTGCCTGAGCATAAAGCAAATGAATTCATTGAGTTAATCAATCTGTCATGCGATGGTTGTGGCTGTCACAAAACTGTAAAACGATTTTAATTTTTTTGTGAGGTTGTTTCGATAAAGGACAAGAACACAGCACAACAGGCAGAAAGCACATCCTGCAGCGGCTGTTTAAAGCCCTCGGAAACCCAGCGAATAATAATATGGGTCACATAACCATTCAGGCCGGTTGCCATTAACGACACTTCTTCGGTGCTTTGCGGGGCATTGGGCATGGTAATCATCACAAAGCCCTGAATAATACGGTCAAACTGGGTCAGGGTTTCCTGAATGGTGGCCTGATTATGCAGGTCCTGCACCAGCATGGCATCGATATAAATAATCCGTGCCATACGCGGATCATCCTTAATCGCATTTAATAAGGCGGATAAACCGGCATTGACCATATTTTTAGGTTCAGGTGCTGCCATCAGTACCGCCTGAGTGAGGCAGGTCTGCATTTTTTCGATCATTTTCAGGAATACGGTCTGGAACAGATCTTCACTTTTCTTAAAGGATTCATAAAAGTAGCGTTCAGTCAGCTTGGCCTCATTACAGACATCCTTGACCGTGACCGAAAAGAAGCCATGGGTACCGTAAGTCGCAATACCCGCTTCAATCAGTTTGTCACGACGTGCCTGCTTGCGCTCAGTTAACGAGAGACCTTTGAATTGACGCTCTTTGGTTGCTGCCTTTTTTTTCTTGTCTGTCGCTTGCTCTGGAGTTGCCATTGAAAAACCGTTCCCTAAAACGTTGCTAAATCGGATATCACGTACTTTTTTACATTGCTGTCATTTGCTGCCGATCTAGCATAACCAAATTTTGAAAATATGCCTTGTCTCTTTTACACATCTTCGGTCAAGAATGTAAATAGGCCTATTATGACATGTTAGGTGTCGGTTATTGCCATTTGTCATAAAGCTTGACTGTACTATATTGACAACCTGTATTGTCAAAATTATATTGGTTACAGGTTAAACAGCACATGACAACGCATGATTGGGGCGAATATTGTGCATATCATTCGCAACACAAAGGATAGGCAATGAAAAATTTTAAAAATAAAGTCGCAGCGATCACTGGTGCTGGTTCTGGGATTGGACAACAACTGGCGATCTTGTTAGCGAAACAGGGCTGTCATTTATCGTTAAGTGATATCAATGAAAAAGGTTTGGCTCAAACCGTTGAATTGGTGAAGCCATATCCTGTAACAGTCACCACAAAAGTACTTGATGTCTCAAACCGTGATGCGGTAAAACAATGGGCGCAAGAGACGGTGCAGGATCATGGTTCGGTTAATATGATCTTCAATAACGCAGGTGTCGCACTTGGCTCAACGGTCGAAGGCGCAAGCTATGAAGATTTGGAGTGGATCGTTGGCATCAACTTCTGGGGCGTAGTGTACGGCACCAAAGAATTCCTGCCGTTTATCAAACAAACCAAAGATGGTCATATCATCAATATTTCAAGTATCTTTGGCCTAACCTCGCAGCCAACTCAGTCTGCTTATAACGCCACCAAATTTGCAGTGCGTGGTTTTACTGAGTCCTTACGTCAGGAGCTGGACATTGAGAAGAGCGGTGTCAGCTCACTCTGTGTCCATCCGGGCGGTATTCGTACCAATATTGCCAAAGCAGCAAAAATGAATGACAGCTTGAAGAGTCTGGGTATGGACCCGAGCAAATCGATCAAGCAATTTGACAAGTTCCTGCGTACCCCACCAGAAGAAGCAGCACGTCAAATTCTGAATGCGGTACAGAAGGACAAACGCCGTCTGTTAATTGGTACTGATGCGCGTATTGTGGATTCATTCCAGCGTTTATTCCCGACGGGTTATCAACGTATTGCAGCCCTTGCAACCAAAATGATGTAAGTCATTACTGCAGAAAAAAGCCATTCTTTGTGAATGGCTTTTTTATATCTGTCAGAACAAGCAGATATTAAACAATCTGAGTTCGGTTGAATTTCTCTCTAACCTATTGAAAATGATTAGCTTGGTGGAATCTTGCTATGTTCTCACCCAATTTTAGGATCAGCCACTACGTCTTGCACTTCAGTTGAAATATATTTCAACTTTGTTCAGGCTCGCCCTACTTTTGTTTTGGCAAAAGTAGGCAAAACCATGGTCATCTACAAAACCTGTTCTATTCTTGGATTTATTAAAATATATCGCAAAAACATTATTTTGTTTACACCACGCAGGTTGTAGATGACGTTTCCGAGTACCATATTCAGCCTCGCGCTCAGGTTAAATAAGGACTTTGATTTTTGATTTCTTCCAGAAGAATTGATAATAAAAGCCTTGGAAAATACATAAGCTGACGAAAGACAGCGCATAGGCAATCCAGATTCCGGTTAAGCCCCACAACGAACTAAACCAGTAGGCACACGGTACTTCGATCAGGAGAATGGTAAAAATATTGATCAGCATAGGAACATTGACCGTACCACTGGCACGCATGATCGAGGCAAAAATCGCACTGGCACCAAAGAATAAAATTGACCACAACACAATAAATAACAGTTGCTGCCCCAGTACAATCACGCTGTGATCGGTAATAAACAGCGCCATTAAATATTTAGAGAATAAATAGGCCAGAATAATCAAGGTCCCCGTAAACAGGAAATTCATGCCCAAAGCTGTACGGGTCACTTTGGCCAATAAATCAGGTTGACCTGCACCAATCGCTTGAGCCGCAAAAATCGAAGCGGCAATCGAAATCGACAAGGCTGGAAACTGGATATAGTTCAGTACCTGATTCACGGCACCATAGGCTGCGGTGGCATGCGCGCCATAATGATTAATCAGGCCGATAATCACCAGACCAGCTAAAGAGGTCGTCACCATCTGGATGCCGGTTGGAATCCCGAGTTTTAGAATTAATTTACTCAGCTCGGCATCATGACGAATATGTTGCAGTAATTGTCGATCAATCTTTAAGGGATGATTTTTATGGTTCAGATAAACCGTTAAAAAAATCAATACCAGGGCATAGCCCAGAATGGTGGCAATTGCGGGTGCGACAATTCCCAATGCCGGGAAACCAAAATAACCTTTCAGTAAAACGGGAGTGACTGCCAGACCGATCAGACTGGTCAGACTTAAGGCAATCAGGGGAGTGACGCTATCGCCGACACCACGCAGAATCGAGGTATAAATAATATAAACAAACAACAGCGGACTACCGACCAGCATCCATTGCACATAAGGCAAGGACAGATGCATCACCTTGGGATCAGTGCCCAGTAATTCCAGAATGTGCTTGGCAAATACCAGACCGAGTACGGCAATAATGCTCCCGCCGATCAAGGTCATAAACAGGGTCGAACCAATCACACAGCGGACTTTTTCAAGGTTTTGTGCGCCCCAGGCCTGTCCCACCAGTACAGTAGTACCCGCTGAAATACCGATCACGAAAGCCAGCAGAAAAAACAGGATCGGGAAGAATACGGAAACAGCGGCAATGGCATCTACGCCCATCATTTGACCGACAAAGATAGTATTAATCGTACCCGACAGGTTTTGTAAAATATTGGTGGCAATCAAAGGCACCAGAAACAGAAAAAATGTTTTCCAGAGATTGGGTTGCATCACCAGCGGTTGACGTGGAGTCATTCAGTTTCCTTCACCCTTCAGCCTGAAGCGTATCTATTTTTTCCAACATAGCATCATAAGTGATGCTGGGAACTTTATCGTTCGGTTTATTTTTTGTTGATCAACACTGTAAGAGGATTTCACCGGCACGTTGTAGGGTTTGATCGGTCTTGGCAAAGCAGAAGCGGATCAGGCGCAGTGATTCTGGCGCTTGTCGGTAAAATACTGAAATGGGAATCGCCACGATTTTATGTTGCTCGGCAAGGAACTGGCACATCTCGACATCATTTAAGTCTGGACGAATATTGCTGTAATCCAGATTCTGGAAATAGGTACCTTGAGACGGGGTAAATTGAAAACGTGAGTGTTGAAGCTGGGTATTAAACAGATCGCGTTTTGCCTGATAAAAATGAGGGAGCTCTTGAATATGCTCAGGGTGCTGTTGCATGTAATCGGCCAGCGCTAATTGACACGGCATATTCCCACAGAAATTGGCAAACTGATAAATCTGGCGGAACAGTCGCATCAGCTGCGGAGAGGCCACGCAATAACCGGTTTTCCAGCCAGTGACATGGTAGGTTTTACCAAAAGAGCCAATCACAAAACTGCGATCGCGTAATTCAGGAAATTGCAGTGCGCTAAAGTGTTTTTGTCCATCAAAGACCAGATGTTCATAGACTTCGTCTGAAAGCACCACAATATTTTTATCTTGAATCAGTTCAATCAGTTGTCGCCAGTCTTGTTCTGACCAGATTGCACCAGTGGGGTTATGCGGTGTATTGACAATAATCATGCGGGTTTTGGCATTGATACTGTCTTTGACTTTTTGCCAGTCCACCTGAAAAGACGGTGCTTCCAGATTGATATGAATGGATTTTCCACCAGCCAGTTGAACTGCAGGCGCGTAGCTATCATAGCTTGGATCGAAAATAATCACTTCATCTTCTGCATGGATGCAGGCTTGAATGGCACAAAAGATCGCAATGGTTGCGCCTGACGTGATAGTGATTTCAGTGGCAGGATCAAGTTGCAATTGATCGCGTTGTAAAAACTGTGTGGCGAGCTGTTCGCGCAGGGCCAATACCCCATCCCCGGCGGGGTACTGGTTATAGCCTGAGAGTGTGGCTTGGTTCAGCGCATCCAGCAGGGCAGGTGGCGCCGGGAAATCGGGGAAGCCTTGGGACAGGTTGAGAGCGTTGAGCCGGTGTGCGAGTTCAGTCATGATGCTAAAAATGGTCACGCCTTGGCTTGGGAGTTTTGACTGAAGTTGCAACATGATTGAAATTACCTAATTAAATTTTAATGAATTATTTATTGTGGCGATGTCTTGCCGAGTACTCACCTAATTTCAGGATAAGCCTTCAGCTGGAGTTACTTTGGTTTTGCCCAAAGTAACCAAAAGCATTGTCATTCGCAAAACCTGTTCACTTCTTGCATTGTTTCGATTACCTCGCAGAAACAACATTGAATTGAAACCACGCAGGTTGCGAATGACTTATCCCGCGTATCTTATTTAGAACAGGGAACAGGTTTTTTATTCGATATCACAAAACATTTTCCACAATAGCACGAATTACACCGAGTGCTAAACCAATAAAGGCACCGACAATCACGCCGTTAACGCGGATCATATGCAAGTCACCGCCAACCTCACTTTCGATTTTGGCAATCATTTCTCGTGAATCCCATTCATGGATACGTTCACTGATATAACGAATGATCTTGTCGCTATACTGCTCACTGAAATTGATCGCCAAGCCGACCATTTTTTCATTTAATACCTGACGTACTTTTTCATTCTGGATCAGGCTTTCACCCAGTTGTTGGATCGCCGCCTGTAAGTTGGTGGCAATGCCGGAATCTGGCTGCATTAAATCGGTCTTGATCGCATCACATAGAATCGCAACTGCACCACTGATAAAGTTCAGCACTTGTGGGCTATCCAGCAAGGCATCTTTGCCACGATTTAAACGCTGGCTGGCTTCACTGTCGGGTTCTGCCAGTTGCAGCATCAGATTGTGTGTGGTGGTTTCAATATCCTGACGCCATGGATGATCAGGATTGGCCAGCATCGACTCAACTTTTTCTATCAGCGAGTCAATGGTACGTTGCTGGACGTCAATCCCGATCCAGCTGGCGCCTTTGGCCAGTTTCCAGACACCAAGCTCCTGAAACAGTTTACGTGACAGGTCACGTGCTTCCTCTGGATGCGAGACCATCCATTCATGCGCCAGATCCAGTCCGCGTTGTAATACATCCTGATGGAAATCATTTTCCAGCACTGCACGAAGCATTTCACTGGCCAGCTTATTGACCTTGGTGCTTCTGACCCATTGCACACTGTTATTCTGGACAAAATGTGCAATTTGATCCTGACTGACAAATTCAAAGATTCTTGGCACGGTGTGCTGAATCATCTGCACCACCTGCTGGTTATTCTTTGGACTGGCCAACCATTGTCCTACCGCCAGACTGATATCGGCATTTTGTAAACTGCGTTCGACAATCTGTGGTGACAGGAAGTTTTCCTGCACAAAACGTCCCATCGACTCGGCGATACGTGCCTTATTCCGCGGAATAATTTCAGTGTGGTCACGTAATAACTTGGGTAAAGGCATTCTGCCAAAGGGGTTGCGGAACAGTACCGTAACCGCATACCAGTCGGCTAAGCCACCCACCACACCTGCTTCTGCACCAAGCATGAAAATATGGATGAGCCATTTATATTCAGGGAGAAAATGCGCCGCGACCATTAAAGCAATCCATGACACCACGGCAATAATCAGGGCCATGGTGGCGAAGTATTTACTTCTTTGCAGGCTAGGTACGTGGATTTCTTCGACTGAACTCATTGAGCCATCCTTTTAATTACTTTTTATTTTGAGGTGGTGCAGGCGGCTGCAACACGTCTCCTGTTGGACTCAAACCGTATTTTGACCCCAAAGATTGCAAAATCAGTTGTGCATCAAAGGCATCTGGTGCTTGCTGCTGAGTCTTGAAACACTCGATAGTATACGACACTTGGATTGGATCAATATTGACCACTTGTGGGATATCGTAGAAGGGATCCGGCCAAAAGGCGGGATGACGACGATAGTAACCATAAGGATAATACGACGGTGTCGGATAAATCACGGCCTGACGTGGCGCTTTATGCCGGGCATTACTCGGGTCATCCACTACAGTAAAGTAGCGGAAACCATTTTTAACCGTGGTTTGCGCTGCCTTAAGCAGGGTAATTTCCTCTGCTGTACCATAACTCAAATTATTATCCGCCTGAAAACCGACACGGTAAGTTTTGTTATTTAACGGATAAGCGGTGAACTGACCCAACTGGTCAAAGGTTCGGGGCTTGGCAGGGACGGTTGCACAGCCTGCAAATGTCAATGCGAGCAGAAGCGGTGTGCACATTAATAACGATTTCATATGCAATTCCTAATATCAGTGGTCGAGGGAGATCGACCTAGAAGCTACTATTGGGCTGGGTTAAAAACTCTGTTTCCTCTGGGGTAGAGTCTCGCCCTAAAATTTTATTGCGATGCGGATAACGACCAAAACGATCAATAATCACTTTATGCTTTTTCTCAAAGTTTAAATTAATTTCATTGCCGAGGCGCTGGAATAATTTGAGGGCAAATTCATGGATGCGTCTGGATTCGCTATGCATAAAGGGCATATATAAGAATGAGCGCTGATCAGGACTGAGTTGCGCATCGAGTTGTAAACTAATCGCTTCTTGTGCCAAAGCCAAGGCTAGGCTGTCGTAAGCAAAGGCCTGTGCCTGATCGCGGTATAAGTTACGGGAGAACTGGTCAAGCACGATAATTTCGGCCAGACGGCCTTCGGGCGTTTGCCGCCATGACCACAGTTCCGCCTGTGCGGCCTGTTGATGAATCTCTTGAAATGACTCGCGAATTTTTGCATCAAAATCATCGCTTTTGGCAAACCAGAGGGAGCGGTGTTCCGGGTCAAACCAAAAATTCAGAATGTCTTGCGCTTGCATGGGCGAGTCTCCTCTAGAAGATTTATTTTTCAATAAAATCACAATTTGAGCGTGTCTTATGTAACAAGATTGTGATAAAAATTGCCAGACTAAACAGGGATTTCTGTCGCAAGCATTTTTCAAATGTTCACAGAGCCTAGATGACTAGATCACAATTGTCGTTATAATTGGCTGAGTCGAAGGGATTGGCATTGTCATGATGCCTGTATGGTCGACGAAGTCGCTACCTTTGATGTGGTCGGCTGATCTTGAATAAGCGAGCCTATAATATGAATCAACCCAGCACACTTACTTCCTCTGTGATACCTACTTGGGTAGATGCATCGCTACTAAAAGGGATGTTACGCGGGATTGAGCGTGAAAGTTTAAGGATGCAAAGTAATGGATTTTTATCACAAAAAAATCATCCACAAGCTTTGGGTTCAGCACTGACACATCCACATATCACCACCGATTATTCAGAAGCCTTAATGGAGTTTATTACGACGCCGCAAACCACCATTGCTGCAGCTTTAAACGAATTAAGCGATATCCATAGTGTGGTACACCAGCAACTGGAAGCCGGTGAACGACTGTGGCCGTTATCGATGCCGTGTATGCTGGATGATAACGAAGAAAATATTAAACTGGCGCAATATGGCTCTTCCAATATTGGCCGTTTTAAAACACTTTACCGCCGTGGACTGGGAGTTCGTTATGGTCGCCGTATGCAGACCATTTCCGGCGTGCATTATAATTTATCTTTCCCAGACTCGTTATTTATTGCCTTACAGCAACATGAGCAAAATCCACAATTAAAACAGCTTAGCCTGCAAGATTATCGTAGCCATCGCTATTTTGGCCTGATCCGGAATTTTATCCGTTTAATTCCTCTGGTCATGTATATGTTAGGCGCAAGTCCCTCCGTATGCCGCTGTTTCCTGACAGGACGTCAACATCATTTACAGCCCTTGGTGAAAGGAACTTTGTATTTACCTGAAGCGACCGCCTTGCGGATGGGACGTCTGGGGTATCAGAACTCGGCACAGAAAGAACTGGGGATTCACTACAATGACCTGCATGATTATCTGGATGGCTTGCAGAAAGCGGTGCATACCCCTTATTCGGATTTTACCAAGTTAGGCCTGAATGATGAACAGGGTGAGCCAATTCAGATCAATGATCATGTGCTTCAGATCGAAAACGAATATTATAGTCTGGTTCGCCCAAAACAGGTGCCTCAAGCCGGTGAAACCCCTTCGCAGGCATTGAAAAACCGTGGTGTCGGTTATGTCGAATTGCGTGCAGTGGATGTGAATCCGTATAGCCCGATTGGTATTGATGAAGTTTCGGCCGGTTTTCTGGAGAGTTTGGCACTTTATTGCTTATTAAATGAAAGTCCAGATTTGTTTGCGAAAGAGCAGGAACAGATTGACCGGAATCAACTGGAAGTCGTGAATCGTGGCCGTGCAGCAGATGCACAGATCGAAGAAGGCGCCAGCTCGGTTTCATTAAAAGACTGGGCACAACGTCATTTAAATGCAATTCAAGACTGCGCAGCCTTATTAGATCAAATGGATGCAACCCGGCTGTATCAGGATGCGATCCAGATCATGCAGCAACGTTTAGATGATGTTGAAGACACCCTTTCTGCGCATGTGATTGCAGATACCTTGCAACATGGCGGTACCTGGAACTTTGGCAGTGTGATGGCACAGCACCATGTCGATCATTATGACCAGCATCCACTTAGCGAAGAAACCAAACAGTACTTTGCGCAGCTGGCAGAAACGTCATTGCAAAAACAGGCGCAACTTGAACAAGATAACGACATGAGTTTTGAACAATATCTTGCACAATACCGCTAGCCTGTTGATTGATCAGCAGGTCAACAGACCCTAATATTTTTAGAGGATTTCCCATGCGTTGGAATTACCGCTTAGTGAGTGCATTGTTGGTACTGACGAGCATTATTGGTATCTCATTTGCGTTGTATTTAGAACATGTGCAGGGTCTGGACCCTTGTCCACTTTGCATTTTCCAGCGCCTTGGTTTGATCGGTATGGGGCTAGTTGCACTGGTGGCCTTTATCCATAATCCTGTTTCAAGCGGATTCAAACGTTTTTATGCTTTTCTAGCGACCTTATCGATTGGCTGGTCGGTTGGTGTGGCAGCACGTCATGTGTGGTTACAAAGCTTGCCACCGGATCAAGTGCCAAGCTGTGGCCCAGGTCTGGATTATCTGGTAGATGCATTACCGATGAAAACCGTGTTGCAGGAAGTGTTGTCCGGTTCGGGTGAATGTGCGGTGGTGGACTGGACCTTCCTTGGTCAATCATTACCGGTGTGGTCTTTGCTTTATTTCAGTTTGATTTTATTGATCTGCCTATGGCAGCTATTTAGAAACTACAACGGCACAGCAAAATAATAACATCCTTGTTTGTTTATTTGCTAAAACCTGAAATATGGCAACATATTTCGGGTTTTGTTTTCTGCATTTCTCAACAGTTTGTGCTATTTTGTTGGCCAAAAGATTTTTTTGTGGACAGATAGGTCTGTTTTTTGTAAAGTTCAGCCGATTCCCCGTACGATCTGATTATAAAAAATGCTTTTTAATATATTTAATGTATTAGAAAAAATAGGGCTAAATGCACAGAAACGTGCCATTCACGTACAATTTTCTAATAATCTACTGAATAATCAAGTTTTTTTACAACGCATACAAGGCCAGCATCAACTCAATGTCGGGCTGGAAGCCGAATTGATTTGTCTGTCGACCAATGCCCAGATTTCTTTAAAACAATTTATAGGGGTTCAGGTCGCCGTGGATCAGGTCACTGATTCAGGACAGCTGTTCCGAACCACAGGAATCGTAACGGAAGCCAGTTACGGGCAGAGTGATGGCGCACTAACCCTGTATAAGCTGACACTTAAAGATGCGACCAGTTTATGGCATAAACGCCGTAACAGCCGTGTTTTTATGAATAAAACTGTTGTCGAGATTACTGAAGTTTTATTCAAGGAATGGCAGCAAAGAAGCGCACTTTTTGCGGCAAGTCTGAGCCTTGATCTGAATGGTTTAAGTCAGAATTATGATATTCGGCCATTTGTGATGGGGCACAATGAATCTGATTATGCCTTTCTCACTCGCTTGTGGCGCAGTGAAGGCATTAGCTGGCTAATCGATGAAGCCGAGCTGTTTGTCCCGCATTCAAGTACGCCCATAAAAGCGCAAAAGCTCAGATTAATGGATGACAATAGCGAATATCAGGCTTTGCCTCGACGAAGTATTCGTTATCACCGTAGCAGCGCCACAGAATTTCAGGACAGCATTACCGGCTTTGTGGCGGTGCGTAGCTTGCAACCGACGGCCATACACCTGCAACGCTGGCAACCCGATGCCTTGGCTCAAGAAGAAGGCGCAGGTTCAGTGGTTACTACTCATAACCATTCTGAAAGTTTTGATTCCGCCAGTTTGAGTCTGGAGCAGGCGTGGCATATCAGCCCGGCCTGGATGCAGGACTTAAAGGGTGAAGACCAAGCCACGGCTTCAGGCGGTAGTCAGTTAGAAAAACTGAATCAGCAACTCAATGATATGTATGCCAGCCAAGCCAAATATTTTAAAGCGTATAGTAGTGTGCGCGACAGTCAGGTCGGGTATTGGTTTAATCTCAGGGAACATCCTGAAATTGATCAACACGAAGGGGCCGATCAAGAGTTCCTGATTATTGCCAAGCATTTTTATAATCAAAATAATTTGCCCAAAGATCTGCAGCAACAGGTCAGTCAACTACTTAGCCAGAGTCGTTGGGATCAACATGGCGATGACGAGGCAGAGCGTCAGGGCAATGAACTGACCTTGATTCGCCGTCAGATCAAAATCATTCCTGAATATGATCCAGAGTTGCATCGTCCGGTTGCCTATCCGCAGCGTGCCAAAGTGGTCGGGCCTGAAGGAGAAACCATCTATGTGGATGAGTGGGGACGGATCAAGGTTCGCTTTCTGTTTACCCGCAGTGAGGATCATGGCCATGATGGTGGAGCAGGCAGTAATGACAATGACACCGACTCCGCATGGGTAGATGTGCTCACACCTTGGGCAGGGGAAGGCTATGGAGCACGCTTCTTGCCGCGTATTGGTGAAGTGGTGGTCATCGACTTTTTTGATGGCAACATTGACCGTCCTTTTGTGACTGGACGCATCCATGAAGCACAACGCTCCCCGACCAAGTTTGACGTTAAGGGACAACTGCCTGACACCAAAAAACTCAGTGGGATTCGCAGTCAGGAAGTCAATGGCAGTGGCTTTAACCAGTTGCGCTTTGATGATACCACCGGGCAAATCAGCACCCAGCTACAAAGTAGCCATGCAGCATCCCAGCTGAATCTGGGTAATTTAAGTCATCCCAAAACACAAGAAACCAGTGATGGACGTGGGGAAGGCTTTGAGCTCAGGACGGATGCCTGGGGTGCGGTGCGGGCAGGTAAAGGCATGCTGATTAGTACCTATGCCCAGGAACAGGCGGTCGCCGATCATCTGGAGGCTGCTCAAGCACAATCCTTGCTGTCGCAGGGCTATGACAGCATGAAAATGCTCAGCGAAGTGGCTGCAAAGCAACAAACTGATGCGCTGAATGTGATTAATCGTTTACCGAAGTTTATTCAGTCATTGGAGCTTAAAACCACGGGACAAGCACTGGATAGCACCTTAAATCTATTTAAACAAGGAATGAGTCAAGACCCGATTCATGCCTTAAAGGATTGCGGTGGTTTTATTGAAGATATTGGTGCACTCGGGGGCGATACCAAAGGCGCAGTGGAAGAGTTTAATAGCTTCTTTAGTGATGCCAAAGATGCGGTTGACAATCTAAAACAGTTTATCGAAAACGTCGAAGAGCATGGCGCTGATCTTGTGAAAGGCAAGCTTGCCAGTATTAAAGACCGAATTGAGCAGAATCCGTTCGAGAGTATTAAAGAAGTTGGTAAAGTCTTGGCCAATGTCGATATTAAAGATTTTGAGCTGATGAGTACCTGTGGGACTTTTAGTAAAGGGAGCAAGTTAGATATTACACCTTCTAAGGCATTGAGTTCATTACAGGGTTTTATGGAGGGCTATACCCAAGGTCTGGAAAGCAGTTCTGATGCCAAGCAGCAAGAACAAGGCAAGATTTTCAGACAGGCGCTGATGTTGTTGGCATCTCCGAATGGGATTGCATTAACGACACCTGAAAATATTATTTTGCAGGCTTCTCAGGATATTGCCGAGAGTGCCAGTGGTTCAATTAACCTGAGTGCACAAAAGAATATTATCGGACATGCACAGGATAAGATCAGTCTGTTTGCAGCACAAAAGGGCTTTAGAGCGTATGCAGCAAAAGGCAAGTTGGAGTTGCAGGCGCAGGATGATGCAATAGAGGCGATTGCAAGGAAGGTGATTAAACTGATTTCTACTGAGGAAAAGATTGAAATCACCAGTCCGAAAGAGATTGTCCTGACAGCAGGTGGTTCTCAGCTGAAGATCAATGCCAACGGTGTGTTTTCAACCACAGGCGGTAAGTTTGAGAGTAAGGCTGGGCAGCATCTATTTACGAGTGGCGCAACCGTAAATGCTGAACTGCCAAAAATGCCAGAAAGTGGAATCTTTAGCCGTCGATTCGATTTTAGCGAGTTGGTTAATGCTGATTTATTGAAAGATGGATTTAAATATAAAGTTATTAATCACGCTAAGAAAACAGAATACATCGGTTTTCTTGATCAGTTCGCAAGGACGGGGCGGATCTTTAGTGATAATCCTGACAGCGTCGAAATTCTTTTACTTGGTAAGAATGATGACAGTTCAGATAAGCTACAACTGGTTGAAGAAGTGATCAAGGAAGGGCAAGGTCATGGTTCAGATGAGGCCTGTTGTGGTGGTGATGATGATCATAACCATGAGCACGATAGTGATGATCATAATGAAGATGCAGATTTAAAAGCAGATTTTGAAAGTTTTGGACTTAAGGATTAATTTAATAATGAACACTGTAAAGTTAATGATTGGTGCATGTATTTTGCTAAATAGTATAAATTTACATGCAGAAAGTGCTAAAGAATGTATGAAATATTGGGATGAAAAGCCTGTTGTATCTATTAAAAAAATGGGTGAAGTAGAATGTGAACATATATGGGATTATGGAAAGAGTAATACTAGTCAAAATAGATTGAAATTATTAAGTCAACTAAATTTAAAATCAAAGAATAATCAATGGATGTCCACAGGAAATTGTGCCAAAGTTGTATATAATAAAAACAATTATTATATTTATCGAGCTTATTATAAAGAAGATAAAGATGAAATATGGATTGCTTATAATAATAAAAATGCATTTTCTTACTTTAGAAAAGTAGCTACACCCCAGAAAGAAAATGAGAGTTCTCGCGTAGAGCTAAGTTGTGCAAAGAGTGGAGATTATGAAGAGGCAAAAACTGTTTTAAATAGCTATTTAAAGAATAATACATTAGTAAATATGAGTTTTTATAAAGTGGGTGATTGGTATAAAGAGAATTGATTATGAAAAAAACAATTAACTTTAAAAAGTCAAGTAAAAGTTTTGAAACTAATTTAGCAGGATTTATTGAAGCTGTTAGCTTTAAAGAGTCGTCATCAGATTTAAAATTACCTCTCAATCATCCATTTAATATGGAATCAGCTAGTATTGTAAATAAAAGTGGTTTTATGGGGTTGTTTCAATGGGGAGAAGAGGCTTTATACGATTTAGGTTATTATCTAGGGGATCAAGGTATTTCTTATGCTGATATCAAGAATGCAGATAAAAACTCGTCTTTACGTACAAGTTGGAAAAATCAATTTAACTCTAATAACTGGGTAGGTAAGTGGTCTGGTAAGAGGAATATCAACTCAAAACAAGATTTTCTAAAAAGTCCTGAAACCCAATATGAAATTATTAAGGAGTGGGTCAAATATTTATGTAATCAACTTAGAAAAAATAATTTTAATGAACATTTTGGTAGAACTATTCAGAATGTAGAAATTACAGAGTCAGGTGCAATTGCAGGAATGCATCTTGTTGGAATTGGAGGCCTAGGTGCCTTTTTAGGGATTTCAAAATTTAAGGGTATAAAACAAGTAGATGGCAATGGAACTCATATTAAGAAGTATATTGAGGATTTTGGTGGATTTGATTTAGAACAGTGTTGTAATAGAAAAATTTATATTAGCTTAAAAGATGTAGATAAAAATATATTGGCAAATAAAGAGGTCGTGGTTGTTTCTAATTATATGGGAAAGAGCTTCTCGGGTGAAACCAAAGTAAAGGTTAAGAGTGATGAGAATGGTAATCTTCCTGTTATTGTTAGACATCCTAATACAGAAATAAAAATTGTTGCTGATGGAAAAGAGTCGAATAGTATTATTCAAAAAGCAAATGAAAAACAAAAAGCAACTTTAAGTGATTTTAAAGTTACAAGCCATTCAGCAACTTTAGCGACAGATAGTACGCCTCAACCGAGACCTCAGGTTAATAAAACACCTCAAGAAGTAAGAAATGAACAGGGACAATCTTCGACTTCTCAAGAGGCAGAGGCAACTCCTGCATCTAAGGATGTAAACTTTAATATTGAAATAGTCGAAGGAGATTCTGGTAAGGCAATCTCTAATATGAATTTTTTTCTTACATATAAAGGTAATATTAAAAAACATACAGCTGATAGTCGTGGGGTCAAGCAAGGTATTATTGCTGAGGAAGGACAAGATGTTGAGGTTTCAGTAGAAGGTGATGGGCAGAAACAGGTAATTCATCATTTTCAAGTTACTACGGCATTAAAAAGTACAACGGTCAAAGTGAAGCTTCCAGTACATTCTTTTAATATCTCAGTAACTCAAGACGGCAAACCTGTCCCTAACACATTATTTAGTCTCTTTTACCGAGGTCGAGAAATACCGAAAAGAACAAATAATCGCGGTGTAATGAGTGTGCGAATGTTAACCGGTTTTGTTTTTGGCTTTGGTATAAAAGGAAAAAGTCTAGTTTTAAGTCGTGTCGAAAAATCAAGTTCAACTAAGCCATTTACTGTAAATGGTAGCGCTGTGCAAGCATCGAAACTATATGAAGCTGCAGATGCAAAACGTAAACAGGCTGAGGATCTAAAGAAACAGCAACAGCATAAAGAAGCTCAAGAAAAGAAAGCAAAAGAAGAAGCAGAAAAAGCAAAAACTGAAGCAGATAAGAAGAATCAAACGAAGCAAAATAATACGTATACTGAAAGTGGAGGAAAGCCATTAACAACGGTGAGTAATCAATCACCGCCAACAAGCGATACGACTCGATATCATATTTATCATGATGGAAAAATCAAAAGAGAGAATAAAGCGGCAACTGGTTTTGCTGAGTTCATTTATTATGACCAAAATGGTAAGACTCATAATTTAGGGAAATCTAGATATGTAGTTGCTAAAAGATGGGATAAAAAAGATGTTCATGGTAGTGGAAATATTTTCTTAGTAGATGTTAGGTCTTTTTCATCATATCGTAGTGGAAATGTTGGGTATAAAATGTTAATGAACTCCCAGCAACAAAGATACTATTTAGGTGGTGTCGAAATGGCTGCATTTCTTGGTGGCTTATGTAAGTCTGGTTATGATGATATTTCATTTAATGGTTTTAGTACGTCTAATGGATCACCAGGAGAAAGCTCTTCGCATATCAATGGAGAGGCTGGAGATATAAGATATTTGAGGAAGGATAAAAAAGCTGAACCTGTTATTCTACAAGATGAAGTTTATGATCATCAACGAAGTTTGGAGCTTATAAATAATTTTATAAGCTTTGGATGGGGACGTTCTAAATTAATGATAAGTGAATATTTTACTAATGTAACTGCGGGAGTGAAAAGTAACTATATTTTTCCAAAGTGCTTTCAGTTGAAAAGTAAAAAACCAAGACATAATAATCACTTGCATATGCAAGGGCTTTCGGCTTATATAGAGGATATTTGATTTTGAAAAAGGCTAGTTTATTTCTATCACTAATATTATTAGTTAGTTGTGCAAAAAATGAAGTTCATGCTTTAGATAAAGATAGTTTGGATTTTCATAAATTGAATGGGATTTCTTTGGGAAGTAATTTAGAAGACTTTGTAAAAAAATACAAAGGAGATATTTTAGTTCAAAATTACAAGGATATTAGTAATGTAGTAGGCTGTGAGAATTCAAAAAATATTATTATAGATAATAATGAGACAAACTTAGATGTTAATAATAAAGGTTTCATAACAGCGATAAATACCACGAATCCAAGAGTGATAGATGCAAATGGAATAAGTGTTGGGCAAGATTCAAAAAAATTACTAGAATTGAAATCGATTAATAAATTAAAGAAAATAGATAACCAAGAAGGTGGTTCTTATTACGAATACAAGTTGGTTTCACAGGACTCTAAATTTTATTATATTTATACTGCTAACCAAGATGATAAGATTGACTCCATTGGATTGTTTTCTAAGGATCATATAAATTGCTATGAGGATTAAGTGTTTTATATTTTGTAAGGAAAGAGTTTTATACTAATGAATAATTTTTTATTTGCCACTATGTTTTATTTAGCTTCATGCAATATCAAAGGGGATATTCATGAGGAAAGTATGTCATAATATTAATTTTTCTGAAATGCTTATTATGAATAAAAATTTCTCGTTATCATTATACTTAATTTTGGTAGTGTATGTTTTTTAAAATGTTGGAATGGTGAATAGCAATTGCTTACAAAAAGGAATAGGTGATGCAAGGCATTAATATTAGTTTTCTTAATGTATTATTAATTTTTGGTTTGAGTGCATGCTCAAATGCTGCAGATTATAAAAATCAAAGATTAGATGGGAAAACTATATATGGCAATAGTGAGCATGATTTGAATAGTATATATTCTGATATTAAAGGCTATATTAGTGACAATAAAAAAGAAGTTGACTATCTTGTTGCAACTCAGCGTTCTTGGCTGAAAAATAGAAATTTAAAATGTAGTTTTAATGGAAGAGAAGCAAATAATGAAAACTATAAGTGTCTAAGTGAATTTAATAATTCAAAAATTAAAGACTTGAAGAAGTCATATTTGGATTTTGATAGTTTAGAAGGAAGCTTAATAAAACCATTCAATTATAAAGATGGTGTTGTAAAAGAATTGGAAGTTGGTGGGTGTTATTGTGCTGAAAATACAATTAAAATTTTAAACAACAAGATTTATGTATATCAAGCTTGTGACAAAAGTTTAAGTGAACCACGTATATATAATGTGGTTGGTAAGACAAAAAATGAATTTTCAGTAGAATATCAAATTGATACTAATAAAAATAAAGTTCAAGAATTTAACTTGGTCTTTCTCACTAATGGTAAAAATGTTTGGAATATTGTTCCCAAAGTTTTTAGAAAAGAAGACTTATTGAAATTAAATTTTAAAATTCGTTATACAACTGATGTTAGTTTAAAGAGTAAAGATGTGAATTGTGATGATCATGATGAGTAATAATTTTTATTAAATTTTAGCCTTTTTTGTAATATAAATTGAGTGGGTAGGCTGTGAAAGTTTTTAATCATGAAAAAATGTATTTAGTTATATTGATGCTAATCCCTGTTTTAGGTTGCTCAAGTAGTTCATCAGTTGCCAAAGAATTTAATAAAACAGAGGGAAATGTTAGAGTAATTAAATATCCTATATCATCAAATTTTTATTCAGAATGTAGAGAAAATAAATCTGAAAAAGAATGTAGAAAAATAAGTAATATAAAAGATTATTCTTATCAGTCAACGAAAATTTTAGATGAACTTCCATTGGAAGGGAAAATTTTATCAGATAGTAGGATAAAAGATCTAAATGTAGATAATTTTAGATTTATATCTAAAGGTAATGATATAGTTTACTCTATAGCTGAAAAATATGTAGATACAGATGAGGAGGCTAAATCAGAATTTTATTTGATTAAAATTAAGCCAAAACTAGAAATAGAAAAAATAGGTAACTATTACTCAATTGATAGCTCTAGGATAATTAGTTATAAAGATGAGTATGGAAAAGTATTAAAGAAAAATTTAAAATAAAAGTATTATTATATTGTGTTTATATTCTAATGATTTTGTTTTTTATTTTTATAATGTTATGAATATAATATTGCTGTTAATAAATGGCTTTTAAATAATCGGTGTTTCCTAATGGTAAATAAAGTCTTTTTAAAATTATGCATGATTGGTCTAGTTAGTTTGTCATCTTTCTGCATTTCAGCTGCTAATACGAAAAATGAAGTAGAGTGTTTTTTGAGTTCAAAAGATCTGATAAAAAATTTATATGCGACTTTTCCTATCGATGGGAAAAAAGTTGTTGAAAGTTCTGACAAAAAAATAATATCTAAATTCTTTTCGAGTGATCTAACTAATATGTTGTTAAGTGATTATAGGTGTAGAGAAAAAACTGGTGGTGTATGTAATATAGATTTTAATATATTAAGTAATTCTCAAGATGATCTTGGAGAGTTTAAAATATTGCAAGCAACAAACAATGTTGTGACTGTGAAATTTGATACGCCAATGCATGGAGAGTTTATTGATTTTTATATAGAAAATAAAGGTCTTTGTAAAGTAATTAAAGATATAGAATATAATAATACTAACTTGTTAAATATTCTAAAAAAATAATATAAATTTCTATCTAAAGAATCCGATAAAGATCAGAAATTTAATTCAGATAAAAAAGGTGAGTATGTTAATTAAAAGGATGTTCATAATCCGATTAAGCTTGTTACAAATTTTGACAGGAAAAGCTCAGCTAGAACCTAACTGAGCTTTTATCTTTTAGGTCTCAACAATCCCTTCTAAGTCATCAAAGGTATAATTGTTCGGTACATTGATCATATGGGTCTGTACGCCAGCTTCCACTTTCTCTCTCGCATCAGGATACAACCAGCGTGTAATCTGCTCGGCTACGCTCGAGTGATACTGGATTTCAAAATGGTTCAGCCCGTAGAAAACAGCTTTATGCGTATCGGGTAGCTTGAGTTGAAAACGTGGATTTGGATGTTCGCCTAAAGCACTTTTGACACTGACCAGATAATCACCAATCACAGAGAGTGCTTTATTACGCAGCTTCTCAAATTCTAAAGTTCCTGCAATCAGGAACGTATTGATATGTGATGGGAGTGGCGCAGGCTTACGATTGTCATCTGCAAAACCGATACGTGCATCATTATGTTCCCAGTCATCATCACGAACGCTACCGTGACGCAGATCCAGAATACCGTTACTGCGCACATTAACCAATTGACCAATTAGGCTGATAAATGGAAATGCACCAAGTTTATCCTGTAAGACAAAGCCAAAACGCTCCAGTACTGCACCATGATGTGGTGAACCAATACAGACCAGGTTCTCGACCATATGCACCCATTGATACAGATTCTGTTTGCCATAAAACAGGGCACTGCGGGAAACCAGACCGCCCATACTGTGCCCAATCAGGTCAATACTGGTAATACGCGGATTACGCTGGACCAGATCTTCCAGCGTATTGGCAAAACTACGGCCATTGGCGGAAATCCGGCGACCTGTATTGTAGTTCAGATACAACATGGTGTTGTTATCACGTTGAGCCAGTAGGCGCTCGCCAATCCCGCCATAACGATGATTGGACCAGGTCAGATGGTTCATGCATAAACCATGCGTCAGGATCACCACACGGCCGGTTAGTTCCCCCTGCTGTAAAGAACCATAGTGATCATAAAGCACCATGGGCAAGGCCATTGGATTATGCTGCTTTAAAAAGAAATCGCCGAAGATGCCATTCAGGGCACCGACTGCAAAATGTAAGGTCGGTGTCAGCGGTTTATCATGCAGGATTGGAAATTTAGCGATAATGCGGCGTAAATTAGGGGCAAGAAAATGACTGCCGTATTTTTGCAGGGCCACATAAGAAAACTGGTAGAACTTTTGCAGTTGCGGGTGCTTTTGTAAATTCTTAGCTTTTTGTGCACTTAAACCGAGCGTTGTCCGTAATACTTCAGTTTGTACCAGTTGCACCAATTCGTGTACCCCGCTGAGGCTGGTACTGACCAACTGGGCCAAACCCTCCAGAACATCGGCCTGACTCGGGGGCGTACGGTCCCACTTGCAGTAGGTTTCATGCAGCGGTGTTAAACTTGGCATATTGTTTTCCCCATCCTTGATATATACCGAAGATTTGAAGTGATTCACTTGATACTGTTTAGGTAAACTACAACAAACGTTTACATCTTATGTCTTTCATAACTAATTTTTTTAGAATACTGATGAACGGAGTCCAGTATCGTTTTTTATGTCTGACAATGTTGAGCTTATCTGCATGTTATATTGTTATTTGCATAACAATTAAGCAAAATAATGTGATTTATTTCACTTTAAGTCAAGCCGCTGTCTTTTTTGGTGCATATGCAAATTATTTATTTACATGGTTTTCGAAGTAGCCCGATGTCGATCAAAGGACAACAGCTGCAACAATATTGTGCAGGACGCGATGACGTTCAGGTGCATATACCTGACTTAAATCGTGCACCTGATCAGGTACTTGCACAGCTTTCTCAGCTTTTCGAAAATTTACCACATGATAAAGTGGTTTTGGTGGGAAGTAGTCTGGGAGGCTTCTATACGACATACCTTGTCGCAAAGTACGGTTGCCCTGCTGTACTGATCAATCCTGCTATGCAACCATGGCAACTCTTTCAAGATTTATTCGGTATTGAACAAATCCCGCTCAAAGTCACTGAATCATGGACACTTGATACAGATCAATTGCAGCAATTACAATCGATTGCTGACACGAAGTTAAAGCATGCTGATAAAATTCTGGTGCTGTTGCAACAAGGCGATGAAGTCTTGGATTATCATCAGGCTCAACGCTATTATAGTGCAGTTCATCCATCCTCATTGATTTTAACTGACGCTGGTGGTAATCATGCAATGGATGATTTTGAAGAAAAATTACCTTTAGTACTTGAATTTTTATCGGCAGCCCTCCAAAAAGGAAGTCCAACTCAGTGACACAATACACGGCCCAATCCCTTGAAGTTCTTTCTGGTTTAGATCCTGTTCGTCGTCGACCAGGCATGTATACCGATACCTCACGTCCAAACCATTTGGCGCAAGAGGTGATTGATAATGCAGTCGATGAAGCACTTGCCGGTCATGCCAACCAGATTTGTGTCACGGTCTATGAAGATGGTTCATTGTCAGTTGAAGATAATGGACGCGGCATGCCAGTCGATATCCATCCGGAATATGGGCAAAGCGGTATCGAAATTATTCTGACCAAGTTACATGCTGGCGGTAAATTCAGTACCGATAACTATCAGTTCTCTGGTGGTTTGCATGGTGTCGGTATTTCCGTAGTCAATGCCTTGTCGACCCGTGTTGAAGTGGCGGTACAGCGTCAGGGTAACCTGTATCAAATGGCCTTTGAACAGGGCGAACCGGTTGCCCCCTTATCGGTTTTGGAAGGCAAGGTGGCAAAGCGTGCCACAGGAACAACCGTTCGCTTCTGGCCGGAAGCCAAGTATTTTGACAGCCCTAAATTTGCGCTAAAAGCCCTCAAACATAATTTAAAAGCCAAAGCGGTATTAGCTGCAGGCTTAAAAATTATTTATGACGATAAAATCAATAAAGAAAAAATTGAATGGCAGTTTGAAAATGGTCTGGTCGACTATTTGATGGACGAACTGCAAGATCGTGAAATTCTGCCTGATCCTGCCTTTGTCAGTCATGGGCAAGCGGACCGTGCAGCCTGTGAATTTGCGATTTGCTGGAACGTGGAAGGTGGCGAACAGATTCAGGAAAGTTATGTCAACCTGATTCCCACTGCACAAGGCGGTACTCATGTCAATGGTTTACGTTCAGGTGTAACCGAAGCGCTGCGTGAGTTCTGTGAATTACGCAATTTATTGCCACGTAATATGAAATTGTCTGCGGAAGATGTCTGGGATGGGGTAAATTTTATTCTATCGCTGAAATTTCAGGAACCACAATTCTCAGGACAAACCAAAGAACGTTTATCCAGCCGTGAAGCCTCTAATATTGTATTGAATATTGCCAAAGATGCATTTGCCTTATGGTTGAACCAGCATGCCGAGATTGCGACCCAACTGGCTGAAATGGCGATTGCCAAAGCGGGACGTCGTCTCAAAGCAGCAAAAAAAGTCGAGCGTAAAAAGATTGTCGCAGGTCCAGCCTTGCCTGGAAAATTAGCCGATTGTGTGGGCCTGACCCGTGAAGACAGTGAACTGTTTATTGTCGAAGGGGACTCTGCAGGTGGCAGTGCCAAACAGGCACGCGACAAGAATTTTCAGGCGATTATGCCGATTCGCGGAAAAATCCTGAATACCTGGGAAGTTTCTTCCGATGAGGTCTTGGCTTCGCAAGAAGTGCATGATATTGCCATCGCGATCGGGGTTGATCCGGGCAGTGACGATTTGTCTGAATTACGTTATGGCAAAATCTGTATTCTGGCCGATGCGGACTCGGATGGTCTGCATATCGCAACCTTATTATGCGCCTTGTTTGTAAAACATTTCCCGACACTGGTGGAGGAAGGTCATCTGTTTGTGGCGATGCCACCACTGTATCGTATTGATATTGGGAAGGATGTGTATTACGCCTTGGATGATGATGAGCTAGAGACGATCTTGAAAAAAGTCAAAGGCAATAAAAATCCGCAAATCACCCGATTCAAAGGTTTGGGCGAGATGAATGCCAGTCAGTTGCGTGAAACCACCATGGACCCGAATACGCGTCGTCTGGTGCAACTGGATCTGGACGATGCCCATTTAACGGCTGGATTACTGGATAAATTGCTGGCGAAGAAGCGTTCTGCCGACCGGAAGCACTGGTTAGAGCAAAAAGGTAATTTAGCAGATATCAGTGTCTAAATTCCCCTTAGAAGATCGAGATCAGCCAGACAAATGTCTGGCTTTTTCTTTGTGTAAAGTCTTTAGATTTGGGCTGAACAAATCTGCATCATTTTAGGTCGCTGCGTATTTTTTGTATGCAATGTTGTATACAAGATCAAAAAAAGCATCAGTAAAATTTATTAAAACTAAATAAAAACAATAACTTGTTGTGTTGGCATAGAAATTGAATAACACCATCCAGTAAAAATCACAATATTGATGGGTGGAGAGAATGATGCAAAACAAATTGATGTCGATGTCAGTGCTCATGGCAGCCATGATGGGGATTGGTCTGGTGGGCTGTTCAAAACCAGCCGAAAAAACAGAACAAGCAAAAACGCAAGCCAAAACTGCACCTGCAGCCAGCGGTGACACCATCAAGGTTGGGATTCTGCACTCGCTTTCAGGCACGATGGCGATTTCTGAAACCTCACTGAAAGACACCGCCTTGATGACCATCAATGAAATCAATGCCAATGGTGGGGTACTGGGCAAAAAACTGGAACCTGTGATTGTCGATCCAGCTTCTGACTGGCCCCTGTTTGCAGAAAAGGCGCGTCAGCTGATTACCCAAGATAAAGTTGCGGTTATTTTTGGCTGCTGGACCTCTGTGTCGCGTAAATCCGTATTGCCTGTGGTGGAAGAGTTGAATGGCTTGTTGTTCTATCCAGTGCAGTATGAAGGTCAGGAACAATCGAAAAACATCTTCTATACCGGGGCGGCTCCGAACCAGCAAGCAATTCCTGCAGTTGAGTATTTGATGGGAGAGGAGGGCGGGAAAGCAGAACGTTTTGTGTTGTTGGGCACCGATTATGTCTATCCACGGACCACCAATAAAATTCTTCGGGCCTTCTTAAAATCGAAGGGCGTCGCTGATACCGACATCATGGAAGAATATACCCCTTTTGGTCACAGCAATTATCAAACCATTGTGTCCAATATTAAGAAGTTCTCTGCAGGTAAAAAGACGGCAGTGATCTCGACCATCAATGGTGATTCCAATGTGCCGTTCTATCGCGAACTGGGCAACCAAGGCATTAAGGCATCCGATATCCCGGTCATGGCTTTCTCGGTCGGGGAAGAAGAATTACGTGGTATTGATACCAAACCCTTGGTCGGTCATTTAGCGGCATGGAACTATTTCATGTCGGTCAAGAATCCGAAGAATACCGAGTTTGTGAATAAATTCAAACAATATGCAGTGCAATACAAACTGCCAAATGCCGACAAAGTGGTGACCAACGATCCGATGGAAGCGACCTATGTCGGGATCAATATGTGGAAGCAGGCGGTTGAGAAAGCGGGCACCACCGAGGTGGATAAAGTTCGTGATGCGATGGCCGGTCAGACCTTTGCGGCTCCATCAGGCTATACCCTCAAAATGGATGAAAGCAATCACCATCTGCACAAGCCTGTGATGATTGGGCAGATCCGTGGCGATGGCCAGTTTGATGTGGTCTACAAAACCCCGCAAACCATCAAGGCGGAGCCTTGGAGTCCGTATATCCCTAAATAATTCGCTTCACGCCTGTTGTGTTGGCAGCAGGCATTTCTATTTTTCTGATCCATTTAAACCGTAACCATAAGGGGAGTTCTATGGCGAAACATTTTGTTTTGGCACTGCTCTGCATCATGGCACAGCTGATGTTGAGTCCAGCATGGGCAGAGGCCACATCCACAGCACCTGTGACGTCTACAGCTTCTCCAGATGCCATTCAGACCTTTGTAAAGGCTGACTTTGCCACGCGTCGTGCCATGCTCAATCAGTGGCCTGCCAGTATTGAACAACTGGATCAACTGGTGGCCTATATTGATCAAAATGAGTTATATAGCGATAGTTCAGGCAATACCTATCTGTTAAAAAATGATGACAAGCTGTTTAGCTATCCTGAGCAGCAGGCGCTGCAACAATGGCCTGCCGATTTATCCCAAGTGACGTTGGTCAATACCTTACGCAAGGCCCTGAATTTTGGTCAAGCCAAAGCCAAACTCAATTCTACAGATGCTTCACAACGTTTAGCTGCGGTCGATATTTTAGAAAATAATTTGGCTGAACTTGATGTGGCGATGGTGAAGCAGCTTTATCTGAATGAAAAAAATGATCAGGTCAAAACGCGTTTAGCACAGCTCAAAGCCCGTCTGGATTTTAACAGTGCTGATGAATTTACCAAGCTTGAAGCCGTGAAAGTCTTGGCAGATTCCAATCGGCCTGACGTATTCGCTTTGATCACTCAAACTTTAGAACAACCGCAAAGCAACCCTGCATTAAAGGCTGCCTTGCTGGATGCACAAAATAAAATTAAAACCCGTTTACAAATCAGTGAGTGGTCAGGCCATGTTTTTTCAGGTCTGAGTACGGCCAGCATTTTACTGCTTGCTGCGCTTGGTTTAGCCATTACCTATGGTCTGCTTGGGGTGATTAACATGGCACATGGTGAGCTGATCATGATCGGTGCCTATACCACTTACCTGATCCAGAGCTTTTTTAAAACCCATTTTGCAGGGTGGGTGGATTGGTATCTGATAGCAGCGATTCCTGCCGCATTTCTGGTGAGTGCCTTGATCGGTATGTTGATTGAACGCACCGTGATTCGCCCGTTATACGGTCGTCAACTGGAAACCTTGCTTGCTACTTTTGGGGTGAGTTTGATTCTGATGCAACTGGTACGTATGGTCTTTGGTGCGCAGAATGTCGAAGTCTCAAATGTGAGCTGGTTGAGTGGCGGGATCGCGATGACACCGAGCCTGATGCTGCCGTATAACCGGATTGCCATCATTGCGTTTACCGTCGCAGTGTTATTGCTGCTGGTGTTCTTACTCAATAAAACCCGTTTTGGCCTATTTATCCGTGCGGTCACGCAAAACCGTCAAATGGCACGTGCGGTTGGGATTCGCTCTGCCCGAATTGATATGCTGGCTTTTGGTCTGGGTTCAGGTCTGGCAGGTTTGGCAGGCTGTGCCTTGGCACAGGTCGGCAATGTCGGGCCTGATCTTGGTCAAAACTACATTATTGATGCTTTCCTTGTCGTTGTGGTCGGTGGCGTTGGCCAAGTCTGGGGGGCGGTACTGGCAGCACTCGGATTGGGCATCAGTGGAACAGTGCTGGAAATTGGTTTAGGTGCAGTTCTGGCAAAAATTATTCTCTTGATTCTTGTGATTTTGTTTATCCAAAAGCGTCCACAAGGTTTGTTTGCCATCAAAGGCCGTTTTGTGGAGTAAGCCAATGAAAATCACTTCTTTATTTGCTGACAAGCCCTATAGCGCGGTGGCGATTGCAGTTTGTTTCGGCGTGTTATTGCTGTTGCCATGGCTACACCTGTTGTCTCCTGACTCGGCATTTTACTTGTCCGCTTATTGGATCACCCTGATTGGCAAGATTATGTGTTTGGCTTTGGTGGCTCTTGCACTGGATCTGGTCTGGGGCTATGCCGGGATTCTAAGCTTGGGACATGGTTTGTATTTTGCCTTGGGCGGTTATGCTTTTGGCATGTACCTCATGCGTCAATCCGCAGGCGATGGTCTGCCTGATTTTATGCGCTTCCTCAGTTGGACCGAGTTGCCTTGGTATTGGATCGGCACGCAGCATATTGCCTGGGCCTTGGCACTGGTCGTGCTTGTTCCTGGATTGATTGCATTTATTTTTGGTTTTTTTGCCTTTCGCTCCAAAATCAAAGGTGTGTATTTCTCCATTATTACTCAAGCCATGACCTTTGCCGCAGCCTTACTGTTCTTCCGCAATGAAACAGGCTTTGGTGGCAATAATGGCTTTACGGGTTTTAAGACCATTCTCGGTTTTGATATTACCTCGGCACCAATGCGTGCAACGCTGTGCTTTGTGACTGCGTTGATGTTGATGTTGTGTTTCCTCGGTCTGCGCCAGTTGATGAATCGTCCTTATGGTCGCGTGCTCGGCGCAATCCGCGACAGTGAAAATCGCTTGCAATATCTCGGCTATCGCACGTTGTGGTACAAGCTATCCGCATGGGTATTGTCTGCGGTGATTGCAGGTATTGCAGGGGCGTTGTATGTGCCACAGGCGGGCATCATCAATCCAAGTGAAATGAATCCCGTCAATTCGATTGAAATGGCGGTGTGGGTGGCTGCGGGTGGACGTGGCACTTTGATTGGTCCGATTTTGGGGGCAGGTCTAATCAATGCCGTGAAAACCTATTTCACAGTGGCTGCGCCAGAAGCATGGTTATTGATCTTGGGTGCGCTGTTCATCGTGGTGACCTTGTTCTTGCCTAAGGGTGTGATTGGTGTATTCGACCGTTTTAAAAAGGAGCGTGATTAAATGAGTGATGTATTAATAGACGCTGCTCAACATGGCGGTCAGCTGGGTGAAGGCTATGGACGGGCCAAGACGCAAGGTGCGGATTTTAGTCACGGCATTGCCTTATATCTGGAAAAAGTCAGTGTCTGGTTTGATTCATTTCGGGCCCTGAATGATTTGTCGTTGTACATTGCCGAGGGGGAATTACGCTGCATCATTGGGCCGAATGGCGCAGGAAAAACTACCCTGATGGATGTGATTACTGGTAAAACCCGTCCAAGCACAGGCACCGCATTTTTTGGGCAAAACTATGATCTTGCCAAAATGAGTACCGAGCAAATTGCGGAAGCAGGGATTGGACGTAAATTCCAGAAACCCACGGTATTTGAAAATTTTAGCGTGATGGAAAATCTGCTATTGGCAGCGCCACGCGATAAACGGGTGAAGAAAAGCTTTTTTTCCCGTTTAGACCCAGAAGCGCAGCTGGCCCTAGATGAAAGTCTGGAGCAGATCCGTTTAAAGGAATTTGTAAATAAGCCCGCAGGTCTGCTCTCACATGGACAAAAACAGTGGCTGGAAATCGGCATGTTGCTGATGCAACGACCCAAGTTGATTTTGCTGGATGAGCCTGTTGCAGGTATGACCGATGCTGAAACCGAGCGCACGGCTGAACTGTGTCTGGAACTGAAAAAAAATCACACGTTGGTGGTGGTGGAACATGATATGAGTTTTATTGACACCATCAGTGAAAAAGTCACGGTACTGGCGCAAGGGGCGATCTTGGCCGAGGGTACATTGGCAGAGGTTCAGGCCAATGAAGATGTGATTGAAAAGTATTTAGGACGTTAGGAGAGGCACATGTTAGAAGTGAAACAAATTAATCAGTTCTATGGTGGCAGTCATATTCTACGTGATGTGTCTTTTAATGCGCCTGTGGGTGAATGCAGTGTGGTCTTAGGACGTAATGGTGTGGGCAAAACCACCTTATTGAAATGCCTGATGGGGATTCTGCCGATCAAGTCTGGACAAATCCTGTTAGATGGCAAAGATATTGCCAAAATGTCCCCTGAGCAACGGGTGCGTGCGGGGTTGGCCTATGTGCCGCAAGGTCGCGATATCTTTTCGACTTTAACGGTAGAAGAAAATATTTTAATTGGTATGGCAAAATTTTCGGGTGCCAAGACACGTAAAGTGCCGACGCATTTATATGAAATTTTCCCCGTACTCGATGAAATGAAACACCGCCGTGGTGGTGATTTATCCGGAGGTCA
This sequence comes from Acinetobacter sp. WC-323, assembly GCF_000314615.1. Classification (NCBI taxonomy): domain Bacteria; kingdom Pseudomonadati; phylum Pseudomonadota; class Gammaproteobacteria; order Moraxellales; family Moraxellaceae; genus Acinetobacter; species Acinetobacter sp. WC-323. The sequence goes on from NZ_AMZS01000032.1 coordinate 34,370, forward strand.
GCAACAGCAGCTTGCGATTGCCCGGGCGTTGGCTTCTGAACCACGCGTATTGATTTTAGATGAACCGACCGAAGGGATTCAGCCTTCAATTATTAAGGATATTGGTCGGGTGATTCGTAAATTGGCGGATCAAGGGAAGATGGCGATTATTTTGGTGGAGCAGTTTTATGATTTTGCCGAAGAGTTGGCCGATGCGTATACCGTGATGGCACGTGGGCAGGTGATTGCGCAAGGGCGGGGGGAGGAGATGCCTGAGAAAGGGATTCGGGAGTTGGTGGCGATTTAGTATTTCTTGGCTAACAGTTACTTTATCCTTGTTCTAAGGAATGTATCTTTAGGATGGACCTTACTTTTGAGAGATCAAAAGTAAGCAAAAATCTTTTGTTCGACTGACGGTACATCCTGAGCAATTCTAAAGCATGGCTTTGGAAGCAGCGTAAGGCAGTCGAACATGGCGACATCCATATCGCCTATCACGATAGTGAATGTTGAGAAAATGCAATTTAGAACATTAAAGGGTTGGCACAAGGTTTATTTGTCTTCAACCTTATAGAACGTACCGCCAGCATAGACATTATGTCCAAAGCCACATGAGGACTCGCCATTGTGCTGTTCAACCTCAATTTTTTGTCCAAGCTTTGCGTCATTGGCGAATTGAAGTTTGATTTGGCAATCTTCATAGCGGTAGCGGGCTTGTTTTGACTTGATTGGCATGCTGGTTTCAAACTGTCCCATATTGGGACCATAGATTAGGCCGCGTGGACCAAAATAGTAGCCATCGAAGCCAATCTGATATTGATTCTGTTTTTTGCTGACCTTGATATAGTCCCATTGCCCAAAGCCATTGGCGCGGACATAAGTCCCTTGTAGATCAGAAAGTAGTTTTGGCTTGGGCAATTGTTTTAAGTTGTATTGACTGGTTTTCGAGTCTTTATCACGTAAAAACCAGACTCTGGCCCATTGCGGCTTACCGAGTTTAGCATAACTTAAACCGACATTATTATTGGCGATTTCAATCTCTCGATCACTGACCTGAATCCCGCTTTCATCTGCATTGGCCTGACAGAAATGTGCCCATGCGGCTTGGTCTTCAAATTGCTTGGCTGCTTTGAGATATTGCTTATGATCGTAAAACTTTTTACCTGCTTGAGCATATTGTTTCACTTTGGCGCAGCCCTGTTGCAATTCTTGCTCGAAGGAAAGTTCTGCAAAGCTGGCACTTGAAGCAAGGACGATTGTGAGGCCTAGGCCGAGTTGGGATGTTTTAATCATTGTGGCTATTTTTAAAATAAAGTATGTCTTTCATTTTAAATCAAAAATTGCTGTGAGGATCGTATTACAAAAGTGATATTTTATTAGGCTTCTGTGAGTTGTAGTTGCATCCAGACCAAATCCCGCCATTGTCCAAACTTTTGACCCACTTGTGGCATATAGCCTGTTTGCACAAAGCCCAATTGTTCATGCAACACGATTGAACCCTTATTTTCACTGTCTATGGCGGCGACCATGATATGCATATTTTGCTGTTTGGCCAGATGAATGAGCTGTTGCATCAGCGCTTTGCCCAGACCTTGGCGAGCATAACTTGGGTCAACAAAAACAGAATGTTCAATGCTTTGGCGATAACCACTGATCGCACGAAACGCGGCGTAATAGGCATAACCAGCCACTTGATGGCTATTCAGGTCTTCGACCACAATCATGGGGAACTGCTGTTGCTGCATGCCGTAAAAACGTTGCTGATAATCCCCGAGTGAGACAGCCTGATCATTCCAGTTGGCTGTGCCATTTAAAATCTCGTGATTATAAATCGTGAGGATGTGTTCGAGGTCATCTGTTGTGGCAAAGCGAATGTGGAAATGTGCGGCTAAGGTCGAAGCGGCAAGTACGATATTTACAGACATAAGCAAAGGTCATCAAATTAGACAAAATAAACAGATGGGATGCTGACAGGACAAAAGATCAACTGACATTTATATTCGGGGATGCAAACAAAAACAGCAAGGAAATCCTTGCTGTTTTTTAACATTCTAATCTGATTAGAAGTGGTATTTGATCAAAGCGCTGACATTGTTTTCGTCACGGTTTTTCATACCGAACTTGTTATTCCAGACTGAATGCTCAACACCTAAATAAAGGCGTGTATCTGGTGAAATGTGTTTACCCACATTCCATTTATATTGTGTCGTCCAGTTCAGTTCACTGGCGTGACGCTCTTTGCTGTCATGGGCTGCACTTGACCAGTCAAGAAAACCATCGACGAGGAAATCTTCATTTGATACTTTAAATGGCAAAGCATAAGCAATGGTCATTTGGTAGTCATCAGCGGTATTTTCATTGTTGGCACGGTAGAAGTTCACATTTGCATATTGGAAATATGGAACTGCAAGATCAAAGCCTACGCCGTACAAAAAGTTGTCAAAACTGGAAAAGTCATCATTGTTGCTTTCCCAAGTGGTTGAAATCAATACATCTTTAATTGGACCAAAAGCAAGTTTGTGACCTGAAATCTCGCCTAAGCTAAAACGCGGAGAGAGTTCGAAATAAGTCACTTTATGGTCTTCATTACCACGCATGCGATCCATAAAGAAAAACACATCGGCATATTTGACTTTTGCCGCATATTCAACCGTTAAGGTTGTTTGTTTTTCATCAACAACTTCGTAGTTTTCCCCATACAAACCGGTCAGGCTAAAGTCCTGCCAGATTGGCTTTGCCTGTGCGAAAGCTGCTGTAGATACCAATAAACATGCTGCTGTAACTTGCTTCAATTGCATTTAAAAATCTCCCCCCAAAAAGGCGTGTAAAGCATACAAGGTATTAAGCAAAAATAAAGCCAAATTTGACCAAAGGTACAAAATAATTGTAGAGCTCGGGCCAAAAATAAAGTCGTGTAAAGTTAAAGCTGTTTTTGTTTAAGTTTTAATAAAAATGTCAAAAATCAGCTTGCATATTTCTGAGGAAAGACAGATATTGGAACTATAGAAGATCTTCTTACATACTGAAAATCAACAGATGCTAAGCGAGGAGACCACAAGCATTTACATAATCAAAATATACAACTGCACTGAATGACCGCATGCTCAAAGTGTGCTGAATAACAAAGTTTTGTAGCACCGTCTCACAGAAAAGAGAGGAAGATATTTATGAATATTGAAATCCGTACAGATAAAAACATTCAAGGTAGTGAACGTTTAATTAGTTATGTTCGTGCAGAACTTACACAGGAATTCCAACGTTATAGCGAGCGTATTACGCACTTTTCGGTTCATATTAGTGATGAAAACGGGGACAAATCGGGCGATCATGACAAACGTTGTATGATTGAAGCCCGTCCAGCAGGCATGAAACCTGTTGCAGTGACACATAAAGCGCCAAATATTGATCACTCGATTCATGGTGCGATTGATAAATTAAAACGCAGTCTGGAGCATCTTTATGAGAAGAAAGATCATCACCGTGGCGGTTTACCAGAATATGTCGATGCAGATGAAGGTGTCAAAGTAGACGACGAAGCGTAAAAATAAACGCATAAAAAAGGCCTTAATATGAGCTGATCTCAATAATTTGAGCAGTTTGATTAAGCAGCTTTTAAGGACCGAGTTCTGTATATAGGTAGGACTCGGTCCTTTTAATTTAAGCTTGAATTTATTGTGACTCTAATCGTGAATATATTTCTTATGGTTAGCTTTAGATCTTCACTTATTAATTCCAATAAGTATCAAACATTTCTTTAATGCCATCTTCATTCTCCATATACTTATCAGGGGCTATTTTTAACCCAATACCACTTAAATAGAGTACAGCCTCCCATAGAAGATCCTCTGTTGTAGCAGGATCAAAGAACAATTCGTTGTTGTCCAAGGCATTCATCCTTGTTGCTGCCCACGCTTCAGCTTGCTCTCGACTAATTTTATGATTTAGCACATCGGTGAATACTTTTTGTACATCCAATAAAGTTATTTTCATTCCGACACTGTCCATTCTCATTAAACAAATAATGTGTTATTAGACTAATTTAAGGCTTTTTTTATGCCTGTATCAAATTTCTACATGATTTTTTAGATGGTTTTATAAAATCCTGTCAGGATATTCGGCATAATACATTCATTAAAAAATATTGTGAGAACTGGTCATGTTAAATAAGCAACAGCAGGCCTTGGTGCAAGCCATACAACAACTCGATTTAGACCAAGTGCAATCTTTACTTGCTGAAGGACTCGACCCGAATTTTATTGATCCTGAACAGGGGCCGCCTGTATCGGTGATTTGTGATGGTTTATTCACCTGGTGGGAAACAATTTGTGAAGCGTATGAGGCAGGCCAGCCATTAAGCGAAGAAGAAAAGCAACAAACGCTTCAAGTCTATCTGGATATTTTGGATGCGCTGATTCAGGCCAAAGCCAATTTGCATTTATGGGATGCTGAAGAATTTTATGGCCCGCTTTGGGATGCAGCAAGTTCGGCTTGTGTGCCTGTGGTACAACGTTTACTCGAAGAAAAAGTAGATCCAAATACCCGTGATGAAGAGGGTTTAACTGTTCTATCTTCAATTAGCCAATTATTCTTTGATTGTGAATTTGATGAAATTGACTGGTCAGAATCATTGCCAGAAGAACGTGCAACACTGGAATTGTTACGTCAGCATGGCGCAAAAATGTCAAAAGAGCTAGGCGCTTAAGCCCAGCCGATATAACAGAACGAGGAACATGATGAAAATACTTCAAACTTTAAGCGTGGTTGCCGTATCGATGCTGGCAAGCAGCGCTTTTGCGGCTGATTTTTCTTTTGACCGTCCTGGTGCCGGTATGGGCACAGGCATTACCCCGGTTGGTAAACTGGCATGGGAACAAAGCTTGCCAAGCGTCAGTTATCAGGAAGGTAATGTCGATGGGGTAAAAGATAAGACCCTGACCTTAAATGGCGATATGTTGTTGCGTACCGGTCTGGCAGATGGCCTGGAATTGCAATTGGGTTGGCAAGGTCCGGTCTGGCAGCAATACAAGCGTGCCGGCATGAAAAAGGAAACCAATGGTTTAGGTGATGTCAGCATTGGTTTGAAAAAAGCCATTGATCTCAAAGATGACCGTTTATCTATGGCTTTGTTGGCAGAAGCCATCATTGCGACCGGTAATGATGAATTTACCAACCATGATGATATTTATAGCCTTACCTCAGCGGTTGCTTATGAATTTAGCGACCTGATCGGCACCTCGATTACCATGCGTTATGAAGCGCAAAACAGTGATTGGGCGGTGACTGCGATTCCAACCATTGACTATAAAATTGCAGGAAAATTATCAGGTTATTCAGAATTTGTTTACCGTAAAGCCGAGAGCCAAGACTATGAATATGGTCTAGGTACCGGTCTGGTTTATGCCTTGAATAATCGCACCCAGCTGGACGCTAGCATTGGGGTTGATCTCAATGGCGATCAGAAAAGCTATAACGGTGGCCTCGGCGTATCGGTCTTATTCTAATAATCATGCTCCTGAATACGCTTAAACTTACTTTTATAGAAGTGCCCAGCAGTTTCGGGAGAAAAATAGCGAGATGAGAATGAAAAGCTCTGTTCAAGGTGGAGACGGTTCTTCACTGATGCATTATTTTCTTGGGACCTTATTGTTGTTATGTGGGTCACTGACCTATGCCCAAGAGAATACATCGGCACCCTTACTCAGTCCTGAACAGGCATTTGCATTTACGGTTGAATCGACGCAAGCGAATCAGGCACGGTTACACTGGTCGATTCAGCCCAATTACTATCTCTATCAGCATAAATTTGAGGTAAAGCAGGGCAATCAACCGGTTGCCTTGAATCTGCCTAAAGCGGTTGAGCAATATGATGAAAACTATGGTCATAGCCAGGTTTATTATCAACAAGCTGAATTCAGTATCCCGACTCAGGCATCACAACACTACCGCGTGACTTGGCAGGGGTGTGCCAAAGACCGTATTTGCTATCCACCACAAAATATTGAGTTTCAAACCGATGCCGATGGTTTGGTCAGTGCCCAGAATGTCAGCTCCAATACGCAAAAAAGCTTTCTGGACGTGGCCCGTTCATCCAGTGTATTGAATGCACAACAATCAGCCAGCGATGATGAAGTACAGGCTGAAACAGCTACAGAATCAACCTCACAAGGCAACTCGGGTGTGATGGCCCAAGACCAGAAATGGTCCAGTGCACTGGAACAGCATTCCCTGGCTTATAGCATCTTATTGTTCTTGGGCTTAGGCATTCTGTTGGCTTTTACGCCGTGCTCTCTACCGATGTTACCGATTCTGACCTCGTTGATCGTACGTGAAAACAAAGGTGTGAAAGCATGGTCAATTGCGCTGACCTTTGTGGTCAGTATGGCGCTGGTCTATGCGGTCCTCGGTTTAATTGCTTCCGCAGCAGGTTTGAATTTTCAGCGCTGGTTACAGCAACCTGCGACCCTGATTGCATTTAGTTTGCTGTTTGTGGTGTTTGCCCTGAATCTGTTTGGCCTGTTCGAGTTGAAATTGCCCCAGCGTTGGGTCAATCGACTTGATCAGATGCAATCCAATCAAAAAGGCGGTACCTTGGTGGGTGCCAGTGTCATGGGCATGATTTCAGCCTTGCTGGTTGGGCCATGCATGACGGCACCGCTGGCCGGGGTATTACTGTTTATCTCGCAAACGCAGAGCCAATGGCAGGGTGCATTATTACTGTTTACCCTGGGTTTTGGCATGGGCATTCCATTGTTACTTGCCAGTGTTTTGGGGGCCAAAGCCTTACCGAAAGCCGGTGACTGGATGAACCAGATCAAGGTGATCTTTGCCTTCTTGATGCTGGCCCTGAGTCTTTATTTTATTCGTCCTTTATTGCCGGAACTCGCCATTCAAATCCTGAGTTTAATTCTGGGTCTGGCATTTATTATCTATGCGGTTTATCGTCTGTTTGGGCAGAAATCCAAGCTGCAATGGCTGTATGCGATTTTGCTGATTGTCGTGATTCCGGGCTTGGCTTTTAACCAATACCAGCACATCCAAAGCCTGAGTTCAGTTCAGGCAGACAAGCTGGCTGAATGGCATGTGGCACACACTGCGGACGAGTTTCAGCAGATTCTCGCCGATGCACCGAAAGATCGCGGTATCGTGATTGATGTCTATGCAGACTGGTGCGTGGCTTGTCAGCCAATTGAGCATCGTATTTTAAAAGATGCCGAGGTGCAGCAGGCGTTAGCGGGATATTATTTAATTAAACTGGATTTAAGCCACTATGATGCATCGCATCAGGCACTTTTAGCACAGTGGGATATTTTAGGTCCACCAACCTATTTATTCCTCGATCAGCAACAACAAGAAATTCGCTCGCTACGTTTAACGGGTGCATTCCAGAAAGCCGAGCTATTACAACAACTGGCCTTATTTAAAGGAAAAGAATAACAATGTACCAACTCTTTATTGGCAACAAAAACTATTCAACCTGGTCCATGCGTCCGTGGATCTTATTGAAACAGGCGGGCATACCATTTCAGGAGCAGCTGATCCGGTTTGATAGCTTTGAAGCAGATAGCCAGTTTAAAACCGAAATTCTTAAACTGAATCCAACCGGGAAAGTGCCTGCACTTGTGGATGGAGAACTGGTGGTTTGGGATACACTGGCTATTTGTGAATACTTGGCAGAACAACATCCTGAGCATGCCTTATGGCCACAAGATAAAAGCTTACGTGCCAGAGCGCGCTGTATCAGTGCCGAGATGCATAGTAGCTTTCAGGGATTACGCAATCTTTGTCCCATGAATGTCGAAGCAGACCTGACACATATTGGTCAGCAGCTCTGGTCTGAGCATGCGCAGTTGCGTGCTGATGTGGTCCGTATTGAACAGATCTGGTCACAACGTCCAGGTGACGACAGTTTTTTGTGTGGCGAATTCAGTATTGCAGATGCATTTTACGCGCCGGTGGTGATGCGTTTTGACTGTTATCAACTCCCCATCTCGGCTTCTAGCCAAAGCTATATGCAGAAAATATTGGCTTTACCTTCAGTACAACAATGGATTGCTGAAGCCAAGCAAGAACAGCAGTTTGTGCCTTTTGATGAGCCTTATCGTCAACAGCGGGAAGAATTTTTAAAAGTCTGATTGGGAATCAAGTGAAGGCAAGTCAAGGCCTTCACTTTGCTAACGGGTGATCAGGTCAGTAAAGATTCTAACCTGATTACGTCCCGCCGCTTTCACCGCATATAGGGCCTGATCTGCCTGACTAATAATCAGATGTGGCTCATCGGCACTAAACGAACTGCTAATACCGAAGCTGGCACTGATACTGAACTCTTGCTTATGTTCGGTAATAAAACGTAATTGAGATATCGCCTGCCGACAGCGCTCTGCAACCTTTTGTGCTTGGGCGGTATGGGTATCGGGTAGCAATAAAATAAACTCCTCCCCGCCAAAGCGGCCAATCATATCCTGCTCTCTAAGATGGGTGGTCAGACACTGGGCCACCTGAATCAGCACCTGATCTCCCATGCTATGTCCAAAATGATCATTAATATTTTTAAAATGATCTAAATCGAGCACCACAATCGAATATTGCGGTTCTGGTTGCTGGTGTAATCTGTCCAGATAATTGCCAATACTGCGCCGGTTCAGGACATTGGTGAGGGGGTCGAGACGGCTCAACATCTGGATGGTCATTTCGCGAGTCCGCCATTGGGTCAGTAAAATTTCAAATAGAAATAAACAGGCCAGCAAGATCGGAACCAGAAAAAACAGCATACTGCCGACCCAGAAGGGATGCATGGCCACCTGATTCAGATGTTGCATGTTAAATAATGGTGCGTAGGTCAGGACCCCGACCATGCTCAGGTAATTGCAAAAGAACAGGGCCAGTGTGGCTGGAATCAGGGCGCAATACACCATACGGCGATCAAACAGCACCAGACCGACACCCACGACACTGACATAGCCCACCATGGTGGCAGGGCTAAAGCTGCCGACCAGATAGCTGTTATGGCACAGCATGGCAGTAAAGACCTGCACACTGAGAATCGGGAGGACTTCCTGTGCCCAGTGTTGTTCCCTGAACACATGGCAGGGAATAATCAACAGGATCAAAACCACCAGCATAATCAGGCTGGTCCATAATTGTGAGCGGACCAGCTTGAGATGGACCCATTCCGAATAAACAGGATTCATGAGTACGAAAATGTCCCAGCTGATCCAGAACAGGTTCATTAATGCAGCAAGTATAAGTAATAAAATGCTTTTTTTAAGCATGGTCCAATTGACGACAATATGATGTTCCCAAGAAAGCCGAAAGCCCCATCGTTTTGCGTCAGTTGACCTATTAAAATGAATCTTCACCATTGGCATGCATCCTTTTATGCAATGAGATTCCTAGGAACTGTATATCCGTCATCAAAATACGGAGGAACGCTTATTCAAATAACAATAGCATCTTTAGAATGAGAAAAAAGTCTGTATCTGGCGGATTTAGTGCAAATCAGGACGGGAAAAATATTTTGAAAAATAAGCTGTTATCAGAATATTCAATGATTTTTATTTGTTGATGACCAAACTGAATCAAGAGTGACAAGGGTCAGCCTAAGCTGACCATTTTTTACACAGATTTTGAGATGGCTTAGTCGCGATCTAAGGCATGTGCAAATTCAGCAAGATCGGCCAAGGCTTGTTTAGCCTCAGGGAACCAGGCATTAAACATTTGGAAGTTATGCCACATGCCGGTATAGAGTTTAAAGTTCACTTCAACATCGGCTTTTTCAGCTTTTTCTCTAAAGCGTTTTGAATCATCCAGCAGAATTTCTTTAGAACCGACTTGAACGAGTGTTGGTGGTAAGCCGGTCAGATCATCAAATAATGGTGAAACGCGTGGATCATCTGCCTGAATGCCCTCTTTCAGATAATGATTGATACCTGCCTGTAACGCTTCAATCGAGAGCAAGGCATCATGTTTCTGGTTGAAGCGCAGTGATTCACTGGTCAAGGTTAAATCCAGATAAGGCGACATCAGGATCAGGCCGCTTGGCATCAGTTCAGGTTGCTGTTTCAGGCGCAAGCACAAGGCCAGGGCGAGGTTGGCACCACAAGAATCCCCCGAGATAATAATATCTTTAGGTTTGATCCCTTGTACCAGCAAGGCCTGATAGACATCAAAAATCGCATCAATCGCTTCAGGAAAAGGATGTTCCGGTGCCAGCGGGTAATCGACATGAATCACCTGCATTTGCGTACGTGCTGCGATATCGGTCATCAATGCACGATGAGTATTCAGGCTACCTAAGAAGAACGCACCGCCGTGAATATGTAAAATCAGTTGTGTTGCCGCAGCTTGCGCTTTAATTTCCTCACCACGAACACCTGCTAAGCGTAACGGTCGAATTTGTACTGTTGGATTGTGTGGAAATAGGCGACAGAGTTGATCCAGTAACGGCCGTAAAGCATTGGGCGCCAGATTAAATTGGCTCGGTGTCCGAATCGTGGCTTTAAGTAAAGATTCAGTAAAATAATATTTCCAAACAGTAGCAAATTTCATAATTTTTCCATATTGTTAGTTGGGTATACCAATAAGAAAGTTCTTGAATATAAGTCGCGCCTAGACCTCATGATAAAAACTGAAAAATTGTGCGCTATGTCACTCTTACGCAGGTTATACCAAATAGTCATAATCAAGAATTGCAATATTGATTGAACTTCTCAATACTTTCAGTTTAAAAGACCCCTTAAGGATATTACAAAAATGAAGAAAATTGCTCTAGCATTTGGATTGCTCGGTTTAACAACTTTTGCCAATGCAGCGGATGCGCTGAATGGCAGTGTTTGGCAAACCATTGATGATGAAACGAAACAGCCGAAGGCGATTGTGAAGTTTACTGAGCAAAAGGATGGAACCCTCACCGCATCTATTCAAAAATATTTAGTGGCAGGTCAGGAAAATGCATGCTCTAAGTGTGAAGGACCTTATCACAACAAACCGCTGAAAGGCGTGACCATCGTGCATGGCCTGAAAAATGTAGGCGGTACCAGCTATGATGAAGGTTCGATCATCGATCCTAAAAATGGCAAAACCTATAAGTTAAAAGCTGAAATTCTCGATGGCGGTAAAAAGCTGAAATTACGTGGCTATATTGGCGTTGCAGCTTTAGGTCGTAACCAGACCTGGATTCGTACCAACTAAGCACAAGATAAACATAAAAAAACCGAGCCTGATGACTCGGTTTTTTTATCGCTGCGATTTATTGGTTTTAAGCCGATAAATCCTGATAGGTTGTTTCATCGAACCCAATCACAAAGCCGTTAGGGGTTTGTAGGACAGGACGCTTAATCAGGCTAGGCTGGGCCATCAGTGTTTCAATCAGGTTATGTTCATTGCTGGTTGCGTGTGTTTGCTCGTCAGCAGTTAATTTGCGCCAGGTCGTGCCTTTTTTATTTAGGACTTTATCTGCGCCAATTTCTTTCAACCAGATTGCTAAAGTGTCAGCATCAATGCCTTGTTTTTTGTAATCATGGAACTGGTAATTGATACCTTTTGCCTGTAACGCATCAAAGGCTTTTTTCATCGAATTACAATTTTTAATGCCATAAATTTTAAACATGAGAAAAAACCCTAGAAAGAGTGAAAAATATGGATGAAAGCCTAACGTAAAAAGCAGCCGTTGCGCCAGTTGAAATTTTTTATTAAGTTTATCGGTAGAGCGGTTCAATCATGATGTAATGATCAAAATGCACATGTTTTTTGAGCAAAATGGCGAATGACACAATAAACAGAAAATATCTAATATCAAAAAAGAGAAAACCCGCATTTAATCTTCCTGATTATGCGGGTCTCATTTCAACGTCCAATGTCTCATCCATGCAAATAAACTTGAATCAAGTTTATTTTATCTTCCTACGGCGTCCTATCCCTTTCTGGTCATCCTGACCGCTTCCCTGTGCCGTGAAGCTATAATGCCGTTCTAGCTGGTAAATAAAAATACACAAAAGCGACAAGTTCTGTAAGCTAAAGAAGCGGTTTAAGTGAACATGTGTTCACTTATTCGTGTATTTTATAGTCGATAATCACCGGTGCATGGTCGCTAAACCATTGTTCTTTATAGACCCATGCATTCGCAGTACGTGCTTTCCAGTCTGGAGAGCAGGCATGATAGTCAATCCGCCACCCGACATTTTTCGCACGCGCCTGACCGCGATTTGACCACCATGAGTACAACTCTGCTTCAGGTCGTACCTCACGGAAGGTGTCCACATAACCCAGCTCGTCATAGATATGATCGAGCCAGGCACGTTCATGCGGCAATACGCCAGATGACTTCTGGTTCCCTGACCAGTTTTTAATATCGATGCGTTTATGCACGATATTGTAGTCCCCACACACGATGATGGATTTATTTTCGTCGCGCCATTGTTTAAGTACTTGCGCGTACTCTTTTAAGAACACGTCTTTGCGTGCCTGTGCTTCATCGCCGCTTGATCCTGATGGCAAGTATAACGAGGCAATATGAACGGTTTGTGACAGTCCTAAATCAAATTCAGCCGAAATAAAACGGCCTTGGGTATCGGCTAGTTCAAAACCCAAGCCATTGGTCACCGAGACGAAAGGCAGTCGGCTATAGATTGCTGTACCCGCATAACCTGCGCGTTCAGCAGGGAATAAGTGGGTGTACCATCCTTCAGGTTTAAATTTATCGGTCCATTGCTCATGAGTAATGCGGCTTTCCTGCATACACACCACATCTGCACCAGACTGTTCTAACCATTCGAGCAGGCCTTTGGTGACAGAAGCACGCAAGCCATTTACGTTAATTGAAACGACTCGAAGAATTTTTACATCACTTGGATAGCTATCCTTTGGTATCATACGTCTGTTTAACCTCAATTGAAGAATTTGGAGCACCTTATATGACAACGCCTGTGTCATTTCATCCGCAAGCTTTTATCGAACTCGCATTATCACGTGGAGTGCTTAAATTTGGTGAGTTTACCTTAAAATCAGGCCGTGTCAGCCCTTATTTCTTTAACGCAGGTTTACTCAATGATGGTGAAGCACTGTCTTTATTAGCGCAAGGCTATGCCGACAAACTGGTGCAGTGTGACAATGTCGGTGTGATTTTTGGTCCAGCCTATAAGGGAATTCCTTTTGTGGCAGCTACCGCGGTGGCTTTATCACAGGTCCATGGCAAAAGTGTACCGTGGGGCTTTAACCGTAAAGAAGCCAAAGATCATGGAGAAGGTGGCGTGTTGGTGGGTGCCTCAGTTGCCGGTCAAAAAGTCTGGATCATTGATGATGTGATTACGGCTGGTACTGCGATTCGTGAAGTCGTGACCATTTTGAAAAATGCCGGTGCTGAAATTGCGGGTGTATTGGTTGCGCTCGATCGCCAAGAACGTGGTCAAGGTGAGCTTTCTGCGATTCAGGAAGTACAAAAAGAACTCGAAATCCCGGTGCATGCCTTAATTACGATGAAGGACTTGATGGATTATCTGGATGCCAAAGGTGAAAAAGACGCTTTGGCGAATATGCAGGCTTATCGTGAAAAATATGGCATCTAAGTTTTAGCTGTAAGAGAAAAGGAAGCGAAGGCTTCCTTTTTTATTTTCATCAAAAGCTTTACAAACGCGTGCCCATCCACAGATGAGACAATTCCCACGCTTGGTCGGCAAATTTAAATTCATAGATGATTGCATCTGAAGGTGCCATTTTAAACATGCCATACCAGACCCGGACATGGGTCGGAGATAGGACTTCCCAGAAAACCACCGAGTTTGAGACTTGTCGAGGATGTAATCCAAACATATTGACTTCAACTTGTTTGGCTGGAGTAGTGGAAAGCAGGGTAGCCTCTTCGAGAGACCATTGTCCCAGTTCTTGCATACCAGAATAGCTCACCAGACTAAAGGGAAGCGGGTCCTGAATCTGATTGGCAAAGACGCTTAAACTGACTTGCTCTTCCTTGTCGGCCGGTGCACAAAACATATTCTGGAAAAGTGACAATAACGCCTGATCCTGCTGAATGGACAAGCGACCTTTCAATAAAGTCGTAAAAGGTGAGGTCTGTTTCCGGCAAAATAAAGCTTCAACATAGACACCATTTCTTGTCGGCGTGATTTGAGTGCCTTGAGGCTGACCTGAAAGCAATGCCCCGATATCTTGATAAACGGCTTTTTCTTCAGGACGTATTTGGTTCTCTGCAAAACTGTTTGCTGATTGCAGCAAAATCAGGCTAATGCATATATATTTGAATGTGCTTTGCATATTTGATGTTCCGTGTAGATCTATTGTTTGATTTTTTGATCTCGATAAGGAGATTATTTATATAACTCGATATAAATAATTTTTCCGCTGTCCTGATCAATTGCAACACTGGCGTTTTCCGTCTCAAATTCTTTTACGTTTCGATGAGGATTGGAATTGGTGTCTATATCGGTCTTCAGTTTTTCCGTCACTTCTTGTTCAGTATCATCACTGAAAAGACCGAGTGGTAATTGATGACCTTTATAATTGGCAAATGTAATTTCAGGATCAGGAAGATAAAGCTTAATCGAGACAATTTTCTTATTCTTTAACAGCATTTCGATGCCATTGAGAGGAAACATTAAGCTTTGATCATAGAAATCAAGCTTGGGAAACTCTTCATTCCAGAATTGATTAGTGAGCTGGGGCATTTCTTTGGGTTCAAGTTGATTGACAAAGTTTTCAAAAGCTTTGCTTTCTGTGCTTTCGCCCAAAAGATCGAAATATTGATCTGGATGATCAATATACTTGGTATTCATGCAAGCTGTAGATAAGCAGCATAAAAATAGAATTAGAATAATTTTGTACATCTTGAATTTTGAGTTGATCTAATCGTTTTGGAAAAATGAACTTAAAGATATTCATTGCAAGCAGATAGTATACAGATGTGTCTTTCTAAAAAATACAATATAAAACATTGATGAGGACAATGTTTGTATAGATCATAATTTAAACACTTTATTCCTGTAGCTTAGTCAGCTTTCTTTAACGCAAATGAATTTTATGGAGCTAAAAGTAAATATTGTATGGCATGAAGCACATCAGCCAGCAGGAGAGAAGAACAGTTTTTATTCTAAAACTATGTCAATCAAGGGATCTCAAAGTTTTTTAATCGTGACTGCGATTTGTCTCGGCGCAAACTGAGTTACCGAGAAAACCATTTCTTTATGAGGTGATTTATCCCTTGCACCAGCTATTGGACCGACCAAAATGGTTTTGGCAATTATGATTTTATTGATATCTGTTGCAAAAGTATTTAAAAGCTTAGTAAGGGAAAGCGAAAACTATATTACTAAATGGTCCATTTTATTTAACATTATAGGCCGTTTTTACAAATTATTACTCAGTAATTAATTCGTAATAAATTATCTTAAAATTTAACGCTAAGTAAAATAAGATTACTAAAATATAAAAAATTTCTTATGCCAAGTTAAACATAGCCCAAGGTGTTAAATAAAAATATAAAAAATGTTTATCTTTATCCTAATAAGTCATTAGCTTTATTTTTTTAGAAAAGATTAAACATATATCTCCCATTCATTATTTTTGACAGAAAATGAATAGTCCATTTATAGTGGATGAAAATTATACTAGATGATTTATCAATAAATAATGAGATTTTTACGCTGTATTGAATAGCCATAAATAATCTAAAAGTAAGAGGTTTGAATGAAAAAAAACACTCCAAGATCTTGCATTTTGTATGCCATCTATATGCTGTTGAACCCGCTTCCCTTTGGCTTTTTTGTCGCTGGCTGGATTTTTGATATTTTCTATAATCAGACTGCTGAAATGTTATGGGCGAAGGCTGCCGCATGGTGTATTACGTTCGGTCTGCTGATCTGTATTATTCCACGTTTTATCAACTTGTTTTATGTCTGGTTTCGTCCCGTTGTTGAGCAAAGAAAAGCTGATATTGTCGGCTTCTGGCTCTATGGTTTTGCCATTATTGCAGCGACCTTTAATGCCTTTGTGCATAGTCGTGACGCCTTTGCCATCGCGCCAGCAAATCTTATCCTGTCTACCCTAACCATTGTCCTGATTGCACTGCATTATTTATATCAATCCATCCATATCCACAACAGACTGATTGGAGAATAAACGTGAAACGATCAAATACATTATTCTTTTCAGCTTTGCTGGGTATGGGTTTATTCGGCTGTTCTGGTGGAAAGCCGCTTGACCCGCAAACACAATATGGCCCCGATCCGGAATTACCTGAAGCAAAGAACTTTCTGGTTCCTCCAATGAAAGTACCAAATGGTGTGGGCTGGAAAGCCAATCAGACACCTGTGGTTGCCGAGGGTTTAAAGATTGAGAAGATTGCTGATCAGCTCGAGCATCCACGTCAGTTATATACCCTGCCGAATGGCGATATTCTGGTGGTTGAATCTAACAATCCTGGAGAGGCGCCACTGACCGCACCAAAACAGGTGATTGCTAATTTTGTTAAAAAATCTTCAGGCAAAGGGGGTAAAGGTGGAAATCGAATCACTTTACTTCGCCTGGAAGCCGATGGCCAGTGGAAGAAATATAAGTTTCTGGAACACCTGCATTCTCCATTTGGGGTGCAATTGATTGGTAATAATCTATATGTGGCAAATACCAATAATATTATGAAATACCACTATGACGAGAATGCAACTCAAATTACTGATCAGGGCGAGGAACTGTCTGATTTACCGGATACAGTTAATCATCACTGGACCAAAGCATTATTGGCCAGTAAAGATGGACAGAAGCTATATGTCGGTGTGGGCTCAAACAGTAACATCACCGAAAATGGATTGGCGATTGAATATCGCCGTGCAACTGTTTTAGAAGTTGATGTCGCCACAGGTGCAAGCCGTATTTTTGCCAGTGGCATTCGCAATCCAACCGGACTGCAATGGGAACCTGAAACTGGAAAATTATGGACGATTGTCAATGAACGGGATGAAATTGGTGCCAGTCTAGTGCCTGATTATTTAACCTCAGTCCAGGAAAAAGGATTTTATGGCTGGCCGTATAGTTATTATGGTCAGCATGTGGATGAGCGGGTTCGTCCACAACGTCCAGATCTGGTTGCTAAAGCGATTAAACCTGATTATGCCTTGAGTTCTCATGTTGCACCCTTAGGTTTATGGTTTGCTTCAAATACAACCCAGCTGTCTGATCAGTTTAAAAATGGCGCATTTGTGAGTAATCATGGTAGCTGGAACAGAGATCCGCTCAATGGTTATAACGTGGTCTTTATTCCATTTAAAGAGGGTAAACCGAATGGCAAGCCTGTTAATGTGGTTCAGGGTTTTTATTCAAAAGATGAAAAAACTTTATATGGCGCGCCTGTGGGTCTTACTGAGGATAAAAGCGGTGCTTTGTTGATTGCGGATGATGTTGGCAATACGGTATGGCGTGTTTATTCACCTTGATAGATTTGCTGGCTGTTTTAAGGCTTAGGTCAATCTGGATTGGCCTAAGTCTTTAGACATTTGTATCTAGCATTGCAGGCATCAAGATCTCTTTCGAATGACGTATCAATCTATCCGTACCTCTTAGATTAAGAGACTATTGTAAATTGCTTAATTTGGCTTGAGGACAAGAGTATAATATATAGAGTCAAGTAATCGAATTTTGATATTATTAATCCTTTATATTTAAGATTGGTTTGGTTACTACTGGCTTGAGTGATTTTCTTATATAATTACTTTACTTTTTAGGCTGATTATTCATTATGATAAAAACTAAATTATTACTTATCACTTTTTTAGGCTTGAGTATTGTCCAATTAGCATAGTCAGCACTTCCAGAGAATAATAAAATTGCTCCAATTCTGAAAGCTGAACTTAGCGATAAAATATTAACACAGGCTGAAATTACACAAGGTGCAGATCAGACACAGATGCTTTACCAATACTGTATCCAAGAAACGGTTGAGAAACTTAAAATGATGTATCCGGATGTGGATCAAAACACTATTATCCATACAGTAAATAGTTCTTGTGTATATTCTGAGGATCATTTTAATCTTTATAGTATATTATTGGCAGCTTCGAGCATGAAAAAGCCAATATCAGAAAAACAGGCGGCAGTGTTTATAGAAAAAAATTATGCAAAAGATGGTCGTGATCAGAATAATGCTGCACAGCGCAAGGATATTTATAAAAAGTTAGGTTTGTTGGAGTAATATTTCATTATTATCTCATTGAGATAGGTCCCGCTAGTATTGAGTAAAAAACGACTTATTGAGACTTTTTCTCCTCACACTTCTTACATTCCAGCATTATCCCTAATTTCTCTTTGCGTCCTTGCTCGGTCAACACCCAAGGGCGATTTTGCCAAGGTGGATCATGACGCACATGTTGCCCATGCCCACAGGCAAGCTCTGCAACCCAATGTCCTTGCTCATCGAGATGAAAGCTCACAATCGCTTGCTGCATTTAATTGTCCAGACTCTCAAGTTTAGATTGTTCCAAACCTTTTAAAAAACGATGACAAAGATTATGGATTGCCAGCAGGTCATTCTGCTCCATGCCTAAAGCGCAGGCGAGTTTAAACGGAATCGCGGTAATTTCATCTTTTGAAACCAGTGCTTTTTCTAGCAACACTACTTTTTTCATCCGCTCATCTTCTTTAACTGCCACACGTTTTAAAAACTGCTTTTCTTCAAGTTTTTTAATAATTGGCGTTAGCGTTCCCGAATCAAAAAAGGTCTTTTGTCCAATCTCTGACAACATCACATTGTCTTGTTCGTACAGGGCCAGCAACACAATAAATTGCGGATAGGTCAGATCATATTCCTGCAGCAACGGACGATATTGGCGAATCATGGCATTGGTCGCGGAATACATGGCAAAACATACCTGATTATCCAAAAATGAAACTTCAGCCATGATGTTTTTCCTCGACTTGATTGTTGAACATTCAGTATAAATTGGATTGTTTAAAAAGTACATTGCGTATAATTAAATTGTGCACAATATAATTGTGTGCAATATTAAATAGACAAGCTGAATGATTAAGCAACGTAGTTTGGGTAAGTCCGCAATTTGATTGATGAGAGTATGTGTATGAGCAAGATTTATGATTTTCAGGCTGAACTGTTAGAAGGCGAACAAAAGAACCTCGCCGATTACCAAGGCAAAGTGTTATTGGTGGTGAATACGGCGAGCCAATGTGGCCTTACGCCACAATTTGAAGGTCTGGAAAAGTTATATCAGGATTATCAACAGCAAGGACTGGTGATTTTGGGTTTCCCATGTAACCAGTTTGCCAATCAAGATCCATCCAGCAACGAAGAAATCGGCAGCTTCTGTCAGCGTAATTATGGCGTATCTTTCCCGATGTTTGCCAAGATTGATGTGAATGGCCCAACCGCACATCCTCTGTACCAATATTTAACTTCTGAAGCCAAGGGAATTTTGGGCAGTGAAAGTATTAAATGGAATTTCACCAAATTCCTGATTAATCAAAATGGTGAGGTGGTCAAACGCTATTCGCCGATTACCAAACCTGAAAAAATTGCCAAAGATATTCAACGCCTTCTTGGCTAAAGCAGTTTTAAATTAGGGAGAGTGGAAATGACTGGTTTATAAGTTGAGTCAACTGGTGGTTTCCTTCTTCTCAACAAATTACATGATAAAGCTGAATATTTTTAATATGTTGTAATTAATTGAACAAAATAGATTTTTTAATCTTTAAGATTTATACAACTTGTTTCACGATTGCCTGCAAACTTGGTTATACTTTTTGCCAAGATTAAAAATACGAGCGTCAGATTATGCGTGTACTGGTAGTGATGGACCCGATTGAAACCGTGAATCTCAAAAAAGATTCCACCATGGCGATGTTATGGGCGGCCAGCCGTCGTGGTCATGAACTGGGTTATGCATTGCAGCACGATTTATATATCGATCAGGGTAAAGCGTTTGGTCTGATCTCTCCTTTGCAAGTATTTGAAGATTACAATCATTATTACGAGTTAGGTGAGCAGCGCAAAGAGTCGCTGGCCGATTACGATGTGATATTGATGCGTAAAGATCCGCCGTTTGACATGAACTTTGTCTATACCACCTATATTCTAGAACAGGCAGAACGTGAAGGTGCGTGGATTATCAATAAACCGCAATCGCTACGTGACTGTAATGAAAAGCTCTTTGCCACCCAATTCCCGGAACTGCAAGTCCCGACCTTAGTGACGTCTCAACAAAGCCTGATCCGTGAATTTATCAAAGAACATGGTGATGTGATTGTGAAACCGCTGGATGGTATGGGCGGCATGGGGATTTTCCGTTTGTATCAAGATGGGGTGAATATCGGTTCAACGCTGGAAATGCTCACGGAAATGGGGACACGTCCGATCATGGCACAGCGTTATATTCCTGAGATTGTAGAAGGGGATAAGCGTATCTTGATGGTCAATGGCGAACCGGTTCCCTATTGTCTGGCACGTATTCCGCAAAATGGCGAAGTGCGCGGTAACCTGGCAGCAGGTGGCTTAGGTCAGGCACGTCCGCTGACTGAAAATGATAAATTGATTGCGGCAAAAGTTGGTCCGTTCCTGCGTGAAAAAGGTTTGGTTTTCGTTGGTCTGGATGTGATTGGTAATTACGTGACTGAAATTAATGTGACCAGTCCAACCTGTATCCGTGAGATTGATGCACAATTTGGGACATCGATTGCGGATGATCTATTTGCCGTGCTGGAAGCAGGGTCTAAAAACTAAATAATTCTTATTTTTTGACCAAACTGCCCGTTTGTATTGCCTCGAATTTTGGATGCAAATGGGCTTTTAGATATCGGCGGTCTCTAGTTTTTAACAAACAATCGAAAAAAGCTCAGCTTTCTGTTGTAAACAAGTGAAATTCGCTTTTCGTGAATGAAGCTTTAGGATTAAAATAACGCTCGAAAACAATAGACGATAACCTTTTTTTGAGTTGAAGAATTAAACCGTGACCAATTCACCCCAGAACAAACCCAAACATGTCATGATGATGGCCGCTGGTACAGGTGGACATGTTTTTCCTGCGCTTGCTGTTGCCAAACAACTGCAACAAGAGGGCTGTCAGGTCTCTTGGTTGGCGACCCCGACAGGAATGGAAAACCGGTTACTTAAAGATCAAAATATTCCAATTTATCAGATCGATATTCAAGGCGTGCGCGGTAATGGCCTGATCCGTAAACTCAGTGCACCATTTAAAATTTTAAAAGCAACCTTAAGCGCCATGCGCTACATGAAGCAGCTGAAAATTGATGCTGTCGCGGGTTTTGGCGGTTATGTCGCCGGGCCAGGTGGCTTGGCTGCACGGTTGCTGGGTATTCCTATTTTGATCCATGAACAGAATGCGATTGCAGGCTTTACCAATACTCAACTGGCGCGTATCGCCACAACCGTATGTCAGGCTTTTCCAGAGACATTCCCAAGTAGTGATAAAGTGGTGACCACAGGCAATCCTGTGCGTGCTGAAATCACTGCGATTCTGAATCCGTCATGGCGTTACCAAACCCGTGAACAGCAACAATTGCCATTGAATATTTTAATTGTGGGCGGTTCATTGGGGGCGCAAGCGTTAAATGAGCGTTTGCCGGAAGCATTAAAAAAGGTCAGTGTACCGCTGAATGTATTTCATCAATGTGGTCAAAATAAGCAGGATGCGACGCGTGCCCTCTATCAAGGTGCAGCTGAGCATTTAAAGGTTCAGGTTGAGCCGTTTATTCATGATATGGCCAAAGCCTATAGCGAGGCTGATTTAATTATTTGTCGTGCCGGTGCTTTAACGGTAACTGAAGTCGCAACCGCAGGTCTGGCAGCGGTTTTTGTTCCTTTACCGATTGCGGTGGATGATCACCAGACTGCAAATGCCAAATTTTTGGCAAATGCAGGCGCTGCAAAGATTTGCCAGCAAACAGAAATGACCCCTGCTGTTTTAGATGAGTTATTTGCCAGCTTGCTCAATCGCCAGCTCCTCTCTGAAATGGCAGTTAAAGCACGTCAACAAGCACAACCGGATGCGACGCAGCATGTGGTTGATCTGATTAAAAAATTGTAATTCGAGTTTATCTATGTCTCCTACAAATCCAAACCAAGCCAAAAAGCTGATTAAAGTGCCAGAAATGCGCCGTATTAAAAATATCCACTTTGTTGGTATTGGGGGTGCGGGGATGTGTGGTATCGCCGAGGTATTGAGCAACCAGGGTTATAAAATTTCGGGCTCGGATATCAAAGCCTCAAAAACCACGGCTCAACTCGAAGCCAACGGCATTAAGGTGTTTATCGGCCACTCGGCAGACAATATTAAAAATGCCAATGTGCTGGTGGTGTCGACAGCAATTGATCCTGAAAATCCAGAGATTAAAGCTGCAATTGAACAACGTACCCCGATTGTGCGCCGTGCAGAAATGTTGGGTGAGTTGATGCGTTACCGTCATGGTATTGCGGTTGCGGGAACGCATGGTAAAACTACAACCACAAGTTTATTGACCACCATGCTGGCGGAAGAAAATCTCGATCCAACCTATGTGATCGGTGGTTTGCTGAACAGTACCGGGGTTAATGCAGCCTTGGGCGAAAGCCGCTTTATCGTGGCGGAAGCAGATGAGTCGGATGCTTCATTCCTGTATTTACAGCCGATGGCCGCGATTGTGACCAATATCGATGCAGATCACATGGACACTTATGAAGGCAGCTTCGATAAGTTAAAAGATACCTTTATCCAGTTCCTGCATAACCTGCCATTTTACGGCTTGGCTGTGGTCTGTGGCGATGATGCCAATATTCGTGAGATTTTACCGCGTGTCGGTCGTCCGCTCTTAACTTACGGTTTTGACGAAGGTAACGATATCCGTGCCATTGATGTGGCGCAGGAAGGCATGCGTTCGCACTTTACCGTATTACGTAAAGACCGTGAGCCATTACGTGTCACCATTAATCAGCCAGGCTTGCATAATGTCCTAAATGCGCTTGCTGCGATTGGTGTGGCAACCGATGAAGGCGTTTCTGATGGTGCGATTTGCCGTGCCTTGGAAGGCTTTAGTGGTGTGGGTCGTCGCTTCCAGGTTCAAGGTGAATATGAAGTGGGCGAGGGCATGGTGAAGTTGGTGGATGATTATGGCCACCATCCAAAAGAAGTTGAGGCAACCATTAAGGCTGCCCGTGCCAGCCATCCGGACCGCCGTTTGGTGATGTTGTTCCAGCCGCACCGTTTTAGCCGTACTCGTGACTGTTTTGATGACTTCGTAGATGTGTTGTCCCAAGTTGATCAATTACTCTTGTTAGAAGTTTACCCGGCAGGCGAAAAACCGATTGTGGGTGCGGATAGCCGTGCCTTGGCACGTAGTATTCGTCTGCGTGGCGAAGTGGAACCGATTCTGGTTGATCCAGTGGAAGGGAATTTACCAGGTGTTTTACAAAAAGTGTTACAAGCTAATGACCTGTTATTAACACAAGGCGCGGGTAACGTGGGTGCAATTTCGGTAGAATTGGCCCAGCATCGTTTGTATGCCCAATAATTTTGTGTTTTGAATATTAAAAGTTTTACAGTTTTAAGGATATAAACGTGTCAAATGCTGCGAAATTCGGCAAAGTTGCTGTGTTATTTGGTGGGAAATCGGCTGAGCGTGCGGTGTCATTAGACAGCGGTCAAGCCGTTTTAGACGCATTGTTGCGTTCGGGTGTGCAGGCAGAAGCATTTGATCCGCAAGATCGTAGTGTGACTGAACTGGTCGGTTACGATCGTGCTTTTATCGTATTGCATGGTCGTGGCGGTGAAGATGGCCAGATTCAAGGCGTATTGGAATGGTTGAATATTCCGTATACCGGGACTGGCGTGCAAGGTTCTGCTATTGGTATGGACAAAGTCAAAACCAAGCAGATCTGGCAAGGTAGCGATTTACCGACTGCGCCTTACCGCATTATTACCAAAGATACCGATCTTGAACCTGTAATTGCTGAATTGGGCTTGCCTGTGATTATCAAGCCAGTACATGAAGGCTCGAGTGTTGGCATGAGCAAGGTTGAAAAAGCCGAAGACTTTGCCGCTGCGATCGAAAAAGCGACCCAGCATGATGCAGTGGTGATGGCTGAAAAATGGATTACAGGTCGTGAATTCACGATTTCATTCCTGAACGGTCAGCCGTTGCCGGTGATTCGTTTACAACCACCCGCAGATGTTGCTTTTTATGACTATGAAGCAAAATATCAGCGTAATGATGTGGAATATGGTATTCCTTGCGGTCTCAGCGAGTCAGAAGAGAAAAGTCTACAGGCATTGTGTTTACGTGCTTTCCAGGCCGTGGGTGCAGAAGGCTGGGGCCGTATTGATGCGATGCAGGATGAACAGGGTCATTTCTGGTTATTGGAAGTCAATACTGTTCCAGGCATGACCAGTCATTCTCTGGTACCAAAAGCAGCGCAAGCCGTTGGTTATAATTTCGATCAGCTCTGTGTTGCGATTTTAGAGCAAACTTTAGCACAGTCGGCTTAATTATTTATGGCTCAACTTCCTGCATCTATGCGTCGCAAAACGCGACCAGCCATTAGCTCGATTCACGAGAAACCGCCTTCGCCTAAACAAAAGATGGTGAATGCGGGCGGCTGGGCATTACTTGTTATTGCATTCGCTGTACTGGCATTAGGTCTGTTTGGCTTATATAAAGTCATGACCGATGCCAAAGTTGCAGAGTTGCAGGTGGTGGGCACCAATTCTGAAGTTGAAAATCAGCAATTGATTAAATACCTGAATCCTGTCATTAAAGATAATTATTTCACTTCGGATTTAGAACAGATTCGGGATCAGGCATTAAAGGTTTCTTGGGTGGACCGTGTGGTGGTATCACGAGCTTGGCCAAATGCAATTCGGGTGCGGGTGATGCCGCGTCATGCGATTGCACGTTGGGGAACAGGGCGTTTGCTGAGTGATAATGGTGAGGTGTTTAGTGAAGCGGTTCCGCAAGCACATCCAAATTTGCCACTGTTACATGGGCCAGCCAGCCAATCCAAAATGATGATGCGTCGCTATAATGAAATTAACCAGTTATTTCATCCAGCGAATTTAAGATTAAAAGAACTGTATTTAACTGAGCGCATGACCTGGTTTATGCAGTTTGATTCGGGTTTACGGATTATCGTGGATCAGGATCAAACCATGAACAAGCTGCAGCGCTTAAGCCATTTGGCACAGACAGATCTAAAACCTGCATGGTCTAAAATCACGGCAATTGATCTGCGTTACCGCAATGGCCTGGCCATTCAATGGAAAAACGCAGCTCCGCCGAAGATTGTGAATGGTCAGTTAGTTGTAACGATTGATGACACAAGCCTTGCAGGGGCAATTCAGGCAAAGCCATAATACGTGGCTTAAAATAAAGGGCAGTGGTCCTAAACAACACTAAAGATATGGTATTGAAGTAATGAGTGAAGCTGTTCCCTCAGTTGTTGCGATTGATATTGGGACCCATAAAGTCTCAGTCTTGATTGGTAAGGTCCATGCACCGGATAAGATCCAGGTCATTGGCATGGCAACTGCTCGCAACCGAGGCATGGTTAAAGGCAAGATTGTCAGCTTGGACAAGGTCATTGCTGCGATTAAAAATGCAGTATCCGAAGCAGAGGATATGGCAGAGTGCCGTATTCATAGCGCATGGGTGTCTATTCCGAGTACTGAATTACAAAGTTTTTATGCATCAGGCCGTACCCCTGTCGCCAACCACGATCATATTATTACGACAAATGAAGTGGTGCGTGCGCTGGAGTTGGCCAAAGCCAGTCATGTTTCACCGGATTATTATCTGGCCAGCGCTGTGCCATTGGGCTTTGAGCTCGGTGATTCGGCTGAGTGGGTGCAGAATCCGGTTAATATGTCTGCACATAGCATGACAGGCCATTATCAGTTGATGATGATGCCGATCAGCACCATGCAAAACCTGGATCGTGCCATGAAAGGGGCCAATATCGGGGTGGAGAAAATGGTGGTGTCTTGCTTGGCAACGGCTGAGGCAAGTCTGCTCAAAGATGAAAAAGAATATGGGGTTTGTCTGGTCGATATTGGCGCAGGCATTACCAATATTGCAGTGTATCTGGATGGTCGATTGGCACTCGCACGGACCTTGCCACGTGGTGGTGAGAATGTCACCCGTGATATTGCAGCTGTTTTACAAACCACCACTGAAGAAGCGGAACGCATCAAGATTTTACATGGTTGCGTCGATCTGAGTGTGGTGAAACCAGACCATATGATTCAGGTGCAAGGTATTGATGGTACACAAACCATCAGTCGTATTGAGCTTGCAGAAATCATTATTGCGCGTTATGAAGAAATTTTTGCTTCAATTCGTGAAGAACTGGAGCATAGCGGGGCGATTCATGGTTTGTATCATGGTGTGGTGCTGACCGGAGATGCCTGTCAAATTGAAGGCATGGTGAATCTGGCGCGTCGTACGCTCGGTGTGTCTGCGCATCTGGGCAATCCGCCACTGCAAGTATATGCGGAGGATCAGCACTTACCAGCATTGCGTCGTTCAATGTATGCTACTGCAGCAGGTTTGTTGATGTTTAGCCAGAGTGATTTGCAGGATACAGTCGAAGAACCAGAAGAGGCCAGCGATCGTAGTTTTGTTGATCGGGTTGCCAATGGTTGGAATGCATTAAATAGCAAATTAAAGGCCATTTTTTAAGTTGTAGTTATTTTTGGGAAAATTTGTTAGGAAGTTGTTCTAAATCTGCCACTGTACTTGACAATCTGGTGATTATTGAACAGCATCCTAAACATCAGTTGTTTAAAAATCAGGGCAGTAACGGGCTGAAGTAACTGCCATTAATATTAGGAAATCTAAAGGTCATGGCCTCATTTGAATTTATAGAAGATGAACTAGACAATGGCAACGGTCAAGCCCGTTTCACAGTATTTGGTGTGGGTGGTGGCGGTGGTAATGCCGTGCAACACATGGCCCAGTCGGATATTCAAGGTGTCAAGTTTGTTTGTGCCAATACAGATAAACAGGCACTGGACAGCATGAACGCGCCATTCAAAATTCAATTGGGTGAACAAAGTACGCGTGGTTTAGGCGCGGGTGCGAATCCGGAAGTGGGTCAAATTGCAGCTGAAGAAAGCCGTGATGTGATCCGTCAGCACCTTGAAGGTACTGATATGGTCTTCGTTACTGCCGGTATGGGTGGTGGTACCGGTACAGGTGCTGCACCAGTTGTTGCTGAAGTTGCCAAAGAAATGGGTATCCTGACCGTTGGTGTGGTAACCACCCCATTTAACTTTGAAGGCCGTCGCCGTCAAAAGTCTGCTGAAAAAGGCATTGATGCTTTAGAAGCACATGTTGATTCACTGATTATCATTCCGAACCAGCGCTTACTCAGCGTCTATGGCGATATCTCAATGAAAGATGCCTATAAAAAGGCAGATGATGTATTGTTGAACGCAGTTCGCAGTATTTTTGACCTTGTGGTCAATCGTGGTCATATTAACCTCGACTTCGCCGACTTGAAAACAGCGATGAGTACGCGTGGTTATGCCATGATGGGTGCTGGTTTAGGTCGTGGTGAAGATCGTGCCCGTCAGGCAGCTGAACAGGCGATCCGTAGCCCATTGCTTGATAATGTGAATATTATCAATGCGAAAGGTGTGTTGATCAACATCACCGGTGGTGATGATATTACCTTACGTGAAACCGAGATCATTACCGATGTGGTGAACCAGATTGTTGACCTGGATGAAGGTGAAATCTTCTACGGTACAGTATTCGATCCGGATGCGCGTGATGAACTTCGCGTTACCGTTATCGCGACTGGCTTGACCCGTAATGCCAGTGAAGTGGACCAGAAACGACGGACTGCTGCTTCGCATGTAAGTTCTGCTCAAGTGGCACAACAACCGGTTGATGAAGATGACGTTCCAGCGATTAGTAAACGAGCAAATGTAGACGCTCCAGCAAGTGCTACCGCAAGTTCTACGCCACGTTCATCGCCAATGAGCATTCAAGACTATCTGAAAAATCAGCAACGTAAATAATAAAATCAGTTATTTAGAGAAAGGAGGCAATCAATTGCCTCCTTTTTTATTTTTTTAAAATGGCAAAATATGCTAAGTTATATCGGTTTTTGCAAATGAAGTTGGTATGGCATGTTGAAACAACGTACTCTCAAGCGTGTGGTGAAAGCGAGCGGGATTGGTTTGCACAGTGGTCAAAAGGTGCTGATCAATTTTGTTCCACACCATATTGACGGAGGTATTGTCTTTCGCCGTATCGACTTAAATCCCCCTGTGGATATTCCGGCCAATGCCTTGCTGATTCAAGAAGCATTTATGTGTTCGAATCTGGTGCGTGAGGACATCAAAGTGGGCACCATTGAGCATGTCATGAGTGCGATTGCTGGATTGGGAATCGATAACCTGATTGTTGAAGTGTCTGCTTCTGAAGTGCCGATCATGGATGGCAGTGCAGGACCTTTTATCTATCTGCTCATGCAGGGTGAGCTGGCAGAGCAAGATGCGCCAAAGAAGTTTATCCGCATTTTAAAGCCCGTCGAAGCTTTAATTGATGACAAAAAAGCGATTTTCACGCCCCATTCGGGCTTTCAGCTTAACTTTACCATTGATTTTGATCATCCCGCCTTTGCCAAAGAATACCAGTCAGCGACCATTGATTTTTCAACAGAAACCTTTGTCTATGAAGTGAGCGAAGCCCGAACTTTTGGTTTCATGAAGGATCTGGATTATCTCAAAGCCAATAATCTGGCCTTGGGTGCAAGCCTGGAAAATGCCATTGGTGTCGATGATACCGGTGTGGTCAATGAGGAAGGCTTGCGTTTCGCCGACGAGTTTGTGCGACACAAGATTTTAGATGCAGTCGGTGACTTATATTTGCTTGGTCACCAGATTATTGCCAAGTTTGATGGCTATAAGTCGGGTCACGCGCTGAACAATCAGTTATTACGCAATGTTCAAAATGATCCAAGCAGCTATGAAATTGTAACATTTAATAACGAGAATGATTGTCCAATTCCTTATGTGAGTGTAACATAAGTCATTGTCTTTTATTAGCTATGTTATATTATAACAAATGAATCTGAGAATTTTGTCACAAAATATAATGATGTATTTCGATACTGAATGTATGAAGTTTACTTTTTATTGCTTGCCAAACGTAGTAGAGCTTGGCTAAGCTTAGGGTCGCTCACATATTCAGCGGCGCTACGCAATTGCTCTTGGGTCTCTGATGTAAGTGCTTTTGTTGGGGGAGAGGGTTCACGAGAGACAACTGTTTTGTTTCTTAAACGAACTTGAATTTTTCGTAATTCCTTGAGTCCTTCGAGCTGAGCTAACTGCGCAACATAGTTGCTTTGTAAATAGCTGAGTTGACTAATCATGGCCTGATTTTCACCAGTAATGATCAAAACACCATGTTGATAACAAACAACTTGCCATTGCTCTGGTTGGGGCAATAACGGTTGAATAATTTTCGTAAGTTGTTTCCATTGCGTAACTTGCGTTGTCAAAAACGTTAAGTTTCCAGTTTTTATGTGTTGTCCTTTCTGTTGGAAAACGTTGTTAGGCTCAGACATAGAACTTCCTCGGAGGTAATGTGTCCATCTTAAGCGTTTGGTTCAGCTGTTATCAAGGAAGAGATGATAAAGGAACGTTTGAAGGACGGTTTCAAGAGGTTTTTTATGCATCATACGCGTCGTATTTTACTCGCATTTTCATTGGCTGCTTCAGCTGCTTCGGTTGCTTTTGCAGACTACCAGAATATTGGTCAGTCAACAGGTGATGACCGTCTAGAGCAATTATCAAAGACTCTCGCTCAAGGTTCTTATACTCATTCTGCAGATATGGATCTACCTGCTATTTCGAATGTGTCAGTTAAATTACGTGAAAAAACCATTGAATTGAACAATGCAACGATCGAAAAGAAATACGGTCGTTCCGCAGTTTCATCTCAAGATAATGCGCCTTCTTCGTTCTCTGCAAATACCGGTTATTCTTGGTTGGTCAGTCATCCATTACAGGAAGGTCGCGTGAGTTCTTCTTGGGGAACACGTACTTTACTCGGTTCAACCCGCCATCATTCAGGGGTTGATCTGGCTGCACCTTCAGGCACACCGATTTATTCAACAGGCCCTGGTGTTGTGACCAAATCAGGCTGGGGCACGGGTTATGGTCAATATGTTGAAATTGATCATGGCAATGGTTATATCACTCGCTATGCCCATGCATCACGTTTAATCGTGAACGCAGGCGATCGTGTTAGCGCAGGTGAGCATATTGCCAATGTTGGCTGTACTGGTCGTTGTACTGGTCCGCATTTACATTTTGAAGTTGTGAAAGATGGACAGCGTAAAAACCCTTCAACTTACCTCGCAATGTTGCCTTAATGTAATTTGTTAACAGTTGTATATAAATGTTAATTGAAAATCGCCTTTATTGGCGATTTTTTATGTGTTTTGTTTCAGTTCGGTCAATGACTATTTTGTCAGAAAATAATATAGCGTTTCCCATTCAGCTAGGGCCATACCCCTTATAAAGCAAAACATGATAAAAATAGGGTCGACAAATAACTTAAGGGAAAAGGTGAATTGTATGGCGTTTTATGGCGACTCTGACGCGCAAGAAACCCAAGAATGGCAAGAAGCATTTGATTCTGTATTACAACACATGGGCACGGAACGAGCTGCTTTCTTACTAGAAAAACTCTATCAACGGGCAATTGCGAAACATGTGCCAATCCAGCGCTTAAATACACCTTACCTCAACACCATCTCAGTTGATGAACAACCTGCAATGCCAGGTGATCAGGATATGGAGCGCCGTATCCGCGCTTTGATCCGCTGGAATGCTTTGGCAATGGTATTACGTGCGAACAAGACTGGGGATGATCTGGGTGGTCACCTTGCAAGTTTCGCATCGTCTGCAACCTTGTATGATGTTGGTTTCAACCATTTCTTCCGTGCTGCCTCGAACAACTTTGGCGGCGACATGATTTATTACCAAGGTCACTGTGCCCCAGGTATCTATGCGCGTTCTTTCCTTGAAGGGCGTTTAAATGAAGAGCAGCTCAGTAATTTCCGCCGTGAAGTGGGCGGTAACGGTTTACCTAGCTATCCACATCCCTATTTAATGCCAGACTACTGGCAGTTCCCGACCGTATCAATGGGTCTTGGTCCGATCATGTCGATCTATCAGGCACATATTCAGAAATATCTGATGAATCGTGGCCTGATCAAAGAAGAAGACCGTAAAGTCTGGGCATATCTAGGCGATGGTGAGATGGATGAGCCAGAAAGTACAGGTGCAATTTCACTGGCAGGTCGTGAAAAGCTTGATAACCTGATTTGGGTGGTGAACTGTAATTTGCAGCGTCTAGATGGTCCGGTACGT
The DNA here is from genome assembly GCF_000314615.1 of Acinetobacter sp. WC-323. Classification (NCBI taxonomy): domain Bacteria; kingdom Pseudomonadati; phylum Pseudomonadota; class Gammaproteobacteria; order Moraxellales; family Moraxellaceae; genus Acinetobacter; species Acinetobacter sp. WC-323. The sequence continues at coordinate 65,731 of NZ_AMZS01000032.1, forward strand.
GGTAACGGTAAAATCATTCAAGAATTAGAATCGTTATTCCGTGGTGCGGGCTGGCGTGTGATTAAGGTGGTCTGGGGCCGTCATTGGGATCCGCTCCTTGCTAAAGACAAGTCTGGTGCTTTAAAAGCTGTGATGGATGAAACCGTTGATGGTGAATACCAACGCTATCAAGTCAAAGGCGGTGCATATACACGTGAGAAATTCTTTGGCAAGTATCCAGAAGCTGCGGAACTGGTCAAAGATTTAAGCGATGAAGACATCGACAATCTTAACCGTGGTGGTCATGACCCGTACAAAGTTTTTGCTGCCTATGCCGAAGCAATGAAAGCCAAAGGTCAACCAACCGTTATTCTTGCGAAAACGGTTAAAGGCTATGGTTTGTCTGAAGAAATTGAAGCGGTGAACAAAACTCACCAAATCAAGAAAATGCAGATCGACTCTTTGAAATATGTACGTGACCGTTTCAACCTGCCATTTACAGATGATAAGTTAGAAGAGCTGCCATTCTATCGCCCAAGTGAAAACTCTCCAGAAATGAAGTACATGAAGGCGCGTCGTGAGGCATTAGGCGGTTACCTACCTGCACGTCGTAAAGAGAGTGAAACTTTAGCGATTCCTGAATTATCAGTATTTGATGCGGTATTAAATGGTTCTGGTGGTAAAGAGCAATCGACCACGATGTTGATGGTGCGTTTAATTGCTGCTTTACTGAAAGAAAAAGCTATTAAAGACCGCGTCGTGCCAATCGTTCCAGATGAAGCACGTACATTTGGTCTGGAAGGGATGTTCCGTCAGCTCGGTATTTATGCCGCTCACGGTCAAAAATATACCCCAGAAGACCAAGAACAGTTAATGCATTACCGTGAAGCAAGTGACGGTCACATGCTGCAAGAAGGGATTAACGAAGCGGGTGCGATGAGCGCTTGGGCTGCGTTGGCAACCAGTTATTCAACCAATAACTTGCCAATGATTCCAATGTACATGTACTACTCAATGTTTGGTTTCCAGCGTATTGGCGACATTGCATGGGCTGCGGGTGACGCACAGGCACAAGGTTTCTTGTTGGGCGCGACTGCTGGTCGTACCACATTGAACGGTGAAGGTTTACAGCACCAGGATGGTCATTCACATATCTTGGCAAACACGATTCCAAACTGCGTATCTTATGATCCATGTTTTGGTTATGAACTGGCTGTGATCGTTCATGACGGTTTACAACGTATGTATGTCAACCAAGAGCGTGTGTTCTATTACTTAACCGTAATGAATGAAAACTACGAGCATCCTGCAATGCCAGAAGGCGCTGAGGAAGGCATTAAACGTGGTATGTACCTGTTCGAAAAAGATGACAAAGCTACGGTTCAATTAATGGGCTCAGGTGTCATTCTGCGTGAAGTGATTAAAGCTGCGAAAATCTTACGTGATGAATACCAGATTCATTCAAACGTTTGGAGTGTCACCAGCTTCAATGAGTTGTCACGTGACGGTATGGCATGTGAAGAATACAACCGTTTACACCCACTGGCTGAAGAAGTGAAAGAGTCTTGGGTATCGAAACAGTTACGTGGTACCGAAGGTATTGTTGTTTCTGCGACAGACCATATGCGTGCGTATAGCGAACAAATCCGTGCCTATCTTCCAGATGGTCGTCCATTTGTTGCATTAGGTACAGATGGTTACGGTCGTTCAGATACACGCGCGAACTTACGTAGTTTCTTTGGTGTTGATGCTGCACATATCGTTGTTGCGACGTTGAAAAAACTCGCTGACGAAGGTGAAGTTGATGCGCGTTTGGTGAAAGATGCCATTTCTAACTTTGAGTTAGATACAGATCGTCCAGTTGCATGGGCGCCACAAGCGCATCCGGAAGTTCAGGCTGTTGCTGAATACAATGAAACACAAACAGGTGAGGGGAAATAATCATGCAAATCCAAGCACCTGATATTGGCGTAGATAAAGCGCTCGTTGCAGAAATCCTGGTCAAAGTAGGCGACCATGTTGCAGTTGACGATAGTCTTCTGGTGTTAGAATCAGATAAGGCAACGGTTGAAGTGCCAAGCACGGCAGCTGGTATTGTAAAAAGTATTCTGGTTCAACAGGGCGATGAAGTTACTGAGGGCGTCGCATTGATCGAACTAGAGTCGGAATCTGCTGCGGAAGCACCTGCGAACGAAGCACCGAAAGCGGAAGCGCCAAAAGCAGAACCAAAACCTGTCGAAGCTGAAACAAAAGCACAGCCCGCTGCTGCTCCAACAGCAACAGCAAGCCAGGTTGTGGATGTCAAAGTTCCAGATATTGGTGTAGAAAAAGCCTTGGTCGCAGAGGTGCTGGTCAAAGTCGGTGACCAGATTGAACCGGAACAAAGTATTGTTGTGGTTGAATCGGACAAGGCGACGGTAGAAGTACCAAGCTCGGTTGCGGGGATTGTAGAAGCGATCCAGATCAAAGAAGGCGACAGCATCAAAGAAGGTGTGATCTTAATTCAGGTGAAGACAGCTGCTCATGCAGCATCGGAACCGGAACCGCAAGCTGCCCCAGCTCAAGCAGAAGCGCCAGTCACAACGACTGAAGCACCAGCTGCAAGCAATACCTCAACAGGTAATGTTGAAATTGAAGTGCCTGATCTGGGTGTAGAAAAAGCACTGGTTTCAGAAATTCTGGTCAATGTTGGCGATCGTGTTGAAGCTCAACAAAGCCTATGTGTGGTTGAGTCAGATAAGGCGTCGGTTGAAGTGCCAAGCTCGGTTGCAGGGATTGTGAAAGCAATTCATGTCTCTGCCAATCAAGAAGTACGTCAAGGCGTGGCTTTGGCAACGATTGAGGTGAGCGGTCAGGCTGCTGCTCCAGCAGAAGCGAAAGCTCAACCTGCCGCAGCACCTGCGACTCCAGCAGCACCAGCAAAACCACAGACAACAGCGACCGTAGCACCGAATGCGCCAGCGCAAGCAGAAAAGCTGACCAAAGAACAAGAAGCTGAAAATGCGAAGGTTTATGCAGGTCCTGCGGTGCGTAAACTGGCACGTGAATTAGGCGTGATTCTGGGTCAGGTGAAGGCTTCAGGTGAACATGGCCGTGTAATGAAAGACGATGTTTTTGCTTATGTAAAAGCGCGTCTCACTACAGCTCAGGCAGCGCCTGCTGCGCAAGCAGCGCCAGTAGCGTCGGGCTTACCGAAGTTGCCAGACTTTAGTGCCTTTGGTGGCGGTGAAGTGAAAGCCATGACGCGTTTACAGCAAGTGTCTGTACCGCAATTGTCATTGAATAACTTTATCCCGCAAGTCACACAGTTTGATTTGGCCGATATCACCGAGCTTGAAGCGTGGCGTGGCGAGCTGAAAGACGGCTTTAAAAAGCAGGGTCTGAGCTTAACCATTTTGGCCTTTATTGCCAAAGCAGTCGCACACTTGCTGAAAGAAGAGCCTTATTTTGCTGGCCATCTGGTGGATGATCAGAAGTCAGTATTGTTACGTAACGAAATCCATATGGGTATTGCGGTTGCGACCCCAGATGGCTTGACTGTTCCAGTACTGCGTAATCCTGACCAGAAATCAATTAAGCAAATCGCGACTGAACTGGCTGAACTGAGCCAGAAAGCACGTGACCGCAAATTGTCGCCGAAAGATTTACAAGGTGCCAACTTTACCATTACCAGCTTAGGCAGTATTGGTGGAACCGCATTTACGCCGTTGGTGAACTGGCCACAAGTTGCGATTTTAGGTATTTCACCTGCAACCATGCAACCGGTATGGAATGGTAAAGACTTTGATCCACGTTTGATGTTGCCATTGTCATTGTCTTATGACCATCGTGTCATTAACGGTGCGGATGCAGCACGCTTTACCAATAAGCTGACCAAGTTACTCAAAGACATTCGTAGCTTATTACTGTAATCGTTTTTGAATCTAGAAGACCTCGCATCAGCGGGGTTTTCTATTTTTAAGGTGACAAAAATATGGCTTTATTTGAGAATACTTTTGCCTAAAATAAATTGGTATTGATAACGATTTTTTGGATCAAGGAGTAAGGATGTTAGTGATTTATCGGATGATGCTACCCTTATTACTCATCGTTTTTGTATTAATGGGCTTATGGGTGAGTTTCTTGCATTTCCCTTGGGATTGGGTCATGTACGCCGTTATGGGGCTGGAAGTGCTGGTGGCGACCGTGGTGATGGCAATCGAGTATCAGGCACAGCATGTCGGTGGTGCAAGTGGCTGGGGTAGTTCTGGTTTTCTCGGTCTTAGTACCTGTCTGGCATTTGTTCTGGGGCTGGCCCGTCTCTTGGTCTGGAGTTACCAAAAATTTTGGGCTTAAGCATTCAAAAGCATTTTATTGTTTGCTAGAATAGCGTTACTTCATTGGGGAGTAGCCGCTCTTTACGCAAAGTAAAGAGGTGATGATCAACATAATTGTTCAACCGAACATGGTCATCATAGCAAAGAACCAAGAACAGCTTTTCAGCTGTGCTTTTGTTGGCAAGACCTTTGATTTACCACTCTGCATCAATCTATTTGATTTTGGCTAGCAGGAGGGGTAGGTCATCGGTATATTTTGCTAGCCAGAGCATTCAACTATGTATGAATTCCTCATCTCCACATCAATTGTTGCCCTTGCTGAAATGGGCGATAAAACCCAATTGCTGGCATTATTACTGGCGGCGCGTTTCCGTAAACCTGTTCCGATCTTGATTGCCATCCTTCTTGCGACCACCATTAACCATGGTATTTCGGCTGTGTTGGGGCAATGGATTACCACCGTACTCAGCCCTGAAATTCTGTTGTGGATTCTCGCACTAGGCTTTATCGGCATGGCGATCTGGATGCTGATTCCGGATGAATTAGGTGATGAAAGTGAAAGCATCAATAAATGGCAGAAATTTGGGGTTTTTGGTGCCACCTTCATCTTATTCTTCTTGGCTGAAATTGGCGATAAAACCCAGATTGCAACCGTGGCTTTGGCGGCACGTTTTGACAGTGTGTTCTGGGTCATGTGTGGAACCACATTCGGCATGATGCTTGCCAATGCACCCGCTGTGTTTATTGGCGATAAACTCGCGGATAAATTACCGATTTCCTTGATCCATAAAATTGGTGCTGCAATTTTCCTGGTGGTGGGTGTCTCAACCTTAGTGCAGCATTATTTCTTCTAATTGAGCTAGAACCTGAAAAAACCCGTCCAGTCGTGACGGGTTTTTTTATAAATAATGATAAAAATCTAAACTCTGATTGAAACATGCATTAAATCCCATTATTTTATTATGGAATTAAAAAATATTTCATATTTAAAGAATTTTTCCGGGGTAGTTATGAGTTTCGAGCGCACAACGTCACAAATATTATTTGATAATGGCACACATAAATGCATCAGTTTTACCAGTCTGGTCAAAGGGGAAGGCATTCAGGCCAATCAGTTTTTAATTATTGACCATGATCGGGCCGCGGTTTTAGATCCGGGAGGTGATCTGACCTATGTCCCTTTAACCATGGAACTGAACCGTTATACCAAACTAAAAAATCTGGACTATGTGATGGCCTCCCATCAAGATCCTGACATTATTACCTCGATGCCGCGCTGGCTGGTGTATACCGATGCCAAAGTGGTGGCTTCCAAGTTATGGGCACGCTTTTTACCACATCTGAATTCGGCCTTTATGAGTGACCGTATGAAAGGCAATTGGGAGGAGCGCTTGATTGAGCTATCAGATACAGGGCAAGTCATTCCTCTCGGTGAAGCTTCGATTGTGGCTGTGCCTGCGCATTTCTTGCACTCGGTTGGAAATTTCCAGTTCTATGATCCGACTGCAAAAATTTTATTTTCAGGTGATATGGGGGCTTCCATTGTCGAAGATGCCAGCTTACCGATTACTGACTTTGATGGCCACATCAAAAAAATGAAAGGTTTTCACCAGCGTTATATGTGTTCCAATAAAGTCATCCGTCTCTGGGTCAATATGGTTCGGCAGATGGATCTTGAAATGATTGTGCCTCAGCATGGCACCGCTTTTGTTGGTAAAGCGATGATCAATCAGTTCCTGGACTGGATCGAAACGCTGGAATGTGGTGTAGATCTGATGAATGAATATGTGTTCAGTTTGCCAGCTGAAATGAGCTAAATGTCCGGGGTTGCAAAATGACTGGAAAATACATCAATCATTGATCAGACACTCTTGTCGGCAGGCATAAATTTTCTTAGGATTTATCGGATCAAGGATTGAATCTGATAACGAGAATTTTAACAAAATGTTGTCTCAAATTGCGACCCCCGATGCCTGTGTCATTTGTGGTGCCTGCTGTGCAAATTACCGTGTCTCTTTCTATTGGGCTGAGGCAGAACTGATCCCGGAATATATGGTTGAGCCGTTGACCGCGGTCTACTCATGCATGAAAGGGACCAATCAGGCACAAGTTAAATGTGTGGCCTTGCAAGGTGAGGTGGGGCAGCACGTCAGCTGTTCCATCTATCCAGTTCGGAGCTCAAGTTGCAAGGAAGTACAGATTGCCGATTCGCATTGTAACAAGGCACGGCTGGCGCATAACCTGATCCCGCTGGTCGCGATTGACCAGCAGCCCTCTGAAAATAATGACAATTATGATCAGGTTTGCTAACGGAATGTATTTGATTCGAAGGGTAAAACTCTCTAGCTGAAAGCTTTTTAAACAACGATTGAAATTATTTTCATCATAGAAAATGAAAATCACATCGAAATTTGTTTATAATAGCTCACGGAAATTACCAGTGAGATTGTTATGCTGACCATCGTTCAAGAAGCGTTAACCTTCGATGATGTCTTATTACTTCCTGCCTACTCAACTGTTCTCCCAAAAGATGTCTCCTTAAAGACACGTTTAACTCGCGGAATTCAACTTAATATCCCTCTCGTTTCTGCTGCAATGGATACCGTGACTGAATCACGTATGGCGATTGCAATGGCGCAAAACGGTGGTATAGGTATTTTGCACAAAAACATGGATATCGCAGCACAAGCTGCTGAAGTCCGTCGTGTGAAAAAATTTGAAGCAGGTATGGTGAAAGATCCAATCACTGTATCACCTGAGACAACAGTGCGTGAACTGATTGCGATTACCCAGGCCAATAATATTAGCGGCGTGCCTGTTGTGAAAGACGGCAAAGTGGTGGGTATTGTCACCGGACGTGATACACGTTTTGAAACTAATCTTGAACAGCCTGTAAGCAATATCATGACCGGTCAAGATCGTTTGGTGACTGTTCGTGAGGGTGAATCAAAAGAAAATATCCAAGCTTTGCTACAAAAGCATCGTATTGAAAAAGTGTTGGTGATTGGTGAGAACCATGAGCTAAAAGGTTTAATTACGGTCACCGATTTCCGTAAAGCCGAAAGCTATCCAAACAGCTGTAAAGATGATTTAGGCCGTTTACGTGTCGGCGCTGCAGTCGGTACCGGTGCTGAAACTCCAAGCCGTGTAGAGGCTTTGGTTGAGGCGGGTGTCGATGCGATTGTAGTTGATACAGCGCATGGTCATTCTGCAGGTGTGATTGAACGCGTACGTTGGGTAAAAGCCAACTACCCGCAAGTTCAAGTGATTGGCGGCAACATTGCAACGGGTGATGCAGCGTTGGCCTTGCTTGATGCTGGTGCAGATGCGGTCAAAGTCGGTATCGGTCCAGGTTCAATCTGTACTACACGTATCGTTGCTGGTATTGGTATGCCACAGATTTCGGCGATTGACAGCGTTGCCAATGCACTGAAAGATCAGATTCCTTTGATTGCAGATGGCGGTATCCGTTTCTCTGGCGATATGGCGAAAGCAATCGGCGCGGGTGCGAGTACGATTATGGTCGGTTCACTCCTTGCTGGTACTGAAGAAGCGCCTGGTGAGGTTGAGTTCTTCCAGGGCCGTTACTACAAAGCTTACCGTGGTATGGGTTCATTAGGCGCGATGGCCGGTGTATCTGGTTCTGCGGACCGTTACTTCCAGGACGCTAAAGCAGGTGCTGAGAAATTAGTTCCAGAAGGCATTGAAGGCCGCGTACCATATAAAGGCCCAATGGGCAACATCGTTCATCAAATGATGGGTGGCTTACGTTCATCTATGGGCTATACCGGTTCATCTGTGATTGAAGATCTTCGTCAAAATGCAAAATTTGTGAAAATTACTTCAGCCGGTATGTCTGAATCACATGTGCATGATGTAACCATTACCAAGGAAGCACCAAACTACCGAGTTGGTTGATTTTTGGTAATTTTGCCGATCGAAAAACCGTCAGTGTACTGACGGTTTTTTTTGTTTTGGTGTAAAGTGAACAGGATGAAGAAGGATATGGTTACAGGCCATATAAAAGATAAGAAAGTGAGTAAAACATGAGCTATTTTGGTACTGATGGAATTCGAGGCAAGTTTGGACAAATGCCAATTACCCCAGAGTTCGCATTAAAACTAGGTTTTGCCGCAGGAACAGTATTAAAAAGAAATAATCCTAAAAGTAAGCCGATTGTGGTATTAGGAAAAGATACCCGTTTATCTGGCTATATTCTGGAAGCGGCTCTACAGGCTGGCTTGAATGCCGCAGGTGTTTATGTGCATCTGTTAGGTCCTTTGCCAACACCAGCGATTGCGCATTTAACCCGTGCACTACATGCGCATGCGGGTATCGTCATTTCAGCATCGCATAATCCATATTTCGATAACGGGATTAAATTTTTCTCCAGTGAAGGCAAGAAATTACCTGATGCAATCCAGGATCAGATCAATCAGGAATTAGAAAAAGAGCTGGTTATTGAAGACACGGCAAATCTCGGTAAAAGCGTACGTGTTAAAGATGCCAATGGTCGCTATATCGAATTTTGTAAATCGACTTTCCCCTACCATTTCGACCTGCGTAATTTGAAAATCGTGGTGGATTGTGCCAATGGCGCTGCCTATAGCGTTGGGCCATCGGTATTCCGTGAATTAGGCGCGAAAGTTATTCCGCTCTTTAATGAACCAGATGGTTTAAACATCAATGAAAACTGTGGTTCAACTCATCCTGAGCAATTGCAAAAAGCAGTAGTAGCGCATCAGGCGGATCTGGGGATTGCGTTTGATGGTGATGCAGACCGTGTGGTCATGGTGGATAAAAATGGTCAACTGGTTGATGGTGACCATATCCTGTATATTCTGGCAACACAGGCAAACCACAAGCCAGCAGGCGTTGTCGGTACCGTGATGAGTAATATGGCGCTGGAACTGGCCTTACAACAGGCTGAGGTTGGCTTTGTTCGCGCCAAAGTGGGTGACCGCTATGTATTACAGGCGTTAGAAGAAAATAACTGGGTCACAGGTGGCGAACCTTCAGGTCATATCCTGACGCTGGATAAGAGTACTACTGGTGATGCGATCATTGCAGCACTTCAGGTATTAACCGTGATGGTGGAACAAGGTAAGGCTTTACATGAACTGGTTGCAGGTTTTGAACTATTCCCGCAAGTCTTGGTCAATGTGCGCCTACACGACATGATTGACCCTTATTCTATTCCTGCCCTGGTTGCAGAGTTTGAAAAAGCAGAGCAGCAACTCAAAGGCCGTGGTCGACTCTTGATTCGTAAGTCAGGCACTGAACCTGTTATTCGTGTCATGGTGGAAGGCGATCAACAGCAAGAAGTTGAAGCATTGGCGAACCATTTGGCTGATGCGGTCCGTGCTCACGCCCAAGCTGCTTAAGAGAGTTTCCGCATGAATGATGTGATTAAAGACCTGAGTGAATTGCGTTTAAGCTATGAACAAGGTGAATTACATGAAACCCAAGTGAGCGATCAGCCTCACTTGCAGTTTTTAAACTGGTTTAATCATGCCCTTGCCGCGAATTTGCATGAACCCTATGCCATGTCTTTAGCCACCGCAAATGCACAAGGCCGTCCACATGTACGTACGGTTTTGTTACGTGGTGCCACAGAAGCGGGTTATGACTTCTATACCAACTATGACAGTCAGAAAGGATTGGACCTTGCGGAAAATCCTTATGCTGAATTGTTATTCTATTGGCCGAGTCTGGAGCGTCAGGTCCGCATTGCTGGCAAGGTGGCCAAGATTTCTGAACAGGAATCGACCGACTATTACCATAAACGTCCGCGTGATAGTCAGATTGCAGCGCATATCAGTACACCACAAAGTGGTGTGATTGAGAGTCGTGAAGTACTGCAACAACGCTTTCAAGCATTACAGAGCCAAGCCCAGGCCGAGCTGGATAAACCTGAGTTCTGGGGCGGTTACCGCTTAGAAGCGGATTATTATGAGTTCTGGCAGGGGCGACCAAATCGCTTACATGATCGTTTGAGTTATGAAAAACAAGACGACCACTGGGCCCTACAACGTTTGATGCCATAAATGACACAGATGCAAATTCAAAAAAGACCTTTAATCACACGCCCTGAACAGTTTCAGGGCGTGCCTGCTTTTATTGCTGAAATTCTGGCCAGACGGGGCGTGCAGTCAGAACAAGAGCTTGAACTGAAACTGAAACATTTACTGCCCCCAGCATTAAAAGGCCTGGAGACGGCAGTTGAGTTGATAGATCAAGCCATTGATCAACAAAAACAGCTCGTGATTGTTGGGGATTATGATGCGGATGGTGCAACCAGTACTGCCTTGATGGTACTGGTTTTGCAAGAAATGGGCGCCAAGGTCGAGTATCTGGTGCCTGACCGGTTTAAGTACGGCTACGGTCTGACACCGGCAATTGCCGAATTGGCCCAGCACAGTTATCAGCCTGATCTTTTGATTACCGTGGATAATGGTATTTCCAGTCATGCAGGGGTGGAAACTGCCCAAGCGCTAGGTATGCAGGTGATCATCACCGACCACCACCTCACCACTAAACCGACCCCAGTTGCCGAAGCGGTGGTCAATCCGAACCAGCTGGGCTGTAACTTTCCCAGTAAAGCCCTGGCTGGTGTTGGGGTTGCTTTCTATGTGCTGGCAAGATTGGCAAGTTCACGGACTCAGCAAGGGAAAAGTAGCGCTAAAGTGACGCAATATCTGGATCTGGTGGCTTTGGGCACCTATGCCGATGTGGCGACACTGGACTATAACAACCGCATTCTGATTGACGCGGGATTAAAGCGGATTCAGCAACAGCAGTGTCGTGCTGGTATTTTGGCCTTACTGGATATTGCCGGGCGTGATCCTGCCAGCTTACGCGCACAAGATTTAGGTTTTGTTGTTGGTCCCCGCATTAACGCAGCGGGACGGATGGAAAGCATGCGGATCGGCATTGAATGCCTGCTGGCCGCCGATATGGCAACGGCTTATCCGCTGGCGCAACAGTTGAACCAATTGAATACCGAACGCCGTCAGGTGGAAAATGAAATGAAGCAGCAGGCAATGCAAGCGCTGCAACATATTCAACTGGAAACGATCCATCTACCGGCTGCCCTAGTGATGTTTGATGAACAATGGCATCAAGGGGTGATTGGCATTGTGGCAGGGCGCTTAAAGGAACAGTTTCATCGTCCCAGTCTGGTGTTTGCCCCTGATGAAGATGGTGTGCATATCAAGGGTTCGGCACGTTCGATTGAAGGCATTCATATTCGCGATACCATTGAGCAGGTGGCTGAGCAGTATCCGCATCTGGTCAGCCATTTTGGTGGTCATGCTGCGGCAGCCGGCTTAACCCTGAAAAAAGAACATTTTGAGACGTTTAAAAGCGTGTTTACCCAGTCGATTGCCGAGATGGATGAGGATCTATTTCAAGCGACTTTGTGGACGGATGGTGAATTGACCGATGCCGATCTGCATTTGGGAACCCTAGACTGGATCGAACAATTGGGACCGTGGGGACAAAAATTTCCATTACCTCAATTCGAGGGACGCTTCAAAGTCATTGATTATCGCTGGTTGAAAGAACAGCACCTGAAATTAAAACTAGCGGTCGGGCCACATTCGGTCGATGCCATTGCCTTTAATGCCAAAGATCGTTTTGAATTTGATCCCATGCTGGGCCATGTCGATCTGGTCTATACGCTGGAACGTAATGTCTTTAATGGCAATACCAGTCTGCAGCTGCAAATTGCCTATTTAAAACAATAAAAAAATCCGCTCATTTGAGCGGATTTTTTTAAAGCAATTCGGCTTGATTAGAAGCGATATGCACCACGGATACCATAAGTATTATAGTCATCACCGAAACCTACACGGCCTTCAACACTCACTTGCTGATTCAGGAATTTCTTGGCAGAAATACCCCATTCATCACGGTCAGTCAGGTCATTATTATAGTAATCAGCACCTACGCTTAAAGTTTTATCAAGGTAGTAATCGCCTTTAACGCGGTATTCGTCAAGATCACCGAAGGCACCATAAGCTTCAAGGTTGATATCATTGCCGCCGACCTGCGTTACGTATTTTGCACGAACGGTAGGATCTGCGCCATCTTTACCATGCTTCTCATCGTAACCTTTCACACCTAAAGCAAGTAATAAACCTGGTGCTGGTAAATAACCAATTTCAGCGCCATATGTCGTTACTTTTTTATCAATAGAAGTGTTATCAACTTCGAGTTCGTCACGGCCGATATTACCACTCAAATAGAAATCACTGTTTGGTACGAAGTATTCTACACCCACGCCGTACTGTGAATTTTTGATACCGTTATTGTCAGCATAATTCACTTTTGCTTTGGCATTACTAGCACGATTTAAGAACGCAGCTTCAGCGAGTGGCGCATTGCGTGTTTGTACTGGATTGAAATAATAAGTACCATCTACACCAAAATTATGGGTTCCATCAAAATCATCCCAATCAGTATAAGTGTATGAACCACCGACTTCAGCTTGATAAGCATGAGCAGTGCCTGTTACTGCCAAAGCAGAGAGTAGTGCTGATGCAATTGCTAATTTTTTCATGGTTATGCCCCTTTTGAGATAATGAACCAGATGAATGTTAATTACATGTTTTGTTACAACTACCAGTCTAATTGAAATAACAGGAGCGTCAATCGCAGGAACGTAAGCAGAGTGTACAAATGTAATAGACTTGTAAAATTGACAGAACAAGATTTTGATATTTAAAAATAAATTTCAATTGTTTTGAATTATTAAAACTTAGTAGAGATTGTGTTTTTGGCTATTTTAAAGACTAATTTAAGTGAATTGTTAAGAAATTTTAATCAAAATTAAGGCCTAAAATATAGTTGATTTAGCAGCCCAGCTTACTTTTGAGATTATTTTTTTAAACAGATTGAGCCAGAATAAGGGTGCTGTGTCGACCAAAACAGTTATGTTAAAATAGCGGATTAAGTGAGAAAATTGTGAGAAAACACGCGTGGAAATTAATCCGTATTTAGTCCAATTGAAAGATTTATCTGATCGTAGCCAAACACTACGGGGGTATCTTTGACTACGATCTAAAGGTTGAGCGTTTAGAAGAAGTTTTAAGAGAATTAGAAGACCCTGCGATCTGGAATGACCAAAGTCGTGCTCAGGCGATCGCGAAAGAAAAGGGCAGCCTAGAAAATACCATTGGTGTATTTGATCGTCTTGCAGAACAGCTCGATGATGCCAAAGCGATGCTTGATCTTGCTGTTGAAGCCGATGATGAAAGCCTGCTGGTCGATGTACAAACTGAATTAGACAGTGCTGAACAGGCTTTAGGTAATCTTGAATTCCGCCGTATGTTTAGTAATCCGATGGATCCAAATCCTTGCTTCCTTGAAATCCAGTCAGGTTCTGGCGGGACAGAGGCACAAGACTGGGCATCAATGTTATTGCGTATGTACTTGCGCTGGATCGAGCGTCACGGTTTTAAAGCGGAATTGATGGAAGTGTCGGATGGCGATGTGGCAGGGATTAAATCTGCGACCATTCGTGTCGATGGCGAGTTCGCTTATGGCTGGTTACGAACTGAAAGCGGTGTTCACCGTTTAGTGCGTAAATCACCATTTGATAGTAATAATAACCGTCATACGTCATTCTCGGCGGTGTTCATTTCACCCGAGATTGATGACAATATCGAAATTGATATTAATCCTTCTGATGTGCGTACCGATACTTACCGTGCATCGGGTGCAGGTGGTCAGCACATTAACAAAACTGACTCTGCGGTCCGTTTAACTCACGCCCCAACCGGTATTGTGGTGGCATGTCAGAACCAGCGTTCACAACACGCCAACCGTGACCATGCCTGGAAACAGTTACGTGCCAAACTCTATGAGTTAGAGATGAGCAAACGTAATGAAGCGGCGCAGGCGCTGGAAGATTCAAAATCTGATATTGGCTGGGGCAGCCAGATTCGTTCTTATGTCCTGGATGATTCACGTATTAAAGACTTGCGTACCAGTGTGGAAACCTCTAATACCAAAGCAGTTTTAGATGGTGACCTGGATAAGTTTATCGAAGCAAGTTTGAAGCAAGGTCTATAAGTTTTTATCAATTAAAATGGCAATCTCGTTCAGTATCGACTGGTTAATCGAAAAAATATGATATTAATATCGAAAAAATTAGATATTAATATTTGAAAATTTCGATATACTGGATTTAGATGCTGAACAAAGCTTTGCCTGTTGAGAAGCGTGGTGAGTCTATGGATATTGATGTAATAAGCAAGGCCTTAGCCAATCCATTACGTCGACAGATTTTGCAATGGTTAAAAGAGCCTGAGCAATTTTTACCGGTACAGGAATGTGGTGGCAGTTTCGAACGGGGCGTATGTGCCGGGCACATCGAACGTTTAGGAAAAGTTGCACAGTCGACCATGTCGAATCATTTGTCTGTCTTGCAACAGGCAGGTCTGATTAAGGTCGAAAAATATGGGCAATGGTCATATTTCACCCGTAATGAAGCTTTGATTCAGCAATATATCGAACATTTAAAACAAACACTTTAAATCAACAAGTGTAAGTTGAGGCGATCATGGCTGAACTAAATTCTGCGTTAAAAGTAGGTGACTTTACTATTAAAAACCGTCTGGTTTTAGCACCTCTGACCAGAGCACGGAGTGGTGAACACCGTATTCCGAATGATTTAATGGTGGAATATTATCAACAACGTGCCAATGCGGGCCTAATTCTTACTGAAGCGACCGTCATCAGTCCGAAAGCAGCGGGTTATGCCAATACCCCTGGCCTGTGGTCACAAGAACAGGCTCAGGCATGGCATAAGATTGTTGATGCTGTGCATGCACAGGGTTCAAAAATTGTGGTTCAGCTCTGGCATGTTGGACGTATTTCACATCCGGACTTACTGGATGGTGATATCCCTGTCGCACCAAGCGCGATTCAGCCCGCAGGTGAAGTGAGCCATCTTCGGCCAAAACGTTCTTTTGTAACCCCTCGTGCTTTATCGCATGAAGAAATTCAGGAAATTGTCGCACAATATAAACATGCGGCTGAACTGGCAAAAGCTGCTGGTTTTGATGGTGTTGAATTGCATGCGGCCAATGGCTATCTGATCGATCAATTCCTGCAAAGCACCACCAACCAACGTGATGATGAATACGGTGGCCCAATTGAAAACCGTGCGCGTTTATTATTGCAAGTAGTCGATGCATTTATTGAAGTATGGGGTGCTGGTCGCGTTGGTGTACATCTTTCACCACGTAGCGATTCGCATGACATGGGGGATGAAAATCCGTTGGCAACCTTTGGTTATGTGGTGGAACAACTGGATCAGCGTAATATTGGATTTATTTTTACGCGTGAATATGAAGCAGAAGATAGCCTAATGCCAAAATTACGCCCTAAATTTAAAGGTGTATGGATTGCCAATGAGGGCCTAACTGCTGAATCTGCGCAACGTATTCTGGCAACTGGTCAGGCAGATGCGGTTTCATTCGGTAAACAGTATATTGCCAATCCGGATTTGCTAGATCGTTTGCAACATGATTTGCCGTTGAATCCGCCTCAACCACAAACATTTTATGGTGCCGGTGCGGAAGGTTATACCGATTATCCGGTATTTGAAAAGCTAGAAGCTTAAGCCGTATTAAATGCTACAAATGACTCATGTAATTTACCAAAATTGCATGAGTTTTTTATTTAAATTCCGCATAATGAGCGGGAATCAAATTGTCAATGATGGTCTCGGATGGCGCAGCAAAACGCAGTACAGCAAACCCCGTTCTGGTATAACTTTCTACTGACATGTCTCAAACCGTTATATCGTTGGAAAATCAAACAGCGGGCGGAAAGTGATGCACTGTTTCAGCAGGAATGTCTTGAACGTTTTGGTCCATTCCAGCCCGTCAAAAATACGGGAGCAATCTGGTTTCATGTTGTTTCAGTCGGGGAAACCAATGCCGCCCAGCCTTTAATTGAACATTATTTAAAATTAGGCCATCCCGTTTTGGTCACCAATACCACCAAGACCGGGCAGGCACGGGCAAAATCACTGTTTCAAAAAGCACCCTATTTGGATTTATTTCAGGCAGTGTATCTGCCTGTGGATCAGAAGCCCTTACTCAAACAGTTTTTTCAGCGTTATCAACCGAAAATACTGGCTTTGGTTGAAACCGAAATCTGGCCGAACCTGATTGCCGAAGCCAAACGACAGCAGATTCCCTGTATTCTATTAAATGCCCGCCTTTCTGAAAAATCGGCCCAAGGTTACGCTAAAGTTCGCCGTTTAACCCGGCCCATGCTGCAACAGTTGACCTGGATGCTGGCTCAAGATGAGGCTACGCAACAACGTTATGTCAGCTTGGGATTTGATCAGGCTAACAGTCAGGTGGTCGGCAATATTAAATTTGACATTACCGCTCCGGAACATTTTGTCGCGCAAGCACGGCAGCTGAAACAGGCTTGGCAATTGTCGGGACGTCAAATCATCACGCTGGCCAGTACTCATGCGCCTGAAGAACAAAGCCTGTTGCAACAGTTGCAACCATATTTAAATTCAAATCCGGATTTACTCTGTATCGTGGTGCCACGACATCCGGAACGCTTTGATGAGGTGTTTCAAGTTTGCCAGCGTCTAAATTTGAAAACGCAACGCCGTAGTTTACAGCAGCCGGTTCAGGCGGATACCCAAGTCTTTCTTGCTGACAGCATGGGCGAAATGTGGCTGTGGTATGCCTTGAGTCAAGCCTGTTTTGTTGGTGGTTCACTGAATGAGCCAGGTGGCGGACATAATATCCTAGAGCCAATGGTACTGGATGTGCCGACCGTGATTGGACCACGGTACTTTAATTTTCAAACGATTGTGGATGAGTTCGTGGCAGAACAAGCGATCCTGATCGGTGAGGATGCAGCGCAGGTGGTACAGCAGTTATTGAGTTGTTTGGAGAATTCTGTACACGTCTCGCAACGAGTTGAACGTGCACAACAGGTGTTGCAACGCAATCAGGGTTCCTTACAAAAACATATTCAGTTACTTGATCATTATTTAGCACAAGCCACTTTGCCATGAATATCGTTTTACTTGACCCCGAGCAGATTGCTGGTAGTGATGCATGGAAAATTGAGTCCCCCCGTCAATTACAGCATTTACGGCAGCATCTTGATTTAAAAATTGGCGATACCTTGAAAGTGGGCATCCGCCAAGGAGCGCGTTATCTTAGCGAAGTGTTGGAGATTTCAGAGCAGTGCATTCTGGTGAAACCTGTTCGATTAGAAACCGTGCCGGAAAAGTTGCCTGTGCATTTGATTCTTGCCTTGCCTCGCCCCAAAGTCCTGCGTCGTATCATTATGGATGCCGTGACGATAGGCGTTGAACGGATTAGCCTGATTCATAGTTATCGGGTGGATAAAAGTTACTGGCAAACGCCATTTTTACAACAGCTGGATGATTATGTGACGCTGGGACTGGAGCAGGCAGGCGATACCATTGCTCCCGAGATCCAGTTATATAAACGTTTTAAGCCCTTTGTTGAGGATGTCTTGCCGACCTGGATCAATACCGAGCGACCTGCTTATGTGGCGCATCCTTATGCGGAACAACACATGCCTTATGCGATTCAGCAGGGCTGTAGCCTGATTATTGGGCCAGAAGGTGGATTTATTCCCTATGAAGTTGAGCTGCTGAAAAAAAACGGCTGCCAAGCAATGAGCGTAGGCAACCGAATTTTGCGGACTGAAACAGCCGTATCGAATATTTTAGGTCGTTTGTTTGTCTGAGGAATCAGCCTGCTCTGATTGATCGCCACGATAGACTTTGACTTCCTGTACTGGATAGGGAATAGAGATCCCTTTCTCGTCAAAAGCCGTGACTACCTGTTCCTGAATTTCACTGATTGAGGTCGAGGTCGAGGTTTCAGTGGTATTGACCCACCAGCGTACGGTCAGGTTAATCGAAAAATCTGCAAGCGCCGTGACATTGACCGAAAAGCCCGGCTGGCTAAGCACATTCAGGTTGCGATCCAGAATATCCAGAATGATCTGCTTGGCCTTTTGCATATCGTCTTCATAGCCAATGCCGACCACAAATTCGCAACGACGGCGCTGATAGGCATTATTGACTGTGACCGCGCTGGTATAGACGGTTGCATTCGGAATCACGATACGGCGACCATCAGGCGAACGTAAAAAAGTCGCGCGAATCTGGATATCTTCGACATTACCTTCCATGCCATTGACCACAATATCATCGCCAATACGGAATGGTTCACCGATCAGAATCAGGATGCCTGACAGCAAGTTCTGGAAAATATCCTTAAAGGCAAAACCAATCGCAACGGAACCAATCCCCAAGGCACCAATCAGTTGGCTGGGGGTGAAGCCTGGAATGGCGATGACCAGGGCAATCAGGAAGCCGAAGAAGATAATAAAGGTGCTGCCGACACGGTTCAGGACCAGCACCAGATTCTGACGGGTATAGCTGCGATTTTCTAAAGTCTTGCGAATAAACAGTTTAAATAATTTGGTCAGAAGCCAGAAAATAACGAAAACCGTAATCGCAATCCCGATATAGGGCAAGCGCTCCCAAAAGCTATCCATGATTTTATCAATCGTGGTATAGGCATCGTGATATTTTTCAGTATGAGCGAGTACGGTCTGGGTGGTTTTGGTCCCTGCCTGATGAATCAGCTCACCCGTATCTCTTGCCACTTCAGTCAATGTTGTTTGTTCATTCGCCACAGGAAAATCTCTATTTCGCAAAGGATGGAGTCAATGAGGGAAGCAATCATAATGAATTTCTTGCGAATACGCATGCATAATTCATAGACCTGATCCCTCTAATTATCCGCTACCTTTTGTTATATTCTAGAAATAATCGGTTGTATTTTGAATCATTTGTGTTGGGGCTTCCCACAGGTCAGGGCTGGCAAAATAATAAGCAAAAGTGAACAGGCCAAACATCATCAATACTGTGACCAGAATCATGAGCCAGGCCAGCAGTTTTTCCCAGCCACGGGAAGGACGTACATCACCATAGTCATTGCGATGTGGTGTACCCGGTGCCAGTAACACATATAGGGTAAAGAAGAATTGCAGCAGAGGTACCAGCATCAGCAGGCTGAGCCAGCCTGTTTTATTCAGGTCATGTAAACGACGGATCAAGAACACAATTTGGAAATACATTGCCACCAACCACAATGCGATCAGGGCAAAGACCGAAAAGCCAGAAAAGGCCGACATTATCGCAGCATCAATATTGACCTGATTCATGCTAAAAAGCCCGGTAAATGCAAACAGGCCAAGAAAAGCAGCCATGCACAGCAGACTGAGTAATCCGTACCAGCCAATATAGCTCAGGCGATTAAAACGGCCGTTTGGCGACAGCGGATGGTCGTTTAGTGGTGGGGATGAGGTCGGGGTATCGGGGTTGAACATAGGTGGGTCCTGTTTTTTTGTTTATTAAATCTTTTAAGCTTGCTGCAATGATCAAAATAATCACTTATTTTAAAAAGAAAAAGCATAGACAAGCAGTTCAGATTTAAATTATTTTGAGTAAATTTTTGAAAATAAATTAGGGACTGTTGACACTTCAGCCATGCATTGAGAGCTTTAGCTTGCAAGGTGAAATGTTAACAGCCCATAGTCGTAACAGAATAACATTCCTACGACCAAAGCCGCATTGTTTGCACTTGTAAATGATGCACATACTGCTAAAGAGAACAAAACATATCCAGAAGAATAGATGAGAGCATCTAGGATATGAAATAAAAGACCAAGGAAGTAAGCTATGAAAGACATCTACCCAGTGCCTGATAAATTCAAAGAAACGGCAAGAATCTCGGAAGCAGACTATTTCAAACGTTATCAGGAATCGATTGAGCAGCCCGAAGCATTTTGGGCAGAAGAAGCAAAAAATATTGACTGGATCAAACCGTTTACTCAGGTAAAAAATACCAGTTTTCAGCAAGATAGTTTTAAAATCGAATGGTTTGCAGATGGTGAACTGAATGTCTCTGCAAACTGTTTGGACCGCCATCTTAAGGATAATCCATTAAAGCCAGCGATTATCTGGGAAGGTGATCATCCATCACGTCACAAGATTATTTCTTTTGTCGAACTGCATGATGAAGTGTGCCGCTTTGCCAATGTCTTGAAAAAACACGGGATCAGCAAAGGCGATCGTGTGGTGCTGTATATGCCGATGGTACCAGAAGCTGCAATTGCGATGTTGGCCTGTGCACGGATTGGTGCAGTGCATTGTGTGGTATTCGGCGGCTTCTCGCCAGATTCACTGGCCAGCCGGATTGAAGACAGTCAGGCCAAACTGGTGATTACTGCCGATGCCGGCATGCGTGGCGGCAAGTTGCTGCCATTGAAAGAAAATGTTGATGCCGCATTAGAGATTGCAGGAACTGAAAGCGTGCAGAATGTGATTGTGGTGCACCGTACCGGTAATCCGATTCAGTTTAATGCAGCACGTGATATCTGGTATCACCTTGCCATTATGGAAGTGGATGAGCATTGTCCACCTGAGCCCATGAAAGCGGAAGATCCGTTATTTATTCTGTATACCTCAGGTTCAACCGGCAAGCCTAAAGGTGTGTTGCATACCACCGGCGGTTATCTGGTTTATGTCAACAGTACCTTTAGAGAAATCTTTGATTTAAAAGAAGATGATGTGTACTGGTGCACCGCAGATGTGGGCTGGATCACCGGACACAGTTACCTACTTTATAGTCCACTCAGTAATGCCACCACAACGGTGATGTTTGAAGGCATTCCGCAATATCCGACCTGGGCGCGTATCGGGCATGTGATTGATAAGCACAACATCACCATTCTGTATACTGCACCCACTGCAATTCGCGCCATGATGCGTGAAGGTGATGCTTATGTGCGTGAAAGTGATCGCAGTAGCTTGCGCTTACTCGGTTCTGTCGGGGAGCCGATCAACCCAGAGGCATGGAACTGGTACCACGAAGTCGTCGGTGAGGGACGTTGTCCAATCGTCGATACCTGGTGGCAAACTGAAACAGGTGGCATCCTGATTTCCCCATTACCAGGGGCAACAGCACTTAAACCGGGTTCGGCAACACGTCCATTCTTTGGGGTGCAACCTGCCTTGGTGGATGGTGAAGGCAATGAACTTGAAGGTGCGACTGAAGGCAATCTGGTAATTAAAGATTCATGGCCGGGCCAGATGCGAACCATTTGGGGAGATCCGGAACGCTTTATCGAGGCCTATTTCTCGACCTTTAAAGGTAGTTATTTTACCGGTGATGGCGCGCGTCGGGATGAAGATGGCTATTACTGGATTACCGGACGTGTTGATGACGTACTTAACGTCTCTGGGCACCGCCTGGGTACGGCTGAAATCGAGAGTGCGTTGGTGGCACATGAAGCAGTTGCTGAGGCGGCTGTGGTTGGTATGCCGCATGAGATCAAGGGACAAGGCATATGTACTTTTGTCACCTTGCAGGCTGATGTTGAAGAATCGGAAGAGCTACGTAAGGAGTTGGTGAACTGGGTGCGTAAAGTCCTTGGGCCAGTGGCAACGCCGGATGCCTTACATTGGGCACCAGCCTTGCCAAAAACACGTTCAGGTAAAATTATGCGCCGTATCTTGAGAAAGATTGCTGCCAATGAACTGGATACACTTGGTGATACCTCAACACTGGCAGAGCCTGCGGTGGTGGATCACTTGATTGCAACGGTGTACCCGAACCGATAACCATGTTTGAATTGAAGAAGAGCGTTATCGAACGCTCTTTTTTTCTGCATTAAAATTCTTGCATAAGTCATTTTAAGCTGTATTGAGTTCGAAATGAAAGTTCCCTCTCCTTTTTAAAGGAGAGGGCTAGGGAGAGGATTAATATGAAGAATTCTCTCATCCTCTTGCAGAATTGCAGCCCTCATCCCAAAGGGAGAAGGAACTTTCAAAACTAATTTTTTACCAATGATTGATCATTTTTTGACTTTTGAAAGAGCTCTATTATTTAATGCTGTGCTAAAAAATCAGCCGTATTTTGTACCGTAGCAAAGAAACCCAGTGCTGATAAAAATGCAGTTTGGACATCTGCTGCTTTTACTGTTTTACCGTCATATTCGAGATCACGGGTTGCAGTGGCATCTGCAATCACAATCGGTTGATAGCCCAGCTCTTTGGCAGCACGTGTGCCCGAATCAATACATACATGGGTCATCATGCCCGTAATCACCAGTTGCTCAACCTGATGCTGTTCAAGAATGGCCTGTAGATTGGTGTCTACAAAGCTATTTGGAACATGTTTTTCCACGATAATCGAGTGATTGTTTAGTTTTAACTGTGGATGTAGTTCAGCACCGACAGTATTTTCCTGAAAAAAACTGGCAGTGGCCGGGCTAATATGCTGGATATAAATAATCGGTAAATTATGCTGGATAAAATAATCTTCTAAGATGTTGGTTTGGGTGAGCGCGTGGTCTGGATTGACCAGTTCCATTTTACCATGTTTAAAATAATCATTTTGAACATCAATAATCAGCAGGGCTTGTTTCATGGTTTTTACTTCCAGTGTTAAGTTAAAACAAGAGTAGGGCAAGCGTGAAAAATCGGCTATATTCAGGTGAAAGCATTGTTGCCGGTTTTCTTTCGTCATGAAAAAATGAATATTGAACTTGATCCCATCGACTTAAAAATTATTGAACTGCTGAAACAGGATTCGCGGTTAAGCCATAAACAGATTGGCCAACGGGTGCATCGTACAGGGCAAGCTGTGGGGGCACGTATTGCCCAACTGATGGATGCTGGCATCATTAAAAATTACACCATTGCCCTGCAATATGAACACAAGCAGTTTATTCAACTGTTTATGAATGATCAGCAGGCTTTTATTGAGGTTGAGCAATTGGTCAAACAATATGAGCAGGTCGATGAATGCTTCAAGATTCTCGGAAATGCCTGTTACATGATTGTCAGTCACTTTAATCCTGCGCAGCTGAATGATTTCATTGAGCAGTTGTCCAAATGGTGCCGTTATTCGGTTGAAACGGTGATGCGGGAAATTGCAACCACTTAAAATAAAAGACCCCAAGCCGAGTCTTGGGGGAGAGTATTTGCCCTATCTTTTCTTTTTCTTCTTGTTTCCTAGTTAAGATTAAGCTGATTTTTCGATCAATAGCGTCTCCTGTTGTTGCTCCAGTTGACGAACCAGAGGTAAGACTTTCTCTCCGAAATATTCGACTTCCTCAATGAAATGCAGAAAGCCAGAAAGCACCAGATCAACGCCGACCTGTTTTAAGGCCACAATACGTTCTGCAATCTGTTGCGGTGTACCAATCAAGTTGGTTTTAAAGCCATCGTTATATTGCACCAGATCATCGAAGGTCGATTTGGCCCAGTTGCCTTCACGTTCAGGCGCCGCTGCGCCTGCTTCACGTGTGGCATCACCAAAGGCATTGACGGCTTCAACATTGGCCTGAGCAATAATCTCATTCAGCACTGCTTTGGCCTCTTCTTCAGTATCACGGGCGATAATAAATGCATTGACGCCAATTTTAACCTGACGATTTTCTAACTTGGCTTTTGTTCGGACATCCTCAATCTGTTTTTTGATTTCTGCAACGCTGTTGCCATTGGTAAAGTACCAGTCGGACACACGCGCTGCCATATCACGCGCAGCACGCGAGCTACCGCCCTGAAATACTTCGATATGGGGTTGTTGCAGGGGTTTTGGTTTGAGGGTGTAATTCTGGAACTGGTAATATTTGCCGTCAAAACTATAGTTGTCTGTGGTCCAGATGCCTTTCAGGGTACGGATGAACTCTTCCGAGCGTACATAGCGTTGATCATGTTCAGGCCACGGTTCGCCAATGGCATCGAACTCACCACGGAACCAGCCGCTGACCACATTAATGGCAATCCGCCCTTGGGTCAGATAGTCAATGGTGGCCAGCTGTTTGGCTGCAAGTACGGGCTTCCAGGGGCCAGGCAGGATGGCTGCGATCACTTTAAGTTTTTCGGTTTTTGCCAATAAGGCATGGCTAAAACTGACCGATTCATGTTGATATTCAGCGCCGTATCCCGCGGTAAAACGGATCTGGGTCAGTGCATATTCAAAACCGTTTCGTTCTGCAGCCCGAGCAAGGCGCACATTATAATCATAACTCCAGTCGGTACGTTGCTCGATATTACTCACAACCAGACCACCGCTTACATTGGGAACCCAATAGGCAAATTTGATTGCAGATGTTGTTATTGTCATCGTTGTACCCTCCATAAACTATGGCTTATGCGACGTGCGTTAAATTCTTTGCAGACTTGGGATGCAGGCGTGATTCAGCCACATCCAGATTCGGTACAGCAGCGGATGGCAAGACCTCTGCCTGTTCAATCTGTTTATTAATGCCCAGGTTTTGATTGGCCTGCTCGGTTTTGGTTTTTATGGCTGCGGCACGCTGGCCTTTGGCGGGTGCCCATTCCAAAATCGGTAAAGCACGGGCAACAGCCAGAGTAACCCGGTCCGCCAGTTGCTCACTTTTGACCGTATATTCAGGGGTAAAGTCCCGATCTGTTGCATAAACGCCAATCGGTAAAGTCTGTGCCTGAAAGAAGCTAAAGAGGGGTCGTAATTGATGTTCGAGCACCAACGCATGACGGTCACTGCCTCCTGATGCAGCCAATAGGACAGGGACATCCACCAGTGCAGTCTGTTCGACAAAGTCAAAGAAGTGCTTGAACAGGCCAGTAAATGAGGCACGATAAACTGGGGTACCGACAATCAGGGCGTCTGCTGCTTCTACGGCTGCCAGATCATCCTGAACCCGCTGCGGCAATTGATTACGGTAAATGGCGCCGCCCAATAATGGCCCAATTTCACTGAGTTTGACAAAATGTACCTTGATATCAATGGCTTCTGAAAGCTCATCTAAAATGGCCTGAACCAGACTTTCAGTTTTTGATGGACTATTTAAACCACCAGAAACAGCAACAATATTCAGGGGAGTCGATACGGTATTGCGATTGGACATAATAACTGCCTAAAAAGATCATTTCGAATTGCTATTTATTTATCTATATCGACAGGGGGGCTGTAAAATAAGGAAATGCTGCAAGCTTATCTTTTTTATAGATATATCGATGTAATCGCCTTCATTTAAAATGATCCAGCTTTAATCAACTGTTTATATTCAGAATTTTATATATGCTTTTTTAATTGAATATGATTTAAACGGGTTATATCAATATTTGATTTATTTTGCGGGAAAAAGAAATAAATCAATGCTTGTGCTTGACCTCAGCGCTAATTGAAAATAGGCTTAGACGGATTGAATTTAAATAAACATCGTACAGTGACGTACTTGCAGACAGCTTAAGCGCTTATGAATATTTTAATTGTAGACGACCATCCTCTCTTTAGACATGCCTTGATTCAAGCGGTTCGTTATAGTTTGCCTCAGGCACAGATTCAGGAGACGGCTGATGTTGATGAATTCTATGCACGCTTAGAACATGGTGCGGAACCTGATCTGGTGTTACTGGATTTAAATCTACCAGGAGCTTCCGGTTTCTCTGCTTTGGTATATGTGTGTGCACAATACCCTGCCATTCCGATTATCATCGTTTCAGCCCATGAAGAAGTGTCAATCATCCAGCGTGCCATTGCACATGGCGCCATGGGCTATATTCCGAAATCTTCACATCCAAGCCATATTGGTGAAGCAATTAAACACGTTCTGGAAGGTGAAATCTGGCTACCGCCGAATTTACCGACGCATGCCGGTTTTGACCCAAGAGCCGCGGATGAAACCGCTTTGGCAGAACGCCTGCAATCACTGACACCACAGCAGTTCCGTGTGTTGATGATGGTGGCAGAAGGTTTATTGAATAAGCAGATTGCTTATGAACTGGAAGTCTCTGAAGCAACCATTAAAGCACATGTCACGGCCATCTTCCGTAAATTGGGTGTACAGAACCGTACTCAGGCAGTGTTGGCAATCAGCGCTTTAAATATTGAAGACAAGAAGATGTAAGAGATTGAATGATAAATTCGATTTTTAATTTTATTGAAGATCAGAAAACAAAAAACCAGTTCTTTCGAACTGGTTTTTTATTATGAATTTATTGTTCTATTACTAGAACCAAAATCCAATATTAGAAACGGAACTTCGCGTTTACGCCAACAGTTTGCGTATCACCTAAATCAGCATCAGCATGTTTAGCATTAGCATTTACGTAGCTAGCACCAACAGCAATTGCTGGAGTGATGAAGTAATTTACGTTTGTACCCCAAGCAGACTTGATTTGACGGAAGTCTTCATTTGTTGGGTTTTTGCTAAAGTTTGCTTCTGCATATGAAGCACCAACGCTTAACTTAGGTGTTAAATAAAGATCAGTTTTTAAACCGTAAGCTTGGTTATCGCCGTATACAAGACCAGTTTCAAAACCTACAGCCATGTTTGTACCGTCGATGTTACCAACGTATTTAGTACGTGCAGTTACAACGTCTTGTTTATCACCAATTGTTGCTGCATCAGCAACAGCGCTGAATACGCCATTTTCAAGAGCTTTGTTTGCATCTAAAGCAATTTGGTCAGCAACGCGAGTATAACCTACAGCAACCAAGAAGTTAGGTAAAACCATAGCACCAAGTTCTACAGAATAGCGGTCGCCATTGTCTTTTTCGTCTTCAAACTTAGTTTGAGAGTGGCTATATGCAGCGCTTGCGTAAGCAGGTACATAAGGAGTCGGAAGGTAAACTTCACCTTTCGCACCGAAAGAGTTGTTCTTAACAGTTTCGATTTCATCGCCACTTACTTTTGCAAAGTTATATGCAGCAGAAACATTCGAAGCTTGGTTTAAGAAAGCCGCTTCAGCTAAAGGACCTTTAGACGCATCTACATTTTTAAAGTAGTAAGTACCTTTAGCAGCACCAGTAAAGTCTTTATCATTTGCAGTTGTATCTACATATTCAGATTGACCTTGAACTTCGACTTGGTATGCATGAGCACCGGTCATGGCTAAAACTAGAGCAGTGGCTAAACCGAGTTTTTTCATAATGATTTCCAGCTTTAAAACAAGAAAGAGTAAATTTGCAGCCATTGTATTGTAACAATTTATGAAGTCAATGTAATAAATTTGCCCTTCCGATAAACGTTCAAAATGTGACTCGGTATCGTTTAAAAATTGAACATTTAATTGAATTGTTGTCAACCATTTATAAAGTATATAACTAACAATGAGATAAGCTTATATTTTGTGTTTTTATAGAATATATTCAGTATGTCGTAAATAAATAGTTTAATTGGTTTGTTCGATTATTATAATCGTTTTTTCCGTTAAGTTGTGGCTTTATTTTGTCATAAAAAGGTAATCAAAAGCGTGAGCTGAAATAGCCTTATTTCGATATTATGCGAAGCGGTAGGCAAAAAATTGCGTTTTTTCAAGTTGGGTTAATATAACCGAAAATAACTCATAAATCTGGTTTTTAATAATCAATTAGCAAAAACGATTGGAAATTTAATTCCGATCTATTTAATCAACTTTACTTTTCGAGAAGCAATTCACATAATAATTAACAAGAGGTATCTAATTTGCATTTTAATATCTCATAACATTTTCTTGAGTATTCTGATGTTCTAAACATCAATGTTTTACTAGCTCGGCTTTCCCCAAGGCTGAGCTTTTTTTTGTCCGCAATGGCCCATTTTGTCTAGTAAATAACGCTACAGTATAGATACATGAAAAAGCTTATAGTCATAGGTTCTTTCTGTGTTGTTCAATTTTATAGTCATGCCGAAAAAATTAAAATTACTCGCTCTATCTGTAGTTGTGATGCCCTCAATAATATTGTTGGGCTGCCAAAATATTCAGCCACACGTTCAAACTTTAGTCACGCAGAAACAGACTGAAGATCAGATCGCAACTGCATTTGAAAATATCCAGACCTCTGGTGTACTGGTCACTTATGATGGCAAAACTATTCAAACATATGGCAATGCGCTTAACCGGGCCGATCAGCGTTATATTCCGGCTTCCACCTTTAAAATGCTGAATGCCTTGATTGGTATCCAGCATCATAAGACTTCACCGAATGAAGTATTTAAATGGAATGGACAAAAGCGGGCATTTACCAGCTGGGAAAAAGACTTAACCCTGGCAGAAGCCATGCAGGCTTCGGCTGTACCTGTGTATCAGGAACTGGCGCGCCGTATCGGTCTGGAATTAATGGCTAGTGAAGTAAAACGGGTCGGGTATGGCAATCAGTCGATTGGAACGCAAGTGGATAATTTCTGGTTAGTGGGACCTTTAGAAATTACCCCTGTGGAGGAAGTAAAATTTGCCTATGCCTTGGCGAAAAAACAACTTGCATTTGACCCATCAACCCAGCAACAAGTTAAAGATATGTTGCTGATTGAAGATATTCAGGGCACCAAAATCTATGCCAAAAGTGGATGGGGCATGGATGTAAATCCTCAGGTGGGATGGTGGACAGGTTGGGTAGAACAACCCAATGGTCAAGTCACTGCTTTTTCACTGAATATGGAAATGAAAAAGGCAGCACATGCAGAAGCACGTAAAGCTATTGTGTATCAGGCCTTACAACAACTGGGTCTATTGCCCCAATAATATTTAAAAAAAGACCCAGCTTTTAAAATCAAGCTGGGTTCGAAAAAGGATGTTTTACATTGGGGAGAAAAACATCCTTGAGGGTTTCTGGCTAATAAAAGAATTTCTCTGCTTGATTAAATTATGTTCTTTAGAAAGTAATTTGTGAAATTGATAATTTTTATTTTTAAGATAGGGTTTTTCGATTGAGAATAGGGTGAGTTGTTTATTTAAAAATAAATATAAATCAGGGCTTAAATAAAATAAATTTAAATTATTATTCTATCTTTTTGAATTTTATGAATTAAAAATTTATTTCTTTTACCACATAAACCTTATTTAAAGACCTAAATATTAATAAAAATTATTCTCAATCGATAATATTTTTAATCATTATCGACTTGAAAATCAGGAATATTGAATGAAGAGAATTGAATATATATAAAAAACTCTGCTTGATCATGGTCGTGTGATTTAAAATTCAGGTAAAATTATGCACTGTTGAAAATGCAATCGAGATCATTTTTTGAAAAAGTGTAAGGTGTGTTAATGGGGCAACACTTGAAAAGCTCGAAATTACGTTCTGAGCAAATTAGTCGGCGCCTGTTTCTCTGCATGCTTGTTATTATTTTTTCTATCTCTTATTTGTCTATTCCGCTTATTATTAATAGTTATCAAGAATATATAAGAACTAATAAAACCTTAATCGAGATCATTAGCCTGCGTAGCCTGGTGAAAACTGCCAATAAAATTTCACGGGAACGTGCTCCGTCCAATAAAGTCATGTCCAGTCAGCCGCAGGATCTGGCCAAAAACCGTCAGGAATTGCAAGAATATCGCAAGGTCGTCGATCTGCAGATAGAACAAACCATTGAGACTTTAAAACGAAATGGTTTTGGCATGATTGCCGAAGATTTGGATACCGATCTCAAGACCAAACTGGCGCAGGCGCGTAGCACGGTCGATGCTTATGCAAATACTCCAACGCCTCAGCGGACCTCGATCCAGTTTGATCGTGCCATCCTGTCCATGTTTGATGTCTGGGATGAAAGCCGCGAGTTGCTCAAATGGTTAATGGTCTTGTCTGAAAGTAAAAACAGTAAAATGTCGAACTACTTTACTTCGATCCTGATTTTAACTGATATGCGGGATCAGGCTGGGCGAGTCGCTTCCAATATTATGGCGCCTGTGACCTTTGACGAGAAAATTTCCGACGAGAATCGGGCGCGCTCCTTACAGACCCAGCATCAAGCCATTTATCTATGGGGGCTGGTGGATACTATTCAGCCTGAACAGTCCAAATCAACTGAATATGTCCGTTTATATTTACGGGTAAAAACAGAGTTTCTGGATAAAGGTCTGCCTATTATTTCGCAGTTACTGGATGAAAGTAAAAATCATCAGGCCTACTTTATTACCGCGAATGAATTGACTGATCAGATGGTGGGTAAATTTACCACGGTCATGGATTTGCAAAACTATATTCTGGACGACAGTATTGCGGTTGCAGACGAACAAAACCGGCGTGCAAAACTGCAATTTATCTTTACGCTGTGTATTTCCAGTTTATCGTTACTGATTGCCATCTTTACTATGATTTATGCCAAGCGCAGGGTGTTTGGTCCTTTGATCAATGCACGCAATATGATTCTGCGTCTTTCCGGTAGCTCGGATGAACTGACTCAAATGCGCAAAAACAAGGAAGAGTTTTTTTCATTATTTGAAGCCATCGATAAACTCAGAGGGATGCTGAAACAGCGCGACAGCATGGAGTTGCAACTCAAGCAGATTGCGAACTCTGATGTACTGACAGGTGTGGCGAACCGTTTGGCCTTAGAGGAGTATATTGCTACACTCGAGGCCAAAGCTGAGGGTTTGTCGCATACCTGTGTGATCGCCATTGATATTGATAACTTTAAGTTTGTGAATGATCAGTACGGGCATATTGTCGGTGATCAGGTAATCAGCATGATTGCGGATCAGCTTAAGCGCCATGTGCGGACCTCTGACCTGATCGTGCGTTATGGCGGTGATGAGTTTCTTATTGTGCTGGAAAATATTCAGATGGATGCTGCTAAAGCGATTGCGGAAAATATTCGTGAAGGGGTTGCAGGGCAAGGTATTCTGCTTTCGGGTATGGCCGACGAGATTCAGGTTTCGGTGAGTATTGGTGTTGCGATTGGTGCAAATAGCTGGTTAGCCCTGTTAGAAAAAGCAGATCAGTCGTTGTTAAAAGCTAAAGCAAAAGGGAAGAATGTGGTGGAGACTTGATTCACACAATTATTTAATTATTATAAAGTTTTATAGTTAAATGTGAACAAAAGAAAGATGGATATCTTAGAGAAAGAACAAAGGCTAAAACAATTATTAGAACATAATATTCGAAATGAGAAAGTTGGGACAGCGATTGCTATTACAGGGCCTTGGGGAGTTGGGAAGACATTCTTCTGGAAAAATTTTTTAGAGAAACAACTATCTGAGGAACGTATTTATAAAAAAGATAATTTATTCAATCGTAAATACGCTTATGTTTCATTATTTGGACTTGAATCCTTAAGTGATCTTAAGACTCAGATTTATAGCAGTGTAGAAAGTTATCATTCCACAGTAGAAATCCCTAAATGGATTAAAGGATTACCATCAATTTTTAAAGATACAAAAATTTCTCAATTTGGAATAAATGCACCTGTAAAACTCTTTGACGGCTTAATGTTCGCACAAATTAAAGATGCGATTATTTGTTTCGATGACTTTGAAAGAATGTCAAAGAAGCTAGATATAAAAGATGTTATGGGTTTGGCAAATCAACTTAAATTAGAAAGAAATTGCCAAATTATTTTGATTTTGGATGAAGATAAGGCCGAGGATGGCAATAAACAAAAGTATGTTGAATATAAAGAAAAACTGGTGGATGAAACACTTATTATTAATTCTGTGACACCTTTGATCCGTGCAAAATCTGTAGAAGTGGGAATTGATGAACCACTTATTGAACTAATGATTGAGTTTGCTGAGACTTTGGATGTTCACAATTTTAGATTTTTTCAAAAGGTAATTAAGCTATATCAGCAATTTAGAGATGAGTTACCTTTAGATATTGCTCAGTCTACTAAAGAAATTATTTTGATAAGAATTATTCAGGGTTACTTGATTCATGACTTTGCAAATTTTGAGTACGACTGGAATGATTGCCAATATTATTCTGATAGGGATCGTGAACATTGGAGTGAAATAAAACAAAAGAAGTATGAGGCGCTGAAAAAAATTAGCTATGACTTTATTCAAGATGATTTATGGTTTTATGAATTTAAAAAATGGTTTGAACAAAAAGACAGAGTGGATTTCCAAACGCTTACAGAACTAGCTACGTCTGAGTTGATATCAGAGGAACAGAATCAACTTACTAAGGAAATAAGGCAGCTAATGATTCAGTGGAGAAATATTGAGATAGAAAAGAATTTTTGTGAACGGCTACATTCTTGCGCTATTAAAAAGATTGGTTTTGAGAGCTTAGAAAATTTAGATTTTAGCAGAGTTTTATTGATTAAGTTTGGTAGAGCTGATCTATCAAAGGATTTAAAAATTAATATAAAACATTGGATAGAAGCAAGGGTACAGGCCAAAGGAAAATCATTTTCTGAAGAAGTATTTGGTTTTGGTTATAAAGAAAGCAATATATTTCATCGTTACATAAGAATTTTAGTTAAACACAATCCATTAGCAGGTTTGCCTAATCTTATCGAAGTCGTGAAGCAATATGTTATCCATGATACTTATAATAGTGAAACCAGTGCTCTTGTTTTAGAACAAGCTGATAAAGAAGATTGGCATAAATTGCTCTTTGAAGTTTTTAATGAAGATATCGACTTTAAAGAAATTAATAGGTTGGATTTTATTAAAAAAATAATTACACAACCAATTAAGCCTGATTTGAATCCAAAAATAAGACAAGAAATTTTAGAAATATTACAAGAAAAGGCAACGGAATCGGAATTAATCAAATTGAATGTAGACTATATAATTACAAGATTAAACGATTAAAAAAAGGCTCATATGAGCCCTTTTTTATCATTTCAACATCGGTTTCAAGAAACGCCCTGTATGTGAAATCTCAACCTCGGCGACCTGTTCAGGTGTACCTTCGGCAATGATTTGACCACCACCAGAACCCCCTTCAGGGCCTAAGTCAATCACCCAGTCAGCGGTCTTGATTACATCCAGATTATGCTCGATCACCACAATGGTATTCCCCTTATTGCGGAGCTCGTACAAAATGTCGAGTAACTTGGCAATATCATGGAAATGCAGACCTGTAGTCGGTTCATCCAGAATATATAAGGTTCGACCTGTATCGCGTTTTGCCAACTCGCGTGCCAGTTTCACCCGTTGCGCTTCACCGCCAGAAAGGGTAGTTGCAGCCTGACCCAAACGGATATAGCCCAAGCCCACTTGCGTTAAAGTATCTAAACGACGATGAATCACCGGAATAGCACTAAAGAATTCCGCTGCATCTTCCACAGTCATTTCCAAGACATCAGAAATGTTCTTGCCTTTATAACCAACTTCTAAAGTCTCACGGTTATAACGCTTGCCATGACAAGCATCACAAGGCACATACATATCTGGCAGGAAGTGCATCGCCACCTTGATCATACCGTCGCCTTCACAGGCTTCACAGCGACCGCCTTTGACGTTAAAGGAGAAACGGCCTGCGCTATAACCACGCGCTTTGGCTTCCGGTGTTTGCGCAAACAATTCACGAATCGGTGTGAATAAACCGGTATAGGTGGCAGGGTTGGAACGAGGGGTACGCCCAATTGGACTCTGGTCGATATCCACCACCTTATCCAGATGCTGTAAGCCATCAATCGAGTCAAACTTCTCTGCAGTTAGCGTGGTTGCACCATTCAGTTGCGTTGCTGCCAACGGCAATAAAGTCCGGTTAATCAAGGTTGATTTACCCGAACCAGACACCCCGGTGACACAGGTCATAATGCCTAATGGAATGGTCAGATCAACATTCTGCAAGTTATGTCCGCTGGCACCAGACAGCTTAATCACTTCATCTGGACGAGGAGACTGGGTGCGTTGTTTCGGCACTTCGATTTTTAACTTACCTGATAGATATTGACCTGTCAGTGAGTCGGCATGATCTGCCAGTTCTTGATAAGTCCCTTCGGCAATTACGGCACCGCCATGGATCCCTGCGCCTGGACCAATATCAATAATATGGTCAGCGGCACGGATGGCATCTTCATCATGCTCAACCACCAGAACGGTATTTCCCAAATCACGAAGGCGAATCAGGGTTTGTAGTAAGCGATCATTATCACGTTGATGCAGACCAATTGACGGTTCATCCAGCACATACATCACGCCCATCAGACCGGCACCGATCTGTGACGCCAGACGGATACGTTGGGCTTCCCCGCCTGAAAGGGTTTCGGCTGAACGAGCCAAACTCAAATAATTCAGGCCAACGCTGACTAGGAAGTGTAAACGCTCACGAATCTCTTTAAAGATTTTATCGGCGATTTCACCTTTGGCACCTTCAAGATTGAGGTCCTGATAATAATTTTCCGCATCACCAATCGACATTTTGGTGATCTGGGCAATGGTCTTGTCCTTGACCCGAACATGGCGGGAAATTTCATTCAAACGTGAACCGCCACAAGCATCACACGCGGCATTCGACAAGTATTGCGCCAGATCATCACGGACATAATTCGATTCAGTCTCGCGGTAGCGACGTTCCAGATGCGGCAAGATGCCTTCAAAGGCTTGTACACGGGTGTGCTTACGACCACGTTCATCAATATAACTGAGGTCGATTTTCTCTTTGCCTGTACCTTGCAGGAATTTCTTTTGCGTATCTTTATCGAGTTTGTTCCAAGGCTCATCCAGATCGATACCAAAATGATCCGCGACTTTTTGCAGCATGGTGTAGTAATACGGACGCTGTCTATCCCAGCCACGAATCGCACCCTGGCTGATCGAAACCTCCGCATTCGGAATCAGTTTATCTGCACTGAAATGACTACGGGTCCCGAGACCGTCGCAGACAGGGCAGGCACCGAAGGGATTGTTAAATGAGAACAGGCGTGGTTCCAGTTCAGCGACGGCACGATCACACTCAGGACAAGAGTGCTTGGCTGAGAACACACGTTCCGGATGTTCACCATTCATCCAGGATAACACCGCAATATCGCCGCCTAGACGTAGTGCAGTTTCAAACGATTCTGCAATCCGGTTACCCAGATCATCACGTACTTTAAAGCGGTCCACCACCACTTCAATGGTGTGCTTTTTCTTTTTGTCCAGCTCGGGTGGGGTATCGATATCAATAATTTCCCCATCAACACGGGCACGAACAAAACCTTGTCCCTGTAACTGTTCAAACAGTTGGGTATACTCACCTTTACGCTCCCGCACTACAGGCGCAAGCAGCATCAAGGCGGTGCCTTCTTCCAGACTCTTGACTACATCGACCATTTCCGAAATGGTTTGGGCCACCATCGGCAGGTCATGTTCAGGGCAGTAAGGTGTACCGACACGCGCGTAGAGCAAACGTAAATAGTCGTAAATTTCGGTAATGGTTCCCACGGTCGAACGCGGGTTATGACTAGTCGACTTCTGCTCAATGGCAATCGCAGGGGATAAACCTTCAATCGAATCGACTTCCGGCTTCTCCATTTGTGACAGGAACTGGCGTGCATAGGCCGATAGTGATTCGACATAACGGCGCTGGCCTTCGGCATATAAGGTATCAAAGGCCAAGGATGATTTTCCTGAGCCAGAAAGTCCCGTAATCACCACAAACTTGTCTCGTGGAATATCGAGCGACACGTTTTTTAAATTATGGGTACGTGCGCCTCGAATACGGATATGACTTTGACTCATAAATACATCTCAATAAGCTGAACATGAAAACATGTATATGATAACGATTTAAAATTGTTCAAGTGATATAAAAATAATTAAAACGACAAATTGTGACGGTTAATGAACTGGTTCACATTTATTGTTGCTAATATGCCTCGTATTTTGAGCTTTCCCTAGGCCAAATTACGACTTATCAACACGGAAGGAATAAAAATATACAAATTACTAGACGACTGGTCTAATATTGATTTATAGTGTGCTGATGAAACGATCAATTAAAAGTGAAGCCACGCGACAACATATTCTCGATACCAGTTTTGAACTGGTGTTGCGTAAAGGTTTTGTCGGGGTGGGCTTGCAAGAAATTCTCAAGACCTGTGCTGTTCCGAAAGGGTCGTTCTACCATTATTTTGCTTCTAAAGAAGCCTTCGGCTGCGCCTTACTGGAACAGTACATGGCGGACTATAAAATTCGGGTCGAGCAGCTTTGGCAACAGACAGAAGCAGATGCCTATGCGCGTCTAATGGCGTTATGGCAGGCCTGGATTGATGATCCTGTGTATGGCAGCTGGGCCGAGAATTGCCTGATTGTGAAATTAGGTGCAGAGGTGGCCGATTTATCCGAGGACATGCGTGAAATTCTCAATCTTGGTGTGCATCGGCTGACACAACGTGTGGCCTTGCTACTACAAGAAGGGCAACAACAAGGCTCCATTCCAATGCACCTTGATCCATTTAAAACGGCTCAGGTGATGTATCAGTTATGGCTGGGTGCAGCCCTGATGACCAAACTAGCCCAAGACAAAGCACCGCTACATCTGGCCCTGGAAACCACACAACAGCTGTTACAACCGATTAAGGAATAAAAAGATGCAAAGTATTATCCATCACAGTTTTGGTGAACCTGCCGAGGTGTTACAGCTGGCAGAAATGCCACAGCCTGAACCGAAAGCCGGTGAAGTTCGTATTAAAACCATCCTGTCTCCCATGCATAATCACGATATCTGGACTGTCCGTGGCAGCTATGGCTATAAGCCAACCCTTCCTGCCATTGGCGGTAGTGAAGCGGTCGGTATGGTCGATGCGGTAGGTGAAGGCGTTGATCAAAGTAAATTAGGACAACGCGTGGCAGTTGCTGGTGTGCATGGCAGCTGGGCAGAATATTTTATTGCACCTGCACAGGCTATCATTCCCTTAAATGATGCCATTGATAATGAAACAGCGGCTCAATTGATTGGTATGCCGATCAGTGCCTTGATGCTGCTGGATTTTGTCAATATTCAGCCCGGTCAATGGCTGATCCAGAATACCGCCAACGGTGCGGTGGGAAAAACGGTTGCCATGATCGCTCAGGCGCGTGGTCTGCAAGTCATTAATCTGGTGCGCCGTAGCGATGCAATTGCCGAAATGCAGGCCCTCGGCATCCAGCATGTGGTGGCAACGGATCAGGACGATTGGAAAGCGCAAGTCAAAGCCCTCCATGCAGATCAGCCTTTAATTACGGGAGTGGATTCAATTGGTGGCAGTGCCAGTGGTGAAATGTTGAATTTGCTGAGTGAAAATAGCCTGTTGGTTTCCTTTGGTAGCATGACTGGGGAAACCATGCAGATCTCTTCAGGAGACCTGATCTTTAAACAGGCGACGGTAAAAGGTTTCTGGGCCAGTGTGGTGAGCAAAGAAATGCCAGCAGAACGCAAAAAGGCATTATTTGTCGAACTCCTGACCCTGGCGGCGCAAAAGAAACTGATTCTGCCTGTTGAAGGCGTATTTGGCTTTGACGAAATCAAAACTGCTGCACTCAAGGCAACCCAAGGTGCCCGTCAAGGTAAAGTGTTGTTGAAGCCATAAATTAAAAAGCAATGACCAGCCGAGCGGCTGGTTCAACCCGATGTTGTTATTATAAAAAGGATAATCAGATGCTTGGACAACTGCTCATTGGACTTATCGCCTTATTACACATCTATATTCTCGTGCTGGAAATGTTCTTGTGGGACAAACCCTATGGCTTAAAAGCCTTCGGCAATAGTCCAGAAAAAGCACAGCTCACCAAGGTGATGGCACAAAATCAGGGGCTATATAATGGCTTCCTTGCAGCCGGTTTGTTCTGGTCATTACTGGCGCCTGCAAGCTATGCCCTCGCGATCGCCAATTTCTTTTTGGGCTGTGTGCTGATCGCTGGCATCTATGGGGGGTTAACCGCCAGCAAGAAGATTATTTACATTCAGGCCATCCCCGCATTGATTGCTTTAATTGTAGTGAATATTTTTTAGCCGAGAGATATCAGTAGGCAACTGGATGGATTTATGTTTTAATGCGCCTAGTTTGAGATGAGCCTCATACAGTATATCGGACGATACGATATACGACTAAGCCCCTTAATTGGGGCTTTTTTATGTCTGTTTTTCAGGGCAGGAGCTGCTTGCAGGCAATCAGCA
The DNA here is from genome assembly GCF_000314615.1 of Acinetobacter sp. WC-323. NCBI lineage: Bacteria > Pseudomonadati > Pseudomonadota > Gammaproteobacteria > Moraxellales > Moraxellaceae > Acinetobacter > Acinetobacter sp. WC-323. Next base: position 103,916 of record NZ_AMZS01000032.1, read on the forward strand.
CATGTTGACCTTGAGCCAGATTGGGAACTAAGGATAACAGAATGCTACAAGCTGTCATTTTTGGTCATCCTGCCTGAAGAAAATCAGGAATTATCTTCTGGACTATCAAATAAATAAATTAAAATGAATAACATAGAACACATGAGCAATAATAATGTTAAAAAAACTGATGGTACTGGGGTGGGGCATGTGTCTGAGTTTAAGTCTCATGGCACAGGAAACAAAAATCATTGGGTTTGATCAGGTCTTTAATTTAAATCACGATGAGGCCTATGAGTTTGAGCTGAAAAACCTGAATCCGGGCGCACAGCTCTGGACTGCCTTTTATCTGGTCGGTGTACCCAAATCTGCCTCGAATAATAGCCAGGCCGATTTCGTGGTTAAGGGTGAAGGCGTGATTAATAAGGCGCATCCTGCCAATCCGACAGAGCGGGTGAATCTGGTCGCAAATCATTTGCCGGTCCGCCAGAACTATTCCTTTCATGAATTTGAAGATCTGGTGGATGAGATTGAGGAGCAAACCGGGAAAAAGATACAAGACCCGGTCTTGGGCACAACCGATAATGTTCGTGTATATGGCCAGATTATGGACTGGATTCCGGAATATAACTCCAGCACACCTGCCAAAATCAGTTTTGGGATAACCAACCCACAGGACCTCGAAATTAAAGCAGCCTATGTGGTGATTGGCGAGGCAGAAAAAACACCGCAATTACTGGCGCTGGACATCCATCCGCTGGATACCCAACAGCTTGAGCCATCCTTGCAGGAACAAAGTCATCGTCAGCAATTCAGTATTGCCCGATTTGAAGCCAAATTCCTGATTTTCCTGACCTTGCTGGGGGCTGCCATTTTTCTGAACTGGGGCAAATGGCGCAGAAACTAGCTTTGCTCATAAAAGAAGGAGGCGTATGCCTCCTTGGTTATGGTTTTATCTGATCCAGACCTAACCACTGACGTTGCTGATAAGCACTGTCCCAGAATAACCACTCCAGTTTTGCCCCCATGGTATAGGCGGCATGCATTTTGGCTAGGGTATCCGCATCACAGCGAGCAGCGACTTTATCTATGGTCGCAATCACATTCCGTACGGCCGTATTAAATTCCTCGCCCGCATAGGTATCGATCCAGGCCTGATAAGGATTATTGTCAACAGACTGGCTGATAATGTCTTTGCCCACTTCGGCATAAATCCAGAAACATGGCAGTAGTGCCGCCAGAATGACAGGATAGCTTTCAGACCACGCCGTTGCCGTCAGGAAAGACGTGTAATGATGGCAGGCCAGAGTCAGAGGTGTGCTTTCAAACTCGGCCTTGCTGACATCAAATTCCTGCATAAAATCATGATGCAAACTGCGTTCTACAATAATGGCGATTTTTGCGGCTTCTGAAAACTGAATCACATCATCGGCATCATAGGCTTTTGCCGCAGCCACAGCCAATGCCCGACCATAGGCCAGTAAGTAATGCGCATCTTGAATCACATAATGACAAAATACCTTGCGATCTAATGTCCCTGCTGCAAGTTCCTGATTAAAAGGCAAGGCTAATATTTTTTGATATAAGTCTTGATTGCGTTGCCATACATCTTGAGAAAACGTCATGGATTGAACCTATTAAAAAACATGCTAAATAATGCTGTCAGCACTATAACAGAGTCTGCCAGAGATAAAATTTTCTTCAAAATAAGTGCAACAATCTTTTGTCTATTTCATCGCAAACTCGCCTACAATAGACACATTTTTATCACCCGACTATTTGAATAAAAGGCTGCTCATGAAGCATTTTCGTTTCTCAATTTTCTTTACGGTGGTGTGTCTTGCACTATCGGCCTACTGGGGCTATACGCACGGGCCTGAAGCAGGTGTAACTACCATGCTGAAAGCCCTGACCATTACTGCGATTCTGGCGGTGATGGAAGTCTCTTTATCGTTTGATAATGCAGTTGTAAATGCCTCGGTACTACGTGGTTGGGATCATTTCTGGAAGATGATTTTCTTAACCGTAGGGATTCTGATTGCCGTATTCGGTATGCGTTTGATTTTCCCTGTAGTGATCGTGGCCGTGACAGCAGATATGGGCATGATTGAAGTGGCAAAACTGGCCCTGAATGACCCAAAAACCTATTCCGAACGTTTAATGGCACATCATGCTGAAATTTCAGCCTTTGGTGGTACCTTCCTATTGATGGTGTTCTTGAATTTCTTCTTTGACGATGGCAAAGAAACCCATTGGTTTAAATGGTTAGAAGCCAAACTGGCGCATTTGGCCAGCGTACCTGCGATGTCGGTTTTCCTTGCCCTGATCGCCATGATCATCATGGCAGCTAACGTGGAAGAATCGGTGCGCCTGGCGGTCACCATGGCGGGAATCTGGGGGATTGTGGTGTACATCGGTGTTCAGGTGTTGAGTCATTTATTGGGTGGCGAACCTGAAATTGATGATGAGGGGAATGCTGTCACCCATGATTCAAATGGTGCTGCTGCGGGTGTGGTCAAAGCCGGTTTTGGTGGTTTCCTTTACCTTGAAGTGCTGGATGCCTCATTCAGTTTTGATGGTGTGATTGGTGCCTTTGCGATTACCAGCGATGTGGTGGTCATCATGCTCGGTCTGGCGATCGGTGCGATCTTTGTCCGTTCGATGACTATTTATCTGGTCGAGAAAGGTACTCTGGATGCTTATATCTTTCTGGAGCATGGCGCACATTATGCGATTGGTGCCTTGGCCTTTATCATGATTGCCAGCGGTACCGGCTTACATGTACCTGAAGTGGTGACTGGCCTGATCGGGGTGGCCTTTATTGTTTGGGCGGTGATTGCTTCGATTCAGTACAGCAAGCGGGAACAACAGGCTTCTTAAGCTTGTTTTCAGCTTGAACAGCTATGTTAAATAAAGGAGCGATATTCGCTCCTTTATTTTTCCCTGAAGAAAGATTGTGATTTTCATGATCTAACTTACAACCTTTGCAGGCGAATGGCTTATAATTCGCTGAGCCCGTTATAGTGTCTTATCAACAATGAATGCTTTAGAACGCCGTTCAACCTTTGCCTTAAGTAGCATTTTTGCCTTACGCATGTTGGGCTTGTTCATGATTATTCCTGTCTTTTCAGTGGCAGGACAATCCTATCAATACGCCACGCCAGCCCTGATTGGTCTTGCGGTCGGGGTATATGGCTTAACCCAGGCAATTTTACAGATTCCATTTAGTTTGCTGGCAGACCGTTTTAGCCGTAAACCGCTGGTGGTGCTTGGACTGTTGCTGTTTGCAATCGGTGGGGCAATTGCGGGTTTGTCGGACACCATTTATGGCGTGATTATCGGTCGTGCCATTGCCGGTGCCGGTGCCGTTTCAGCGGTGGTGATGGCATTACTGGCGGATGTGACCCGAGAGGAACAACGCACCAAAGCCATGGCTGCGATGGGCATGAGTATTGGCCTGTCTTTTGTGGTGGCGTTTAGTTTGGGGCCGTGGCTGACCAGTCTGGTCGGTATTTCGGGGCTGTTCTTTGTGACCACGATTATGGGGCTGGCGGCCATTTTAATGTTGCTGTTGGTGCCTAAAGTCACCCGTCATCATCGAAACTACCAGCAGGGCTATCTGAATCAGCTCAAACAAGTCATCCAGATGGGTGAATTGAACCGCTTGCACGTCTCGGTGTTTGCGTTGCATCTGTTGCTGACCGCCATGTTTATCTATGTGCCTTCACAGTTGATTGAATACGCACAAATTCCATTGGCGAAGCACGGATTCGTCTATTTGCCGCTCTTAGTGATCAGTCTGTTCTTTGCGTTTCCAAGCATTATCATTGCGGAAAAATATCGCAAGATGCGCGGCATTTTTCTCACTGCGATTGCGGGGATTATTGGCGGCCTGTTGATTCTGATTTTTGGCTATGAATCAAAATACGTGTTACTGGCCGGCTTAGGCCTGTTCTTTATTGCATTTAACGTGATGGAAGCCTTATTGCCGTCCTGGTTGTCCAAGGCTGCGCCGATCCAGTCGAAAGCGACTGCGATGGGGGTCAATGCCAGCAGCCAGTTCCTCGGCGCTTTCTTTGGCGGTACCTTGGGCGGGCAACTTTTGATGATGCAGAATACTGCGCTCGGGTGGAGTGTGCTGACCGGGATTGCTATAATATGGCTGCTGATTAGTTTTGGGTTGGCACAGCCAAGATATCTGTCCTCAATTGTATTGCCTTTACCTCAGGCGATACAAACAGACGAATGGACTTCAAAACTTTTGGCAATTCGTGGTATTGAAGAAGTCGTGGTGATGCCTGAGCAACAAGTTGCTTATATTAAAGTCGATAAACAGTGCATTGATGATGCTGGACGACAAGATTTAACGCACTTGATTGGCAAAGAGGTAGCCATTTGATCATAACTCTTATAAAGTGAAACATATAAATATATAGGATGAAGACAGCTAATGCGTGGTGTGAATAAAGTTATTTTAGTAGGTACTTTAGGACGAGATCCAGAAACAAAAACCTTCCCGAATGGCGGGTCGCTTACTCAGTTCTCGATTGCAACGAGTGAGTCGTGGATGGACAAGAGTACAGGTGAACGTAAAGAGCAAACGGAATGGCATCGTATTGTATTGCATAACCGTTTAGGTGAAATTGCTCAGCAATATCTGCGTAAAGGTTCTAAAGTCTATATCGAGGGTTCATTACGTACCCGTCAATGGACCGACCAGAATGGTCAGGAACGTTATAGCACAGAAATCCGTGGCGACCAGATGCAAATGCTGGATACGCGTCAGCAAGGCGAGCAAAGCGGCGGCGATTTCAATCAACCACGCTTTAACAACAATAATAATAATCAAGGCGGTGGCTACCAGAACACGGGTTATAACAATAACAACCAGAATGGTGGATTTAACGGCGGTAACCAAGGTAATTATGCGGGCAGCCCTCAAGCAGGTAATGGTTTTAATACACCAAAAGCAGCACCGCAACCTGCTGCAGCACCTGCGGATCTAGACGACGACTTACCGTTCTAAGCCCAAAGCAGATGTTCAAAAGCGAGGATAACTTCGGTTATACCTCGCTTTTTTATTGCCTCATTCCCTGCATCACTTATCCGTAAAATCCTCTTGCTAGCTCATATCTTGGAAAAAATTCAGTGCTTTATTGCTAAAAAATAAAACAAGAATGCCCTTAAAAACATACTTTAAAAAAAGTCCCGCTTGTGATGAGAAATCCTGCAATTGGCCCTCGGTTTTATTCTCAAAATGGCTCTCGTTTCTTGGCTGTCGAAGCGACACATTAAATCTATTGGACGTATGCATACGGAAGCGTCGGTTTAGTCATAGAAAGATCCAGGCATGGATGATGAACAAAACGACTAAATTTTTTGAGGGTATTTTCTATTTCAGAATGCACTATTCTGGGACCGGAAGATGCGCCTGAAGTGAAGGAAGAACAATAATGACAGCACACCCTGATCGTTCCGAAGCCAAACAAGCCCACGGCTTACAAAGTGGATTAAAGTCGCGCCATCTCACCATGATCTCGATTGCCGGAGTGATTGGCGGTGCATTATTTGTCGGTTCTGGTAACGTCATTTACGCCGCAGGTCCCGCGGTTATCCTGGCTTATGCCTTAGGCGGATTACTGGTGCTGTTCATCATGCGCATGCTCGGTGAAATGGCAGTGATGAATCCGGATAGCGGTTCATTTTCGACCTATGCTGATCGTGCCATTGGACGTTGGGCCGGGTTCTCAATTGGCTGGCTGTACTGGTGTTTCTGGACCCTGTTGATGGGATGGGAGGCCTATGTCGCCGGTAAGATTCTGCATAGCTGGTTTCCGTTTATGCCAATCTGGGGCTATATGCTACTGGTGATTGTGTCCTTGGTCTGGGTCAATCTAAAAGACGTCAAAAGCTATGGTGAATTTGAGTTCTGGTTTGCCCTGATCAAAGTGGTGGCGATTATTATCTTTTTGGTGATTGGCAGTTTAGCCATTTTTCATCTGTGGCCGTGGGGCGATCTGGCTCAAGCAGGTTCAACCGGATTATTCCAACAAGAATTTATGCCGCATGGGATTGCACCAGTAATTACTGCGTTATTGGGAGTGATGTTTGCCTATGTCGGTGCTGAAATTGTCACGGTGGCGGCTGCGGAATCCAAAAGCCCGGAAAAAGAGATCCGCAAAGCATCTAATTCGGTGGTCTGGCGGATTTTATTGTTCTATGTCGGCTCCATGTTAATCACGGTCTGTTTGATCCCGCATGACAATCCTTTATTAAAAGATCCGACCTGGGGCACGTATAGCGTTACCCTGACGGCACTGGGGATTCCTGAAGCACGGCATATTGTCAATTTTGTGGTACTCACCTCGGTATGTAGCTGTTTTAACTCGGCACTATACACCTGTTCGCGCATGCTATTTTCGCTCTCCAAGCGTGGCGATGCACCTAAATGTCTGGCGCTGACCAACCGTCAGGGCAGTCCATGGATCGGGGTGGTGTTTTCCAGTCTGTTTGCTGTTGTCGCCGTGTATTTAACCGCAACTGAAAGCATGAATGTCTATGATGTGCTGATGATGGCCACAGGTACGGTGGCTTTATATGTGTATCTGGCGATTGCCTGTTCCCAGTTACGGATGCGTAAAAAGTATGAGCGTGAAGGCAAGCAGATCGATTTTAAAATATGGCTGTTCCCCTGGATTACCTATGCCGTGATTTTTATCATTATTGGATCACTACTGGTGATGGTGATTGAAGGGACTTATTTTAAAGAGGTGATCTACACTTCCTTGCTGGCCTTGTCGATTGTAATGATTGGGGTGCTGGTGCAGAAACTGAATAAGGCTAAAGTCAGCAACAATGCCCTGATCCAGAAAAAACAATCGATCTAAACATGCATGAATCATCGTTTAAATCCAGAGAGAATCCCGGGACCGGGATTCTATATTTTTCATTTGTGCTTAAGGCAGGGTTGCAACCCCTGCTTCACGTAGGCATTGCAATAACACACCAAAGGCCATGACCATATCTTTTTCGTTGACACAGGCAAAGCCCAGCAACAGTCCGCGCTGGGCGTGTGCATGAGAGTGCATATAATATTGTGACAGGGCACGCACCTTGACACCACGTTCCAGCGCCGTGGCAGCAATGGCGACATCGTCACAGTGGGCAGGCAGTTTAAGTACCAGATGTAAGCCTGCTGCTTCATCATATTCATGCAAAAATGCTGCTCCCAGATAGCGATTAATCAGGCTGACCAGATAATCGCGTCGTTTGCCATAGAGCAAACGCATACGACGGATATGTGCTTCATAATGGCCTTCACGGATAAATTCGGCCAAGGCTTTTTGTTCCAGCAGATGTCCACCCCGGTATAACTCAGCTGCCACAATCCGTAAAGGCGAAAATAGCGGCTTCGGCACTACCACATAACCAATCCGTAATGAGGGATAAATGGTTTTGCTAAAGGTGCCCATATAAATCACCGGCGCATCATTTTCCAGACCTTGCAGGGAAGGATAAGGCTGGCCAGAGAAACGGAATTCACTGTCATAGTCATCCTCCACAATCCAGCTGTGATGTTGACGCGCGATCTGGGTCAACTGTTTTCTTCGGTCCAGACTTAAATGCGAACCGAGTGGATATTGATGTGAGGGGGTCACAAAAATCAGTTTAGGCGGTTCGGCTGGCTGTTCTTCGGGAATAATCCCTTCGGCATCAACCTGCATGGCCTGAATATCCAGCCCGTTGATCCTTAAGGTATTGCGCATGCCCCAATAGGCCGGGTCTTCAATCCAGACACGATCGCCAATATCACTGAGCGCCCGTGAAACCAGATCAATGGCCTGATGGATGCCTTCGGTAATAATGATCTGGTCTGCATCGCACTGCACGGAACGGGCAACACGGAGATAGTCGGCCAAGGCGCTGCGCAGTTCAATACAGCCACCGGCGCTGCTATAAATCAGCCGGTTAATATCGGGTTCACGGCTGAGACGGGCCTGGATACGGCTGAAAATATGATGCGGAAACTCGGTGACATCAGGAGCACCCGGGACAAACGCTCCCCATTGATGTGGAGAAGCCGCAGCATAGCCCAATAAGCTTGAGCCGCGTTGTGACAGTACAACGGAGGTTTCTTGCTGGGCAACAGGCGCTTGTTTTTTATTGATCTTGGTATTTAAAAAGGCTTCAGGAAGCTGTTCTGCCACCCAGGTTCCATGTCCGGTACGTGCCTCCAGATAGCCTTCTGCCTGAAGTTGTTCATAGGCTGAAAGCACCGTATTACGGGACACATGAATTTCACTGGCTAAGTCACGTGAAGCAGGCAAGCGGGTTTTCGGCTGAATGACGCCTTCGATAATGGCCCCGCGTAAACAGCGAAATAGGCGTTGATGTAGTTTTCCTTCCATGTCCTGTTGGAGACGTTGTAATAAATGGTCTCCAAGTAAACTACGCAATTGGCTCTCTCCTTCAATTTAAAAGTGGCTCTCGTCACTGGCCTTCATACGCGCGAAATTACAGCTATAGACAGTCATTGTAAAACATCCTGGAAAAAATCGAGCTGGATGTCGGGCAACGCTGTAATAGATGATGAAAATATGAGGGAATTAAATGAACGCTCAACATTCTGCACTTAACACACGTAAACAGCAAGCCACTCCACGTGGTGTGGGCGTAATGTGCCAGTGGTATGCGGCAAAAGCGGAAAATGCCACAATCTGGGACAAGGATGGCAATGCTTTCATCGATTTTGCAGGTGGCATTGCAGTGCTTAATACCGGTCATCGTCATCCCAAAGTGATTGCTGCGGTGACTGAGCAACTGACAAAGTTTACCCACACGGCTTATCAGGTCACGCCTTACGAAAGTTATGTGGCGCTGGCAGAGCGGATTAATGAACGTGCTCCAATTGCCGGTGCTGCCAAGTCTGCTTTTTTTACCACGGGTGCAGAAGCAGTTGAAAATGCGGTGAAGATTGCCCGTTGTTATACTGGCCGTCATGGCATTATTACCTTTGGTAACGGATTCCATGGCCGCTCTTTCATGACCATGGCCATGACCGGTAAAACAGCGCCGTACAAACGTGATTTTGGGGTGATGCCAGCAGGGGTGTTCCATGCCCGTTATCCTGTGCCAGCCAAAGGCATCAGCGTCGATGCAGCTATTGCCAGTGTTGAAGATATTTTCAGTGAAGACATTGCCCCGCATGACGTGGCAGCGATTGTACTGGAGCCGGTGCAAGGTGAAGGCGGTTTCAATGTGGTACCTGCCGAGTTCTTAAAGCGTTTACGTGCCTTATGTGACAAGCATGGTATTTTGCTGGTGGCCGATGAAGTCCAAACCGGTTTTGCACGTACAGGTAAACTGTTTGCCATGAACCATTACGAGACCCAAGCCGATCTGATCACCATGGCAAAAAGCCTGGGTGGCGGTTTCCCGATTTCAGGTGTAGTGGGACGTGCCGACGTCATGGATGCACCAAACCCGGGTGGTCTGGGCGGAACCTATGCAGGCAACCCGATTGCGGTTGCGGCAGCCCATGCGGTGATTGATGCGATCGAACAAGAGCAACTGTGCGAACGTGCCAATGAACTGGGGGCCGAGCTGGTCGCTGTACTTAAACAGATCCAGCAGGCATCGGGTGAGGTGGTGACCGATATTCGTGCACTCGGATCGATGGTGGCGGTTGAACTGGAAACGGCTGAGCAAGCAAAAGCTGTACAAAATTATGCAATGGAAAACGGTTTGTTACTCCTGACTTGCGGTAAATACGGTAACGTTATTCGTTTCTTATACCCATTAACTATTCCTGCTGCACAATTCCGTCAAGGTTTGGAGATCTTGAAACAGGGTTTTGTCGCATTGAATCCACAGCGCATAACAGCAATGGAGCAACCTGCATGATTCAAAACAATTTGCAGTATCTGTTAAAACATCCCGATATTGCATTTAATCAGCCTGCATCCAGTGATTATATTGAAGTCAACGATGCAGCAACTGGCGATACATTGGCTTGGGTCAAAAGCTATGACCGAGCGGCCGTTGATGCGGCGATCCAGCGTTCTGCCCAGGCGCAGGCAGCCTGGAAAAAGCAAACTGCACTGGCACGTGCCGATGTATTGCTGAGCTGGTACAACCTGATGCTCGAGCACAAGGAAAATCTGGCACAGATTCTTACTGCCGAACAGGGCAAACCGCTGGCGGAAGCCCGTGGTGAAATTGCCTATGCCGCTTCTTTTATTCGCTGGTTTGCAGAGCAGGCACGCCGTATTGATGGTGAAGTGTTAACCTCAACCCAGCCGAACCAGCGCTTGCTGGTGATTAAACAGGCCATTGGGGTAACGGCGGCCATCACACCGTGGAATTTCCCTGCGGCAATGATCACCCGTAAGGCTGCGCCTGCAATTGCGGCGGGTTGTAGCATGTTGGTTAAACCCGCAGAGCAAACCCCATTAACCGCTTATGCCCTCGAAGTCTTGGCCTTACAGGCCGGCTTGCCCGCCGATATTTTAATCAATATCAGTGGGGATGCGATTGAAGTCGGCAAGACCTTATGCGAAAGCGATATTGTGCGTAAGCTCAGTTTTACCGGTTCAACCCAGGTCGGTCGTATCTTGATGCAGCAATGCGCACCAACCATTAAAAAGCTTTCGCTGGAGCTGGGGGGGAATGCACCGGTACTGGTATTTGATGATGCCAATCTTGAGCAGGCCGTGCAGGGCATTATGGCCAGCAAATACCGCAATAGCGGTCAGACCTGCGTATGTGCCAATCGTATCTATGTACAAGATGGCATTTACGATGCTTTGGCAGATCGTCTGGTGGAAGCGGTGTCTAAGTTGAAAGTGGGCGATGGCCGTCAGGAAGGTTCAACTCAGGGACCGTTGATTGATGAAGATGCGATTGCCAAAGTTCAGTCGCATATTACTGATGCAACTGGCAAAGGTGCGACGCTACGCATTGGTGGACAACGTTCGGCTTTGGGTGGAACATTCTTTGAACCGACCGTGTTGACGGGCGTTACCCAAGACATGAAGGTGTCCAAAGAAGAAACCTTTGGGCCACTGGCTGCTTTATTCCGTTTTAAAACCGAAGACGAAGCGGTGGCAATGGCGAACGATACCGAGTTCGGCCTGGCGGCGTATTTATTTACCCAGAGTACAGCCCGTCAATGGCGAGTCGGTGAAGCACTGGAATACGGCATGGTCGGCATCAACACCGGTGCGATTTCCAATGAAGTTGCGCCATTTGGTGGTGTGAAACAGTCGGGCTTAGGTCGCGAAGGTTCAAAATTCGGTATCGAGGAATATACCGAAATGAAGTATCTGTGTGTGGATTTATCTGAATAAGACATAAAAAACGTTTTATGTCTTAGTTTAGCGATGTGCTACACAGCACAAGTTTGATAAAAAGCCAGTCATGCCCATTCATGACTGGCTTTTTTCATTCTGACTGGGCTTAGCGGGCCGAGTCCAGTATTTCATTATTCTGAACCACAGCCTGAGCTTTGCTGTAGCTTTCGATCAGTAACTGGTAGGCAGGGAAAATCTGGGTATAGACCTGTGCCCATTCCAGTGCGTCATCACGGTTCCAGGTACGCTGGATTTCAGAGGCCACCGCTGCGGTATCCATTGGCACCACACCTGCCTGTACCACACGGGCCAAGGTAATTTCTTCTGCCATTTTGCTATAGGTGCCTGAAGCATCAATCACGGCGAACACTTTATAACCTTCGGCAACTGCACTGATCGCAGGGAAAGCCATACACACGCTGGTAATGGTTCCCGCAATAATTAAGGTATTGCGACCGGTTGCTTTGACTGCATTGACAAAGTCCGGATTGTGCCAGGCGTTGATTTCACCTTTACGGGCGATATATTGCGCATGCGGTGCATTGGCATGAATCTCGGGAATCAGCGGCCCATTCGGACCTTGTGGTACGGAAGCGGTGGTGATCACCGGAATCTTGGCCAGACTGGCAATCTTGGCCAAAGCTGCGGCACGTTGGCGTAACTCGGGCATGGGCATATCACCGACGGTCTGGAATAAGCCGCTTTGGTGGTCGATCAATAGCATTACGGCATCATTGACATCAATCACGGGTGCCTGACCATTGAAATTTGCTGGTGTTGTCATTGTTGTATCCTCATCTTGTCTTAGGGGGTATAATTAATAATATAGACAGGACGATGACTGAAAAATATCTATAATAGGATATATTGTCATGTCAAAAGAACAATGCTGCTGAGTACTGACAGGTTGAGCAAATAAGATGAAAGATTTAAATGACTTATATTTCTTTGTCAAAGTGATCGATTGTGGTGGCTTTTCTGCCGCCAGTCAGGAACTGATGGTCACCAAGTCCTTATTGAGTCGCCGTATTGCCGATCTGGAAGAACGTCTCGGGGTCAAGCTGATCAACCGGACCACCCGACAGGTCTCGATTACCGAAGTGGGTAAAATCTATTATCAGCATTGCAAGGCCATGTTGATTGAAGCCGAGGCAGCCGAGGAGGCCATCGAGTTTTTAACCGCTGCACCACGCGGCCTGATCAAACTGTCTTGCCCGACCAATTTATTGCATATCAATATTAGCCAGATGCTGAATGAGTTTTTGCAGCTATATCCCAAGATCAGCCTGCATGTAGAAGCCACCAACCGCCGGGTTGACTTAATCAATGAACGTTTTGATCTGGCGATACGGATTCGGACTTTGCCTTTGCCAGACAGCGATTTAATTGTGCGGGAACTGGCGCTGGCACGGCAGTTTATTGTCGCGAGTCCAGACCTGTTACATCAGTTTTATTCGATTACTGAACCGCAGCAGTTAACACAATTTCCGGTGTTGATGATGGAGTCTTTTGCACCTGAATATCATTGGCAATTATTTTCGCAGGATGAGCAGGAACTGAAAGTGCAGTGCCATCCACGACTGACCACTACCGATTTAACAGCATTAAGAGAAGCTACTCTACAAGGACTGGGTATCGCTAAATTACCGGAACTGATGGTGGCTGAAGATATCAAAAAGGGGCGCCTGATTCATGTCTTGCCTGAATGGCAGCCCAAGCCTGAGCTGATCCATCTGGTGTATACCTCCAGACGCGGCTTGTTGCCCTCGATGAAATTATTGATCGATTTTCTGGTCAAAAAGTTTGACGAACTGAAACAGCACAACTCGGTGTTGTATTAATCAGAGTCCTATAACGAATAGCCGCTGTCAGTTTTTGCCAATTCACGCAGGCCCTGCAACAGGGTCTCAATCAGTTTTTCCACCACCAGACGTTGGCCTTTACGGGAGGCATACACCAGTTGCACCGTACCGCGATTAGATTTCCATTCGGGCAGTAAATGAATCAGTTTGCCTTTTTCAATATCGGCTTGCACGGTCAGATAGGGTAAGTCTGCGATGCCCAGCCCATCACGCACCGCATAATACACGCCTGCCAGATCATTACTTTTGACCCGTGGCTGATACGGCACATCCACCGTTTCATCCCGCTCTATATGACATAAGTGCCAGTAATACTGATGTTTTTGTATGCCCAGCGCCACGCTCGGATAGTGCTGCAAGTCTGAATAATGCTGAATGGTCTGGCCTTGCAGTAATTCGGGGGCCGCCACCAGACAATGTTCGGTGCGGATCACGTCACGGACAATCAGGCTGGAATCCTGATTCGGTTCAAAACTGGTACGGATCGCGATATCAATATCATCATGCAGCACATCGACACGACGGCTGGTCAGTTCCAGAGAGATGTCAACTTTGGGATAGTTTTTTAAGAACTGATTCAGTAATTTACGAATCTGGAAATGCATCATCAACGGTGGGCAACTGATCTTGACCGTACCTTGCGGTTCATTTTTCTGTTTCAGCAAGACATTTTCGGCACATTCCACTTGGGCAATGACCTTACAGCATTCTTCATAGAATTCCTGGCCTAAATCCGTGACTTTAAAATGCCGGGTGGTGCGCTGGATCAGGCTGACATTAAACTTCTGTTCCAGTTCAATGATGCGACGGCTCAGCTTGGATTTACTGATATTTTCAGCTTCGCTGGCCGCACTAAATCCGCCGTGTTTCACCACCAGATAGAAATAATGAAAGTCATCAAATGAGTTGATCAAGGCAAAGCAGATCCGGTAAATACGACAAGATCAGGATAGCATTAACTGTCCTGATCTTAATAGGGCGGCTTATTTTTCTGCGGTGTTGGTGAAATAACTGGTCATCAAATTGCGATAATCCGGAATGTGATTCGAGAATAAAGCTCCCAGACCTTCGATGTCATTGCGCCAGTCACGGTGCAGTTCACAGGCCATGCCAAACCAGGTCATCAGCTGTGCGCCGGCTTGTGACATACGGTCCCATGCCGCATCACGAGTGAGGGCATTAAAGGTACCCGAGGCATCGGTAATCACAAACACTTCAAAGTCTTCTGCCAAGGCAGACAGCGCAGGGAAAGCCACACAGACTTCCGTGACCACACCGGCAATAATCAATTGTTTTTTACCGGTGGCTTTGACTGCCTTGACGAAATCTTCATTGTCCCAGGCATTGATCTGGCCTGGACGGGCAATATAAGGCGCATCCGGGAACAGTTCTTTCAGTTCAGGCACCAGTGGACCATTCGGGCCATTTTCAAAGCTGGTGGTTAAAATCGTCGGTAAGTTGAAATATTTTGCCGCATCTGCCAAGGCCAGTACATTGTTTTTAAATTTGTCTGGATCAATATCCCGAACCAGTGAAAGTAGGCCAGCCTGGTGATCGACCAAAAGAACCGCTGCGTTGTCTTTGTCTAGGCGAATATAGTCTTTAGCCATTGTTTTATCCTCATGTTGTTGTAAAGAAGAAGACGGATAAGAATATGAAGGTCCGTACTGCTTGAAATTATGCTAGTTAAATTTTTAAGTCAGATGAAGCACAAAAAATGAGACAAACAATATCAAAAATAGGATGATTGATTATATTTAGCTTTCAATAAGCTTTGTAATTTTAAATTGTCCTATAGGTAGAATAATGTGTTGCCATTCTGAGGCTATAAGCCCCCCTGTTGCAGGCGTAAAATAGCATCCAACAGCAGAACTTCTACTCTATAGGAGAAACCAGATGAAGAAAATTCTTGGTGTGTATCAGAACAAACACATGCACTGGGTCGGTGATGGTTTCCCGGTGTATAACCTGTTTTCGTATGACCGTTTAGGCCAGAGCCTGAGTCCATTTTTGTTGCTGGACTACGCCGCGCCTTATCGTTTTGATCCAACTACAGCGCAACATGGAGTCGGTTCACACCCGCATCGTGGCTTTGAAACGGTCACCATTGCTTACCAAGGTGAAGTGACCCATAAAGACTCCAGTGGTGGTGGCGGAACCATTAAAGCGGGGGATGTGCAATGGATGACGGCTGGTGGCGGGATTCTGCATCAGGAATTTCATTCGCCTGAATTTGCCCACGAGGGTGGCCTGTTTGAAATGGTGCAACTGTGGGTCAATTTGCCCGCACATTCCAAAATGACGCCAGCAAAATATCAGGCCATTGAAGCCGACCAGATTCAGCACATTGCCCTGGATGATGCAGGCAGTGAAATGCGCATTATTGCAGGTCAATATCAGGACGTGGATGGCGCCGCGACCACCTTTAGTCCGGTCAATGTCTGGGATGGCACGATTGTACAGGGTCAGCAACACAGCTTTTATGTGACCGAAGGCCATACCACCTTATTGGTATTGCTGTCTGGAAAAGTGAGCTTAAATGACGACCAAAGCATTGAAGCGCCGAGCCTGGTGGTACTGAGCCGTGAAGATATCGAGTTTAGCCTCAAGGCCGAACAGGACAGTAAATTCCTGATCCTGACCGGTCAGCCACTCAATGAGCCGATTGAAGGGTATGGTCCGTTTGTCATGAACAGCAAAGCGGAAATCGTTGAAGCTGTACGTGATTTCAATAGCGGTAAATTTGGTCATATGGAGGCTTGATTGCACAGTTAAATCCAGCCTATGTAAGAAAGCCCGTCACACCTTGAAGTGTGACGGGCTTTCGCTATAAGGGTCCTCTATTGATTTTTTTAATTTATTGTCACTTATAATTATTCAGCTTATTATGTGACTTTGTTCTCGTTCTTATATCAAAAGAATAGCGCTAAATTTGTGCTTTGCAAAGCCCCTAAAGCCCTGAAAATGAAAAAATAAAGAATGTTCTGTATAGTTTTGTGGTCTAAAAGGTAATTTTTTGAATGGTTTCATTGGCTTAAGTGCAGAATCAGAATTGTGATAAAATGTAACAATAAATGAACAATGAAATTCAACAAAACACGGCCTGAAATGCTGAATCTGGTATTTTTTAATACCGTATTTGGCCCGAGTATCAGTCATAATCAAGAAAAATCATCAACTGATGGGACATAATTTTGGATATTGCAATTATTGGCAGTGGAATGGCAGGACTTGCCTCAGCCAGAATCCTACATGATGCAGGACATAAAGTAACGATATTCGAAGCGCTCGCAGGTCGAGGCATGGATAGTCATAGTATTGACTTTGATGGTGGCATTATTGATGCACCTTTGCGTGTCATGAATCCAAAGCTGTGGCAGAACACCCTGAGTCTGGCCAGCTACTTAGGTATTGAAACTTTCCCGGTACGCACTTTTATGGCGTGCAGCTGGTTATTTGAAGATAAAACAGAGACCTGGCTCACCACCTCACGCAGCCGCATTGGTAACTTCCCGATTATTAATAACCGTAAAGG
Organism: Acinetobacter sp. WC-323; assembly: GCF_000314615.1. NCBI lineage: Bacteria > Pseudomonadati > Pseudomonadota > Gammaproteobacteria > Moraxellales > Moraxellaceae > Acinetobacter > Acinetobacter sp. WC-323. The sequence goes on from NZ_AMZS01000032.1 coordinate 120,643, forward strand.
CATCCAGCAATATGGCTGGCGTCTGGTCAAGGGTATGTTGCAGCTGAAAACGGCAGTACACCAATTCTTTAAGTCAGACAAGCAGGACATTACCTTAGCCGAATTTATGAATCAATATCATATTGAGGAAGTGTTCTGGCATGGTACGGTGATGCCAGTGCTGTATACCATTTGCACCTGTCATCCCAAAACCATTGGTGAATGGCCAGCCAAACCTTTATTGGAATTTATTCGCCAGTTGACTGAAGGTGAAGCCTTATTGCGGATGAAAGGCGGTACGCCCGCGTTGGTCAGCCGCCTGATTGATGGCATTGAGATCCATAGCGGCTCACCGGTGAAGACGGTGGAAGAGCAGGGCGATAAAGTACTGGTGGAAAATGACCAGGGCGAGCGCCAGCTGTTTGACCGTGTGGTCATTGCCACGCCAACCCCCGCGATTGAAGGCTTCCTGAAACAGCCGCAGTTTGCTGAAGATATTGCCTTGCTGAAAAAATTCCGTTTTGAAGAAGGTGATCTGGTCATTCATACCGACCCGATTGTGATGCCGCAACGCCGTAAAGACTGGGCGGTACTCAGCTATATGATGGACCGTAAATTTACCCGTCAGCAATTTACCGTGTGGATTAACTCGATTGAACCGACGCTGGTGGGTAAAAATGCCGTGTTCCAGACCTGGTGTCCGGTGATTGACATTGATCCGAAGAAAATCATTTCCAAGGTCAAACTGACCCGTGCGGTAGTGGACTCGGAAACGGTCGCGCTGAATAAACAGATCCAGCAGCGGCATTTAGACCAGAACCGTAAAGTGTTTTATTGTGGTTCGTGGTCATGTGATGGTTTGCCAATTTTAGAATCGGCGGTGACCTCAGCCATGCACATTTCTGAAATTTTAGGTGCGCCGTTACCTTTTGTTGGGCTAAAACCAAAAGTGAAGGTTGCACCCGAACTCGGTTATTAATATGCGCTCCTTCAAGCAGGCACTGATTGAAAAAGTCATCGGGCATAAATATGCCATTGATGCCCGGCATCTCGGAGATGACGCAGCGCTTGCCTGGAGCAATTTAGGCTTTTGGCAGGACCAGCATCATAACTATGCGCTGGCTTGCCAAAGTCTGGCCGATCAGATCGCTGCCTCCCTGCAACTCAAATCAACAGATCGGGTTCTGGATCTGGGCTGTGGACAAGGGGCCAGCCTGTTGCACTGGGTACAGCAGTACCAGGTTCAGCAACTCAGTGCAGTTGAACTGCAGCCTGCCTGTGTACAACGAATTCAAAAATACTTACCGCAAGTGCAAATTTATTGTGCAAATTTTTTGAATTTAAAAGCACTGCCTCTTTTGAATTCATTTGATGCGGTGCTGTGTATCGATGCGGCTTATCACAGTGATTTGAATTCATTTCTCGATGCCGTGTCCCCTGTTTTAAATTCAAAAGGCCGAATCGCTTTTCATACGCTGATGTGGTCAGAAAACTGGACAAACTGTGGATATCTTCAACAGCAGCAATATCGCTATCTGTTAAAAAGTGCCGATGTGTATTGGCAGCAGCTGCTGGATCAGCAGCAGCTTGAGCGGACCTTGGCGCAGCAGGGTTTTGGCGAAATTCAGATTCAGGATTTTTCCGAACCGGTGTTAAAAGGTTTTGCTCAATATATTGAGTCGCGAAAAGCTGAAAAGCATGGTTTTGATTTTGCCCAGTTCAAAATCGAGATGACTGCCAAGTTGTGCCGAAAACTCTATCAGGATGGATTAGTACGTTATATTCAGGTCAGTGCAGTAAAACAGTGAGAACAAGATGCCAAATCAATATAAAGGTTCATGCCTGTGTGGGGCAGTGAGCTATCAGGCGGAAGTCGCGCCACGTTATCGTTTTAATTGTCATTGTCGTGACTGTCAGAAGGCTACGGGTAGTGCCTATGCGCCGATTGCATTCTTTCATCAATCTGAACTGAAGATCGAAGGCGAACTGAAATATTTTGAATCTCTGGGATTGTCTGGCAAGCCGATCCGCCGTGCCTTTTGCCCAACTTGTGGTTCACAAATGTTTGGTTTGCCTGAGCTGGTACCGGAGATGATTTCAATTCGTGCAGGAACGCTGGATGATCCAAATCTGTATCAACCACAAGCAGAATGTTTTGTGAGTCATGCCAATGAATGGGATCTGTTAAATCCGCATATTTCGCATTTTGAGAAAATGATGGGCAAGAAAAGAGAATAAAGCGAGAAATGGTGCCGGCACACGGATTCGAACTGTGGACCTACTGATTACAAGTCAGTTGCTCTACCAACTGAGCTATGCCGGCAACGTGGCGAGAATTCTACAGAATCTGTTTAAAAAAACAAGCGAAAAAATAAGCAAACGGATGAATTTAGTGGGCCTATGGAATTTTCGCCAGTTCCATTTTAATGATTCAGCGCATAAACAAAGGAATCAATGATTTCGCCTGTGTTTAAATGGGCTTTGACAGGCACACGTTGATAGCCTGCACCTTCGAATTCGTCCAATTGTTGCCAGTGTTGTTCCAGGTTGTCTGAGAAAAATACAAAGCCAGAGACTTGATTTTCGCTTTGGTCTAAAACAATGCCCGGAAAGCCAAGTTCTGCTCCCCAGCCTTGTTGTTTGAGGGTACCAAATACATGTGCTTCTACCCATGTACCACCAATATTTTCCATGATATGGGCATTGGGACGGTTAGGCCCTAGAGTGCCGTAAACAAATAAACTGAGCATAGTGAAAGCTAGGGAGGTAAAAGAGGTAGAGTAATTAAAATTATAAAATTTTTAATAAATAGTAGTAAAAATAAAATGTTATTTAAAATTTAGTAGTTTATAGTATTTAAAAATACTATAGGACAGAATTTTAATGGCTATGAGTTATATTAGTGAGCATACTGCAGAATATTACTTAGTTCCAGATTTAATAAATATTTTAAAAGAAAAATATAATTTTGTTTCTCCAGTATTTCCATGGGTTACTAGAGAATTAAGCAGTCTTTCAAAGAAAATTCATTAAAATGATAAATTCCATCTTTTAATTATGTTTCCTCGTCGCCCGAAAGTATTAAATAGTCCTGATACTGATGTTTATATTACAATTAATCAGTATCTTTTTGATTTTAATAATGTAGCAAAATCTAATCAAGTACCTGTAATAGTTGGGTGGCCTTTAGCAAAAAATATTTGGGAACTGCCTAGTTGCCATTCAAAATGGGTTAATATCGGAGAGGTTTATAATGATCGTTATCTCTATTCGACACAAATGCTAGAGCAGCAAAGCCTAGTTTTAGATAAAATAGATATACTGCATTTAGTTGAAAAGAGTTATATTTTTGATTTTCCATCCTTTAATAATTTAATAAAATTATTCAAAGAAATTCAGCCTCATAGCCCATATGGTGGTTTATATAAACCAGTTTACTTTTTAGTTAAAATATAAATTTTATTAATGGAATTCCACTTTAGCTATAACAAGAAGATTTCATGCAAACACATGATCATAAATTCTGGCGAGAGAGGGAGTTTAATATGTTATTTAAGTGTATGATAGATATTAAATAAGTATTTTAATTTTATTAAAAATCCCCCAATCATCCCCCATTTCTTGAAGGATGCTTTTATCAGAGAAATATATTTAATAAAGGCTTAGAAAAATAATTGTTCGCTATTTGCGAATTTTTCTTGAGATTCTTATTAAATTCCCTATAATTGATTCATCGTTTTGATGACCAGATTTCCGTCTGGTTGATACTATAAATTTTTATAGCCTTAAATTTATGAAAATACAGTATCACCTTTTTGAGTTGTAGCAATGCGACTCGTGGAAGATTTCTTCTAACCCATGCCCGTACAGTTTCTAAATTTTATATTTTAAATATAATTTTTATAGATACTTAAATTAGGCTTAGTCGCCCCTTGCTGACGGCAGCAAGGGGCAGACTTTAGAGATAACTTGCTGATACGGTTCTTTATTACAGACGGAGCCTAACATCCCGTTAGGTGTAATTAAGAAAGGTACCATATATGGATAAATCAAACGAAAATCAGCAAGCACTTGAACAAAGAGATATTCGACAGAATGTAGTTAAAAAGAAGAGAAGTTTTCTTATTACCTTATTTCTGAAAGGTATTTCTTTTATTGCGAATATTGAAAGAGTCTTGAGCTTTTGGGAGAGATTTGATCAATAGATGTAATATCCTATTTGGAGTTCAAGTGAACTCTAAAAGTAACTCATATTAGGATGTTACATTATGATACATAGAACATTAAAAGCAATTCGTAAATTTCATGGTATTTCACAAGCAGAATTAGCGTCTGAATTGAATATATCTAAATCCTATTTATGTGAAATTGAAGCTGGTAAAAAGACAGTTTCATATAATTTTTTAGAAGATTTCGCTAAATATTTTGAAATTCCTACGTCATCACTAGTCTATCTTTCAGAAAATATTGAAAATCCAGAAAAAATATCTAAAAAGTTTAAATTATTTGCTACCTCTAAACTTGTAAGTATTTTAGAATGGGTTGGTGATAAGAAACTGAAAGAAACTAATGAAGCAAAAATGCAATGTTAATTATGATATTTCTCAATCTATTTTATATAAATTGCATTCGAAAAGAAAATTATCGGATATTTTAGGTATCCCTCTTAACTCGTTTAAAGTTTTAAAGAATGATTCATATTATTCTTGCTTTGATTTAGAGCAAAAAAATAAGATTAGATCTATACAGCAACCAATAGATCAGTTGTTTATAGTCCATCAAAGAATTGCTTCATTGTTGGGTAGAATTCATCATCCCGATTATTTACATTCAGGTCGGAAAAAGCATTCGATAATTACCAATGCTTCACAACATCTTTTTTCTGATAAAAGAACATTAACTATTGATATTGAGAGCTTCTTTACCTCTACGACTCGAGATAAAGTATTTCAATTTTTCATGAGAGAGTTAAAACAATCTCCCGATGTAGCTGATACTTTAAGTCATTTACTTACTTTTAACGATCATGTGCCAACGGGAAGTCCTGCTAGTATGAGCATAGCTTTTTGGGCTAATAAAAGGCTTTTTGATGAGTTGTCAAGATTTTCTAAAAATAGAGATACAATTATGACGGTTTATGTAGATGATCTTACATTTACTGGTTGTGGGGTGAATTCAAATTTTTTAACGAATGCTAAAAAAATTATAGAAAAATATAATCTAAAAGTAAAAGAGAATAAGATTTTTCTTTATAAAGAAAATCAAGCTAAATTCATTACAGGAACAGTTGTGTTAAATAATAAATTAGATGCGGAATTTAAGCAGCTTAAAGAGCTGAGAATTGTTGAAAAACTTTTCTACAATGATCCAGAAAATGAAGTCTATAGAAATTCTTATAATGGGCGTCTTGCTTTTTTATCTCAAATAAAGCCTAATTTGAGAGTTAAAATGGACTTTAAATAATTAGCTAAACGCTAGTTACATATTAATTTAATAGAAAACAGCATAAGTTATCTTATGCTGTTTCGTTCAAAATAGCTTAGTTATCGCTCATAATCCGCTTTACCACGTTCAATTTTCAAACTTGGAGCGTTATCCCTAAGCCTAAACCAGTGGTCAGGAACAACCAGTTGAGCTTTGAGTATATTTAGGCGATTACCTACATGAATTTGATTTAAGTCATAGTAATTTTGTTCCTGCTCTTGATAGAGCGGAGCAATACCAGAATTCATGGTGTGGATTTTACCTAAGGCAATATGATCTCGATTGAGATTAATAAAATAAGGGGCGAGTGTTTGGTAAAGTGGCGTACTATCAAACGGACATAGGTCTGAATATTCTTTTTTTACAAAGAATATGAGTCTAATCGATTGGGTCTGCTCTATGTCGATCTCTTCTCTGGATAGAATACCAAGGACATTATTTTGACGGCGTTTACGCCAAACGGCTTGAATGATCTCTGTACATTGCTCTTGTACGATTTCATAAGCTGATTTATCTCGAAAATCAGGATCACCAAAAGCAGGCTCAAGTCCATTAAGAAGTTTACGCTGTACAACGAGTGAATGAACTTCAAAACGATTTGTTTCACCATAGATGAATTCTAAGAAACGATCGTATGAACCCGTAAAGTATCCGTATTTACTACTCCAGGATCTGCATTGAGTTGTGATTGCTCTAGTTTGGATTTTGACTTTAAAATCAGCAAAACACATCTCACAGGCTTGTTCTACATGTTGATATGCTCCGAGAGGAATATTGCAAATACCATGTGTTCGCATCAATTGACTGAGTAAGGCAATTTCAGGATGAAGTAAGGCATTTTGAAATCTACCCGTTGTATAAGGGTTACAGGTATTGTCTCCTACAATAGTTAGAACAAGATGTCCTAAGTTTGTGACATAAAGATTAGGGACAAATGGATTAGGGGAGGATGTAGGATTATGGGTGAAAATCCGAAAGCGTTTTCCCATTTTAATTTTGTGGATCAGCTCTGAGTATAAGGCTAATGAAACAGGGGCAGCATGCGTGTATCCTTGATAAGCATAGGCTCTCGTCACAATATTGAGATAATTAAGGGCTTCGGTTTTTTCCATAGCGCTGAATGTGGTCATATTATACTTCCTGAGAGAATGGTTGAGATTTTGTTGTGATTAAAGTGCGAGGGCGGCCTGAATTGGCTTTAGGCTCAGGAAGCCCACTACGCTGAAATCGTTTAAAATTCTTCAGCTCAGAAAACATAAAAAACTGATCGGCTTTAACGATGTAATCAAAGGTTTTGAATAAGTAAGACTGCTTTTCAATATCTGAATAATGAATCATGCCAATACCACAGTATTTATATTGGTCTTTCTGCATATTGCAGATGTAGGTGCAACCACGATTACTGGTCACTTTTTTCCAGTAATCCGAAATATATTGGGCGAGTGTAATATCCTCTTGATGCTTATCACCGTCATAGAAAAAGTAAGCGTGTATATGAAACCCTGTGGCATGAGAGTATTCATACTGCCAGATATAGCCTTCAATGGCGTTTAATAGCATGTTATTGCGCCAATTGTTCTTGAACTTTTTCATGGAGCATTTGAGATAAAGAAGCTCATGACGGGAATAAGGGTGAGCCATAGACGGTGCATGTTTGAGCAAGGTCTCTGGATCACGCTTTAATGAAAAATCCATTCTGATGACCAAGACTCTGGCAAACTTTGCAATGAGATGGTTGAAGAGCTCAATGCACGCAGACTTATTATTTTGCTTGTCTATACTTCGATCCCTGATTTTCTTTTTGTACTTGGCACTACCCAGGCATTTCATCAGCCGGGCTATAAACAGATTAAATAAATCAACATACTTTTGAGCACTTTGCTTATCTTTAGGATTGATAAGCGCAGGGAAGGAGAGTATCTCAAGATCTTCTGGAGAGAATTGAGATTGCACGGACATCCAAGCCTTTACTTCTGGACCATATGAATACTTGGTAGAAAATTGATATTGGAATACAGAGCGCATTTTCTCTTCTAAAGATTCCCACTTGGGAGGAAAATGAACTCGATGACGTTCAGGAAAGAACGGAGACTTTTCTTTCACTATTTTTGCTACAGGAAGTTGAGTCTTTTCACATAGAGCAACGACATTGACAATGTTGAAGCAAATATCAGCTACATGATCAATCGCATGTCGAAATTGATATGAGTTGCCATCAAGAGCTGTCATCATGCTTAAACTTAGATCAGAACGCTGAAGAGCAGTTAGCTCCTCAAGCGTAAATGTGCCAGCGGAGTTATAGAGTTGTGGTTTATTCATAAACTTCTCGATAAATAGGTTTCAAGAAATTTGGGCAATAGCTGTCTGTAGCCACGAGGTTGAGTCGTGTCTAAATGGGATGTATGACATCAGTTAAATATGATTTACTCTATGAGACGGATTAACTGAGTGAGTGATCTGACTTTGCTAGAGCAGTCAGAATCACTATAGATGACCATTACTCAATTATCTCTTACGTTTAGACTATGAAGATCAATATATTCAATAGCTTAAATATCTAAAAGATATGAATATATTTAGAGAATATATATTAAATGGTTTAATACCGTTATTCATCTTCAAGCAAAACTCAAGTAAAACAGACAGGCTATGCACAAATTCATATTGTATTTCCGTGAATATCTCAATCTATGAGATATACACAGTTAGGCAGTCTTTTGTAGGAGATTACGGGCTTCAATTTTGGACTGAATCCAGGCCTGAACCTCACTGAGCCTCCAGCGCGTTAGATGGCCAAACTTTACTGGTTTGGGGAAGTCTGGGTCATAACGTTTCGACTTTGAATTCATTCGATCGTAGATGGTTGATCTAGATAAACCAGTCAGTTCCTCTAGATCAAGGCGCGTGATCATTTTGAATGGATCGTTTGTTGAAACCATAAATATTCCTCTTAGGATGTGATTAGATGGTTTCGTCACTTTAAGAAAAATTGAAAAGCTCAGTAAGGGGGTATTTGCACGGACATCGATTATTTAAGTAAATATCAATCTAGGATAAGTTATAAGTTTTCTACTGTAATGAACATAAAAAGATCTATTGCTAATGGATAGGTCAAATTTAAAGAGGATTTTACTAATTACTATTTGATGTTCGATTTTCTATTTTTTTTTGCAATTTCTTTTATGACGTCATATAGATGTTGGTTGTTTACTTTATGATTTTTTAACCATTTTGCACTGCTACCTGTAAATTTTTTTCTCACAATCGATTTAGGTGCATTAGCCGTAGGGGCTACTAAGTAATTCATTTTCTTTGTCTGCGTACTAATGAGCTTTCTAATTTTTCGTATTTGTTTAACAAAATAATCCTGATCCGCAAATAGAGGTTGTGACTTTATTTGAGAATCTTGAGTATAGACCATTGCCACACTTTTTTTTGCAGATTCTAAACGTATAGTCTGTGCATGCAAAATGCTTATATTAAGTTTGTCTTGTGCAATAAATGCTTCTTTAACAAAAGGAATAGAATCTTTTTCAAGCAATTTAATAATATCTTTGATTGTTGTAGATGATATATTTTTTGTTGATTCGTCATTTAAAAGAATCATTTCTGCATATTGAAGAAAACTCTGCCGAATTAGCTCGATTGAGTCCCTTTGTTCATATCCATTATGAATTTTTTCAAAAAAAGGATAAAGCTCTTTTGGTATCGTTTGTAAGTTTTGACAATCATGATGCATAGCGTAGATAAAAAATGCCTTTTTACGTAATGCTTCGATCATTTTTAGGTTGTCTGTTTCAGTCACTTCTGCTTGGTGAAACTCTATGATTGATGTGAGAATATCATCGTAATAGCGTGGTAGACGATCAATAAGGGGAATGTCAACAGTATCATTTGGATCATTAGAAAGGAGTACTTTTTGTATGGCTGTTTCTCGATATTGCTTTTGTTGAGGCGTTTCTTTGAATTTTCCTTGAGCGTGTAAGGTATAGATATATTGCTTGTCTTGTTCAGTAATCTCGTATTGATAGTTTTCCTGTAATCGTTCATTGGGATCAAGATTGGCTTTTGACTGTTGAAAGGAGATTGGAGGTTGTTCAATAAAGTGAGTTTCGTTCAGTGATTGATAATAATTAATATGTTGGGTTAGATCCCCGTATGGGTATTTAATATTTTTTAATACAAAATCTTCAAGGATATACATAAGTCTTATTTGATCATTACGTTCTAAAGCTTCTGACATTATCCGCCACTCTAATTTATGAGTTATACAAATATAACAAGTTTACTTTAAATTAAGTGAATCAAAATGGTTCAATAGGCCTGATTTTCATGCTTAAGAGTTAGCTCAGAATTATGAAAAATATATCAAATTTATCAAGTAATCAGTTTGAAGAAGATCCGGTTTGTGAGAAGAGTAAGGGGAGGGGTGAGGTGCATAGTTGGCTATAAAAATTATTTATTTCAACTGTTTATGTGATTGTTACCACCCTTGGTAGTACGATATGTACGCACCGCTCGTTAAAGTATTTTGATCTTGATAGCACCCTATTGAATTGATCCATAGATTCACCAAAACACAATAAGGGTGCTTCAGTAGAATCTATTTTAGACTTACTAGAATACGGGATATTTTTTCGTATTTATATCAGATTGACAGGCTTTCTATCAACAATTATCCTTTGCCTGCTGGCCTACATTGCCAGCGGGTTTTAGCAGACCCATTAAACAAAGACGATGTACAAAAGATAATTTTGTATGTCGTGGACCCGTTCGTCCCCCCTTTTCTCTATGGTAGGGCGGAAGGGGGACACCTTTGTGTGTGCTGGTTTCTTTGTTTACCAGTCTGCTAACCCTCTTTCGTTCTGCCACCATTATTTAGCAGTAATTTGGTAGAGCCTTTTAATAAACAAAGGAGTCCGCCATGCGTACTATTTCAATTCTCAAATTATCTTTTTCTCACTATTTGTCTATGCGTTATTGCAGGACATAGCTTCCAGTAATGTTACTGAAACCTTTATGACGATCAATATTGATAATGAACTTGGGATTTACCCAGGCTAAGTCACATCTGGGCTTTATAAAAACAACTTCATTGATTTCGTTCTGATCTTAATTAAAGCAATTTCACTTACACATTACCTTATTGAAGCCATATCCAAAGATGGACTGGCACGCATATGTATTGATGGGAAGAAGAGATGGGATTAACACGATTATTCTTATTATTTGGCTGTGCCTTACTCACAGCTTGTAGCAGTTCATTTGAATCTAAGTTTAAGGATGGATGCAGAAATTGGGGAGCTAATCGCAGTTTCTGTTCCTGTAGTTATAACAATGTTGAAAAGCACTACGGCAAAGATCGGTTAGAACAGATTAAAGAGCCTTGGCAATTCCCTGAAGACTGGGCAGATCAAGTCCAGCGTGCAGGCTTTGCCTGTATGGCTGAATTGAAATAGGGGGCTGAGCATGAAGAAAGTTCTCCTTACTTATTTGCTGATTATGTTGGGTTACTGGATCAAATTGATTTGGAGTTTTCCTGCGGGTTATTCCAAAGCCTATCTCCTGGGCCATGCTTTTGTCTGGCCCTTTACCTTTCTTGAATGGCTGTTCTCATAGAGAGTTTAAGCAACTATCTCAAGCAACACGATAAAAATGAATAGGTAAAAAAGATGAAAAAATTAATTGCCGTGGCAATCTTCGCCAGCGGTTTTAGTGTCTTCAGCCATGCAGCATCTTCTTATGGATTAGGTTCAGCAGAAACCATGGCGCATTTAGTCAATGTACAGAAAGGCAGTGGTTATCAAGCTATTTGTACCTACCGTTCCGCAACACTTCACTATGGTGTACATGAAGTTCAAGCTGCCATGTTTGATGGCTGTGAACAACAGCTCGCCTATACCGCAACCTGGGAAGGAGGCGGCATTTTAAGAGTATTCGGTACACGTAATAGTTTATTCGTTCGTCGCGTTGGTTACCGTGCACCAGCCAAAGCATCACAGGCAGCACCAGCGCCAGCCAGTAAATACAAACGCTTATGTGATAACCCAAACGTATCAGAAAGCTTTAACCAAAAGACGGGTGAGCTGACTAACTGCCGAACAGGAGAGGTAACGATTGATCCTCAAATCAAGGCACTCAAAGAACAGGGCCTATGGCCGCATTAAGGGGGGAGAGATGATGCAAAAACTTCAAACATCCAAGCTGATGATCCTTGGACTAGGTATTGTGGTGATTGTTGTTGTAGCAGCTGTTTTATTTAATCAGCAGCAACAACGTAAAACTGATATTGAGTTGGCACAACTTGCACTAGAGCAAAGTAAAGTGCAACACCAAACGGCTGATCAGTTCAAGGCCGCATCAGAACCAGGGGAACCCAGGCTCCCTGGTATTGAAGGTCTAAGCGAAGATCCCGAGACCCAAACAGCACATCTTGAAGTCAGTGCGGATGATGTTGCTGGGGCACTTGCCGCAGTTGATAGTGCCAAAGCCAGTCAAAAAGCAGCGGCGGCTGAACGTTTAAGTTACGACGTTGATGCTGAATACCATGATGGGAAAACCCTAAGCTCAAAACTTTCCCGCTATGGCTTAAAACCAATCCAGTCTGCACCAGCCGATTTGCGCACCACAGTAGCGGATATTGATCTCATGCTGGCTACCCACCTCATGGAAGTTTGGGGACGTTCTGCTCCAGATCAGGTTGCCAAACGCTTAGAAGGATGGAGTGAACAGGGCAATACCATCACTTACCGTACTGCATGGGATTCAGATCGTTATCAGTGTACCTGGTATGTGGTGCAGTGGAACAAAAGCACAGATGAAGTCATCAACGAAGGCTACAAACCTTGCTTTGGTCGCTAAGTCCAACCTGTTTGTACAACACACTCATTCAAACCAACATAACTTTCATGAATAAATACGAGATAAGCTTATGAAACTAATTCAACTCCTCAGCTGTGGTCTTTTAACAATGGCAGCGAGTTCAGTGGCCTTTGCCAAAACCGAACAGATTACCTTAAAAGCCAATGTGCATTACGGCGAAGAAGCGGTGGTTTTCCCCACCACCAAAGGCGAAGTGATCCTGAATAGTTTTGCCCTACCGATTCAGGTTGCCAAACAACTCAAACCGTATAAGAAAGGGCAATGTCTGGAAATTCAGTCCAAGTATGGCTTCTTTAAAGATACGGGTGATGGTGCCTATATCCAGAGTATCCGTCCATGTAAAAAGTCCAACCCGACGACGACAAAGACAACGAATCGTTAATCAAAATAATCATCACCCAAATTCCCCAAACCACATACACCCTAAAAACCACGAGCTGATGCTCGTGGTTTTTTTATGCCGGTTATTCAACTTCTCAATATCTAAATCAGGAGTACCTGATGCAGCAATGTCCCTATTGCCACTCAACCCATGTGCAATTACTACGACGTACCCAGGAAACCCAATCCAGAACCAAGATTTCATTTTCTTCTTTCTCACCGATGACACTGGCAAGTGCGGGCATGGAACTCTCAAAACGGCTAGGAATAAATCCACTGATCGGCGGATTTATTGGTCTAACCGCAGGTGGGATGTTTCTACTTTACGTCCAGCAACAGGACAACATCGTGACCTGGCATTACCAGTGCGAACAATGTCTGGAACAGTTCGAAATCAAGCGGACTGAATAGAACATAACCCTTATTACATTCCCACTTTCTTTATATATCTAAAAGGAAAACATCATGGCACATCAACTTGAACAAATGGCCTATGTTGGTCAAACCCCTTGGCACGGCTTAGGCAATCAATTAACCCATAACCAGCCAATCGAAGTCTGGGCACAACAGGCAGGCATGGACTGGCGCATTGAATCTTCCAATGTTAGCTATATGGCCCAAAACCATCGAGGGCAGAGCATCATTATGCCTTATGAAGAGCAGCGGGTACTGTACCGCTCCGATACTCATGCACCGTTATCCGTGGTTAGTCAACGCTTTCAGGAAGTACAGCCGATGGAGATTTTAGAGTTTTATCGTGACCTGACCGAACAATCAGGTTTTGAACTGGAAACTGCTGGCGTGCTCAAAGGCGGCAAGAAGTTCTGGGCACTGGCACGAACAGGACAGAGTGCAGCACTCAAGGGTAAGGATGTCAGCAATGGCTATATTTTATTGGCAACAGCCTGTGATGGAACTCTGGCAACTACGGCGCAGTTCACCAGTATCCGCGTGGTATGCAATAACACTCTGGCAATTGCACTAAAAGGACAGCAAAGCAGTGCAGGTATGGTAAAAGTACCGCATAGCACGCGATTCGATGCAGAAAAAGTTAAACAGCAACTGGGGATTTCAGTCCGTGCATGGGATGAGCATATGTATGAAATGAAGCAATTGAGTCAACGTAAAGTCACTCAACAGGAAGCAGCCGCTTACTTTGATGTTGTGTTTAACAATACCTCTTTGAGTATTGCAGAACAGGATGAAAGTATCATTCAGTTCTACCGAAATGTGGCGATGCCGAACCAAACTCGCTCAACTCGATCAGACAATAAAACTGAACCGAATGGACGTGCCATGTCAAAAGTCATGACCATGTTTAACGGGCATGGGCGTGGGGCAGAGCTAAGTTCAGCCAAAGATACGGCGTATGGTTTACTGTGCTCGATTACCGAATTTTGCGACCATGAACGTCGGGCCATGAGTACGGATCATCGCTTGGACTCTGCATGGTTCGGTGCCGGTGCAGCTATTAAACAACGTGGGCTGGAACAGGCTTTAAGAATGACTGCCTAAATTAGCCTAAGTGGTATAAGAACAACTTTATTTTAGCCACATTTGTATAGTGTGGCTTTTTTAGGCTTACTTAGTCTCTCAATTTCATAACAAAGACTACTAAAAAAAAGTGGAATCAATAATTATTGATAAATTTTTCAAAGGAGGTAGCAGGAATTTTCTATAATTTGGATTTGGAAAGATGGAACCGTTAAAGTAAAAAGTTTTGTTGATATATCAAATTTATATAGTGATTTAATTTTATAAAAATTTAGATAAAATGCAAATATTGTTGGGGCTTTTTATAAGAGATAGTGATGCCTACTGAGGATAACAAATTAGATCAAGAAATCTATAAGGTTCTGTATGATTTTCAGTTAAAAGGTTTAGAGAGTATAAAGGCTTTACATGCCAAACTAGAAGACAAAGCAGCTAAGTACGTAACATTTATATCTATAATAATAGCAGCATTAACAATATTCTCGAAACAGTACTTTTTTGATAAGACTGAGAAAGGTATCTTCTTTTATATTGTATTGGCCCTCATAACTTTGATTTTTATTTCTCTCTGTGGGATTGCTAGGAACCTTTTTCAGGTCATGGAGGTAAGCAAAGTTGGAAAATTGGAAAATAATCAGCAAATGATAGATTTCTTTACTCAGAATGAGATAGCAACGATTTATTACAATTTGTCAATGGATCTAGCCTCAATAATTAAAATATATGAAGACAGAAATGCTGAGAAAGTGGAATACTTGAATAAAGCTTTTAAAGAAATTAAATTTTGTGGATTGATGTTTATATTGACTGTACTATTAATTGTAATAAGTACTTTGGTTAAATAACATGAAACTAATTAAATTTAATAACCCAACACCTCCTGAAGTAGTTAGGCCTCCTGTTGTTGTAGAGGAAAGAAGCGTAGATCGGGATAAAATTAAGGTTAAGTAATATGTCGAGTACTAATCAGAAGCCAGTACCGCCTATCGTAACAACTCCTCCAATTAAGATCGTTGGTGACTCAATGCCAGAGAAGCTTATCAAGAGGCCAAAATGATATGGCACTCTTATGAAAGGTTTTTAAAGAACTATATTGGGAAATAGTTGCAAGTAAGGAAATGTCTTATAAATTAATCACGCCCTAAGCTTTATCCTAGTGGGTAGGGCTTAATTCATTATAATTGTGGAGTGATTATGCTAAAACAATATCTCAATGATTTTTTAATCAAAGATCGTTGGAATCAATTGTATTTCATTGCCGTACTTATTTTCATAACAGGCATACTGTTTGTAAAACAACTTGGTCCCACCAATTTTCTAATCTATATCTCATTTTTTTTGTTTGAAATTGGCTTTTTGTGGTGGTTACTTGTTGTCTTTAAAAAATATCGAAATTTCAAATATTTAAAGCCTTTTATTTTTCTGTGCCAATTAGTGGTTGTCTGGTTAGCAAATGTTTTTGCTAGAGACGTTGTTGCATCAACAATGGGATTACCTCCTACTGATTTCGATGCAACCATAGCTTTATTAACATTTATATACTGCATTCCTTCAATATTGATTGTAACGTCAACTTTATTAGCTCTAATAGGAATTGGAGTTTGGTGCGTATATATCTTGAGATTTGGTTTTTTAATTTTTAAAGACAGATTTATGGAAAGCTTTTCATTGTTCCATGTTCTGGGGTTGATGATTACTATCGGCTTAATGGGTGAGGCTTATAAGGTATTTTTTGTATATGAGCAAAGGTCTTCTGAATTGGTGAAATCCTTAGCATATTCTTCAGATTATTATCAAATACCTAACTATATGAGCCAATTCCCTGAATTGAATAGTCAAGATAAGGTACATTTACATGATAATGGGGTAATTTCTAAAATGGTAAAAACTGAGCATGGTTATCAAATCATTATAGAAAAATTGCCATGATCCGTAATAGAGGGGACTTGTCTCCTCTATTTTACAATATTATTAATTTTTTTATATAGTTAGTGGGGGAAATCTACTTTATTCTGAACAACCCAATAATCATATTTTTCACTTCTTTAAGAATTATGGCAAAAAAATACAAGTTCTATCCCATTAAAAGGGCTGGTCTGCTTAGGAAATCCTAAGGCTAAGCTAGAAAGCCGAGAGAAATAATAGTGGGAGCTTTTGCTCCCTTATTTTTTTGTTTTTGGTTAGACTACTAGGATTAATCAGCAGAAATTTTGAAATTAAGGGAAAGGGCGTTCATGAGTAGTGATAGTTTTGAGTTAATAGAACCAACACTTCCTGACGGTGAAAAAAAACCTCGTAAAAAAAGCACTAAAAAGTCACAGCTAAGCAAAAGTGCGGAATTGGGCGTAGAAATCCTTTCATATCGTCATTTAGATAAGCGAGTAAATAATCCTGAAGTAGGGATGGTTACGCCCTTTACTGATCCTGATGTAGGCAAGACACGTTGGAAGTACGACCCGCATATTGACCCTTCATTACAGTTTGATTCCCAACGTGCATGGACTGAGAATTTAATTGATGATGCCTTAGCTTCAGATGACCCTGAACAGATGAAAAAGGCATTAGAAGCTCTAAAGCAAGCACAATCTCCTTATCTAAATTGGGCAGGTAAAGCGGAGCATACAAGCTTTACAGTCGATACAGTAAGTTTACATGTACATGAGCGTGTAGATCCGGCAAGTATTTTAGCAGCTGTGCGTAAGCGCATGGATAAAGAGGCTACAAGTAAAGGAAAAATTAAAGCATTACAACCAGGGCTTTTTGATGCGCCATGGCTTTGTTGCACAAAGATTTGAAAGGCAAAGCGCCCCTAATTGAGCCAAATTTAAGGCGTAACTTGGGTAAGTGGTCGACCTAATTCCGTAAATCTGTTGAGGACTGCTACACGTGCATGAACCTCATTGACTTGGCTATCAAAGCTCCTTGCACTGAGTTTATCTCTTAATAATTTGATGCAGTGCATTTTAGTCTCAACCAAACTTCGGCGATGATAGCCTGACCATTTTTTCCATAGTGTCCTACCTAAACGTTTAATTGTTCGAAGTAATTCATTTCGCTCTAGCGAGCTACTCTTTGTATCTTTCCATGGTTTCGCATTTTTTCTAGGTGGAATCACCGCATGTGCTTGCCGATCTGCAATGACCTGACGGCATTGCTTGGTGTCATAAGCTCCATCGGTATAAACAGAGTCAATCTGCTCATCTTGTGGAATCTGATTAAGTAAATCACCAAGCACCTGTGAATCACAGACATTATTGGTTGTGAGCTGAATAGCGCGTATTTGTAGGGTTTTGGCATCTATACCAATATGTAGTTTACGCCATTGGCGACGATATTCAGCTCCATGTTTCTTGCGTTTCCATTCGCCCTCACCTAGAAACTTCATCCCTGTAGAGTCTACGAGTAGATGCAGCCCATCGCTACTTTTTTGGTAGCTGATTGCAATATCAATATGCTTTTGTCTTCTACAAAGCGTACTGTAATCTGGTGCGGTCCAATTTAATCCGCAAAGTTTAATCAGACTTTGCACAAAGCCAGTGACCATACGTAAAGATAGACGGAATAAGGATTTAATCATTAAGCAGCATTGGATGGCTGCGTCGGAGTAGGTTTGATTTCGCCCTTGTTTGCCTTTTGATGGAGCATACCATTGCGTAGCAGGATCAAACCAAAGGGCAATATTTCCGCGATTAATGAGTGCTCGGTTATATGCGGGCCAATTGGTTGTGCGGTAGATTTTGTGTGTAGGCTTCT
>NZ_AMZS01000033.1:0-112204 GCF_000314615.1 Acinetobacter sp. WC-323
CCAGCGTTCAATCTGAGCCATGATCAAACTCTTCAGTTTAAAATCATTAGTAGCTTATGGCTACAAATCTTGGCTCATCAATTACTGACTTAATATTTACTCAAATAAACTTCGAGAAATTTAAACCAATTAATCAATGAAATATTTTCGATCGATCAACCAGTAAAAATCCACACAAGTTGTTCTTCTATTCTCTTAATGATCTTCTCGATGATTCGTCATCATCAAGCCAGGTCGGCTATATTACTCTCAATTTCTTAAAAGTCAACAGGTAATTTAGATATTTAGCAAACTTATCAACCAACTCAAGAATCCAACCATTTTAGCCAAATCCTTGTTTCTCAACAAGTTTTTATCTGCATCACCGCCGATGGATGTGCATTCTACAGTATTTCAGATCAGACGCAAGCACTTTTAAAAATTAAATTATTCGGTTGTTTTATTTTTAAACTTTAACTTATCTAATTTACTGATTTATATAATTTAAAATTTATTCATTATCTTAAAAATTAATTTAGCCAACATTTAAATCCACCAAGTCACTGTTATCTATAAATTTTTATCTATATTTGTTTTAATTATCAGCGAAAATCTTTTTAATTTTGATCATTTCTTTCTCACAGGCTCACTTTTTTTATCAATAAACCGGGTTCCAACTAAAAATTATATTGAAAAAAATATCTCCAAAAAGCAAAACACCGGCTCTGAGGTGCTCAAAACCGGTGTTGCTATTATTTTCAGTCAACATCCCCTGTTAAGACGATGTGCCTCTTACAATATTCAAGAAGTAAAGATGACGTTCATATTGATCAATAATGTCCTGAATCAGGTCTTCCTGAGTCCAGTCCATAACATCATAGTTTTGTCCGCCTTCTCTCAAGAATACTTCAGCCTGGAAATATTGCGCTTCATCAGCATCGCCCTGCCCCAGCATAAAACTTGGCGGTACGGTTTCATGTGCATAGACCGTATAGATGAAGTTAATCTCATGATGATGATCGACGCGCAGCTGCAAGCCTTGTTCAGTATTTTGAATATCGACTTCAAGATGACGGCGTTTAAACTCTTTCTGGATACTTTCAAACGCTTTTCTGACCTGTGTATCAATATAATGCCGAACCTCATCCTCAGTATGCGGATAATGCATGATTAAACCCAAACGCTGTTGCCAGCTTCTTGGATTATTGATCGCTCTCGGCGTAGTCCGTGCTTCATTCAGCATTCTTGACTTGGTCGCATCCAGATTCAGGGCTTTTAATAATCCCCATCCCATCAGTAGCATAATCAGAGCGAAAGGCAAAGCACTTACCAGCATGGACGCCTGTAAGGTGGCTAGTCCTCCCACCAATAATAAGCAGATGGTGAGTGCTGCAATTAGAACAACCCAGAATACCCGTTGCCATGCTGGTGTATCTTCTGTTTTGGCAGTTAAATAGTTCACAACCAGCGCGCCAGAATCTGCAGAGGTAACAAAGAAAAGAAGGACCAGAATTGCCCCTAGCATGCTCATCACACCAGACAGCGGTAGATGATTTAAAAACTCAAACAAGGCAACAGATGAATCTTTCTGAACCATTTCCATCAGGGCAATATTATGTTCTTGCATGATGCTAAATAGTGCGGCATTGCCCCAAAACCCCATCCATACGATGGTAAATCCTGTCGGGATCAGAATAACCCCCAATATGAACTCTCTGACTGTTCGTCCACGAGATACCCGGGCAATAAACATGCCCACAAACGGAGACCATGCAATCCACCACGACCAATAGAAAATTGTCCAGCCACCGATCCAGCCTGTTGAATCATAAGCCTGCAAATTAAAAGTCATGACAAAAAGATTGGAGAGGTACTGCCCGGTATTCTCTACGGTTGTTCGCAATAGATGAATTGTTGGGCCGGCAAGGAAAACAAAAATCAGGAGAATCACGGCAAGCACAAGATTTAACTCTGATAAACGTTTGACCCCTTTATCCAGTCCTGCAAATACAGAAAGACCTGCCAGAATGCTGACAAAAATAATCAGACCAATCTGGGTCGGGACTGACTGTTCCACACCAAATAAATAATTTAATCCGGCATTTACCTGGAGAACCCCAAAACCCAACGAGGTAGCAACACCAAAGATGGTGCCTACGGTTGCGAAGGTATCAATTGCATCCCCCCACAAGCCATAGATACGTTTGCCAATAATCGGATATAAAGCAGAGCGGGTTTTTAAAGGTAAATCATGACGATAAGCAAAATAGGCCAGTGACAAACCGACAAGTGCATATACCGCCCACGCATGTACCCCCCAATGGAAAAAAGTAATACGTAAAGCGTCTTTTGCAGCAGCCACGGTTTCAGGGTCGCTATTTGGTGGCGTGACATAATGCATGACCGGTTCTGCCACACCAAAGAACATCAGGCCAACGCCCATACCCGCAGTAAATAGCATCGCGAACCATGAACCATTACTGTATTCTGGCTGACTATGGTCAGGACCCAATTTGATATTACCGCTGGAAGAACAGGCGATGTACACCAGCACGATTAGAAAAATAGCGACACAGACAATATAAAACCAGCTAAAAGAATCGGTAATCCATTGTTTGGCTTGTGAAGTTAAGGTTTCGAAGAGTTGAGGTGCTACAATTGCAAAGACAACAAACATTGCAATAATCAGTACCGTACTAAAAAACACATTCCTGTTGACATTGGACAACCAGGATATTGTTTTGGAAGGCATAGTTCCCCCATGTTTTTTTAATGATAATTGACAGACATTCAAGTCAAATGAGACGTTCACGATGTGAATAAAAGCGGGTTCATGACATGTAAAACCCGGACTCTAGTATAAAAAATATCAATAATAACGCCGTTGTAATGCTGTAACAGGATATGAAACAAATTATAAGTATTTGATTTAATAAAAATAAAGTTTAAATTCTTGGTCATCGAAATCACTTTGGGCATTGTTGATCAATGCCCAATCACACCTTGCTCGGTTAACTCCGCCAAGTGCTCTGTGGAACAGTATTGTGCTAAGACCTGTTGAGTATGTTCTCCCAAACGTGGTGGTGCAAGACGGTATTCCACAGGTGTGGCAGACAACTTTAATGGCGAAGCAATCATTTTAAATTGACGATATTGCGGATGTGGAATCGACACCACCATTTCTCTTGCTTGTACTTGCGGTTCTTGTAATGCCTCCTCCACATTATTGATCATGCCGACCGGCACTTTGACCGCATGAATCCGCTCTACCCAGTATTGTGCAGATTGCGTAAGAAAATGCTGATCCATTAACGTGGTCAATTCACCCCGATGCGCAATCCGGTCCTGATTCAATCTAAACTTGGGATGCACTGCCCATTCCGCCTGACCGATGGCCTGACACAAGGCTTTAAACTGGGCATCATTGCCACAGGCAATAATAAAGTCCTTATCTTTTGCCTTAAAGGTTTGATAAGGCACAATATTGGCATGCGCATTGCCCCAGCGTTGCGGTGCCTGACCGGTAATCAGATAGTTCATGCCATGGTTGGCTAAACCCGCAACCTGTACATCCAGTAAGGACAGATCAATATGTTGTCCTTTGCCTGTACGTTGACGCGCCCAGAGCGCTGCCTGAATCGCAATGGTGGCATATAATCCGGTTTGTAAATCCGTGACTGCAACCCCCACCTTTTGTGGGCCGCCACCCGGCAAATCATCCTTTTCACCGGTAATACTCATCAATCCGGCCATCCCCTGAATGACAAAATCATAACCCGGCTCAGACGCACGAGGTCCGGTTTGCCCAAATCCGGTAATCGAGCAATAGACCAGTCCCGGATTGATCTCACGCAGGCTGGCATAGTCCAGACCATATTTATGCAGTGAACCGACTTTATAATTTTCAATCAGCACATCACTATCCTTGACCATTTCCCGTAACAAGGCCTGACCCTGTTTTGAGGCAAGATCAATAGTGACCGAGTATTTATTGCGGTTGGCAGACTGATAATAGCCCGCCTCGCGCGTGGGCTGCCCTGCATCATCCTTCATCCACGGCGGCCCCCACATCCGGGTATCATCGCCGGTTTGAGGACGCTCAATCTTGATCACTTCAGCCCCCAGATCAGCCAGAATCTGGCTACACCACGGTCCTGCCAGCACCCGGCTCAGATCCAGTACACGTAAGCCTGTTAATGCACCCATGTTCCTTCCTCCTTGCTTATGATTGTTGTGGATCGTATTGGCGATCCCGTATAAATAGTCCCGGTAACACACCCGCAATAAAATAAGCGGCACCCATGACAATAAAGGCCATGGTGAATGTTCCGCCAGAGGCTAAAAAACCGATGGTGGCCGGTGCAATCGCCGCCCCAACCCGACCAATGTTATAGGCTCCGCCAATGGCAGTACCGCGAACATCCGTTGAAAAAGATTCCGCCATATAGGTGGCATTGACCCCATATGGAATCCCATAAAGAAATCCAAAGGTAATGAGTAAATACAGAATATTGTCAGGGGTATTAAAGAAGATAATGATCGGCAGGAAGATTGCGCTGGCCAGCGTTCCAAACACGAAAATGGTACGGCGGTTAAATTTATCTGCCAGATAACCCGCCAGAATCTTGCCTAGAATCATTGCCGTATACGAACCCACCATATAACTGGTCAGCGACTTGAAGTTCATATTCACTTCGGTTTCCAGATAACTCGGCATCCAGTTGTTAATGCCGTAATAACCGAACTGTAAAAAGAAAGCTGTCGTCATCCAGAGCAGGAACATTTTGCGATGTTTGAAATTGGCAAAAATCTGTTGATAGATACTTTGGCTTTGCGGTTGCGGTTGCGTCGTAATAACTTGCTGCGTTTGCGGAGTCAAACTCTTCATTTTCGTCAGCTGCCAGGATTTAGGCTCAGGCACAAAGCGCTGTAAGATGATATTGATCGCTGCTGGAATCACGGTAATAAAGAATAAAATACGCCAGCCGTGTTCTGGAATGATGGCACCAGCCAGTAAGGTTGCCACGATATAGCCAACCGTTTGTCCGGTTTGCAAGGTGCCCAGTACTGTGGTGCGATACGAGGTCGGAACATACTCCGCCATTAAGGTATTACAGGCCATATAAAGGGCGCCAATCCCTAAAGCCCCAATAAAACGTAACGACATAAACTGTTCAAAGCTTTGGGTAAAACCCAATAGACAGGTGGCAATTGAAAAGAAAGTCACGGAATGGGCAATGGTTCTGACCCGTCCATATTTATCACAGGCCCAGCCACCCAGAATACCGCCAATTCCCATCCCGGCGAGAGAGGCACTCCCCAGCGCACCCGCCTGAAAGGTTGATAATCCAAATTCTGCCTTTAAACTGGTCAGACTGTATGACAGCAGCATGATATCGATGCCATCTACCACCATGGCGAAGTAGGCAAATAGCAAGGCAAATTTCCATGTGTGCGGCGTAATCCGCGCATAGGTTCCCAGATTAGAAGGCCATTTGCTCATCGCTGAGCTTGCTACCGTTTGAACATCATTGTTCATTTGACACCTCATTTTCTCAAATGGGTCTGGTCTTTCATCAACCATTCAAGTGATGAATCCTTTGCGACAGTACTATTTATTGTTTTGGCAAAGTGTCATTTTCTACCGGAAATGTGCTTGATGAATCCTTGACGATTTTAATTGCTATAAGTCAATTTTTTAGGCATGAATTTGCCCGAAGATACGCCCGCAAGCGTATCTTTACGTTTAAACAATGCAGAAGTTTTAGTTAGAAAATGCAGCGATACCGGTTTGTGCACGCCCAAGAATCAAGGCGTGTACATCATGGGTGCCTTCATAGGTATTCACCACTTCCAGATTAACCAGATGACGGGCCACACCAAACTCATCACTGATGCCATTGCCGCCCATCATGTCACGCGCCAAACGGGCAATTTCCAGCGCTTTACCACAGTTATTGCGTTTGATCAGGGATGTTCCTTCCACTGAAGCAATGCCTGCATCTTTCATTTGCCCAAAACGCAAAGCTGCTTGTAGGCCCAGCGCAATTTCAGTCTGCATATCCGCCAGTTTCTTCTGAATCAGCTGATTGGCTGCCAGTGGTCGACCGAACTGTTTGCGATCCATGGTGTATTGATGTGCGGTATGCCAACAAAATTCAGCGGCCCCCATTGCACCCCAGGCTATGCCATAACGGGCACTGTTCAGGCAGGTAAATGGCCCTTTTAGGCCGCGCACTTCAGGGAAAGCATTCTCTTCAGGCACAAAGACCTGATCCATCACGATTTCACCGGTAATCGATGCTCGCAGCCCGACCTTGCCATGAATGGCAGGCGCAGACAGCCCTTCCCAACCTTTTTCCAGAATAAAACCACGAATCTCCCCGACATTGCCAGTTTCCGAGACTTCTTTGGCCCACACCACAAACACATCTGCAATCGGGCTGTTGGTAATCCACATTTTGCTACCACTGAGGCGATAACCGCCTGCAACCTTTTTGGCACGACATAGCATACTGCCCGGATCAGAGCCATGATCCGGCTCGGTCAATCCGAAACAGCCAATGTATTCACCTGTCGCCAGTTTAGGCAGGTATTTCTGTTTTTGTGCTTCGGTACCAAATTCGGCAATCGGCACCATCACCAGTGAACTTTGCACACTGGCCATCGAACGATAGCCCGAATCTACCCGTTCAATCTCGCGTGCAATCAAACCATAACTGACATAGTTTAGCCCCGCACCACCATACTGCTCCGAGATGGTTGGGCCTAATAGACCTAGCTCACCCATTTCCCGAAAAATACTTGGATCGGTTTTTTCATGACGGAACTGCTCCAGTACCCGTGGCATGAGTTTGTCTTGACAATAGGCCTGAGCGCTATCCCGAATCATGCGTTCTTCCGAGCTGAGTTGCTGTTCGAGTAAAAAGGGATCTTGCCAGTTAAAAGAGACACGCTTTCCTTGATTTGCCATGACTTGTTATCTTCCTGTTGATTAATTTTGATATACATTCTGCTCTTGATGCTAGGCCAGATTGTGCCCTCAGGCAAACGATGTTTTTTCATACAGCTATGCGTTTTATGCATAACTCAATTGCAATCAGTGGCATGCTTCTGTTAAAAATAAAGCAGAGAATAATCTACAAAGCTTGAGCTAACCAAACCTCATTGCTGATTTTCGCACACAACACAAGGACGCTGTTATGCGACGTATGATTCCTTCACTGCAATCATTGATCTGTTTTGAAGCCGCTGCCAAACATAAAACCTACACCCATGCGGCACAGGAACTGAGCATGACCCAAAGTGCGGTTTCCCGACAGATTCAGCAACTGGAAGCGTTTCTGAATCTGCCGCTGTTTCATCGGGTACGACATGGCGTCGAACTGACCCTTGCGGGTGAACAATATCTGAAAAATATCAAGACGCATTTGCTCGGGCTGGAACACAGCACACTCGACCTGATGTCGCATCAAGGTTTAGGAGGTACGCTCAAACTGGGTGTAGTACCCACATTTGCGACACGCTGGCTGCTGCCACGCCTACATCGTTTTAATGGAAAATATCCAGAAATTACTATTCATCTGGAAACCAGTACCAAACCCTTTCTGTTCAGTGAGCAGATTTTCGATGCTGCCATCTATGCAGGTACACCCGCTCAGGTAGAAAACTGGCCCGGAACGACTGCTCATTTTTTGATGCAGGAAGACGTCGTTGCCGTTTGCTCACCAACGCTGATTAGAAAGTTCTTCCCTGATCTGATTCAAAATCAATCGCCCTCGTCACTGGATTTGTCTCCGGCACAACTCTCACAACTGCCCTTATTACAACAGACCACCCGCCCAGCGATCTGGAAAGAATGGTTCGACAGTCTGGCCTATAACGCGCCTTATGCGATGGAAGGTCAACGCCATGAACTGTTTTCCATGCTGGCCGTGGCGGCAACCCACCATCTTGGTGTGGCCCTGATTCCACAAATGCTGATTGAGAAAGAACTGAGTCGAGGAGAATTGATGATCGTGTCATCACATAAACTCAGTGGTTCACGTTGCTACTATTTTGTTTATGCCGAACAGCCGCATAACCCGATTATGCTGAAATTCATCGAATGGCTGGAACAGGAAACCACAACCCGTCCCCATACCACCACGAATTACTGATTTTTGGGTAAATGCGCAATATATTGCAGTGCAATCAGACGCGAGACCACCACGGCCAGATACATGACCCCGCCAAACATTTGCAGCATGGCAAGCACTCTGGCGGCTGGGCTCATCGGCATCAAGTCCGATAAACCGGTTGCCGATTGCAAACTAAAACTCAGGAACAACAAATCCAGCCAGCTTTGCAGCACTTGGGGCTGATTGGGATTCAGAAAACTGTTTGGCAAAAGTAGCTGACAAATACTGTATAAAAAGGCAAAGGCCCAGGCGATCAGGGTAAATACTGCACCTGCAGCAAACAATTCATCTTTGGTGAGATAGCGGTCGGCAAACATATAACGAAGCAAGCCATAAGCTGCATAGAAATAGGCCATCGCTTCAAAACTGTAGGCCATGATCTGGATGGTCGGTGTGCTATAGCCATTAAACAGCATAATCGAAAAGACAAAGGCACCACTGACAAAGATGAGCCCCCAAAAGGTAAATACCGGGGTTTGCCGGATCACCTTGGCAATAATTAACAGCGCCAAAACACCCAATGACCAAGTCAAGGCACGATATTCACTATCACCATAGGTCAGCATATACAGAATTAATAAGGCCAGTTGAACCAGCAACAACCATGCGGATGGCAGCAAACGAAAGGTACGCCAGAATTGTTTTAAGCTTTGCATGTGCTTTTCCTGAATCTTGTTATGCTTTTCATTTTTGTTGAGTGCATCATACTGCATCTAAAAAAGAAACAATCATTTTAGACAGTTCTTGTTGCAGGCGTTGTTCTTCGATCAGAAAAGTATTTTTACTGGCATAACGCATCATGGTAAATAAGGTACTGTTAATAATCACAAAAGACTTATGTTTTAAAGTTTCAAAATCCCAGTGCGGATAATAACGCCCGAATAGGTACATGCCGACTTCTAAAAAGTGCTGCTCTAACACCTGTGCCGCTTCCGAATCACTATAGGCATGCCAGTTTTTTAAAATTTCGATAAAAAACCCCTGATCAGATTTTAACGACTCAAAGCCAAAGGCAATGCTTAATGTGATGATGTCCTGAATAGTAGTTTGCTGTTGTAGCATCACCAGTTGCTTTACCGCCTGTCCCAAGTTTTCGCTTTTACGTAGCAATAATTCCGCAATGATTTGCTCTTTATTTTCAAAATACTGATAAATCGATCCGACACTGACCCCTGATTTTTCAGCGATTTTAGGTGTAGTCACCTGCAAAACCCCATGTTCAGAAATACATTGCTGTGCCCCTTCCAGAATACTTTCGACAATCATTTTGGCACGTTGCTGTTGGGGTCGTTTTCTCATGCTCAGCCTCAATTGAAATGCGAATTGAATGCGAATAATTATTCATATTAAGCTTTGATTAAATAACAATCAGGGACTTTATGCAATGCACGGTATCGTTAAACCTAAACGCTTGGCAGCATTTGAAGACATGACCCAGCGTAATCTCAAAACTAAGATTCTCGGTTATATGACCCGACAGGAGGTTCAACCGAGTTATCAGGACTATCAGGCCTTGAATACGGCCCTGCAAAGTGGTGATGAACCCATGGATCAGCTGCTGCTGTGGATACTGCAAAATCCGAAACAGCATCGACAATATTTTGAAACGGCGCTGTATCAAGGTTTAGATAAATTACCGCATGAGATTCCTGAACTCACGACCTTCTTCAAATTCTTTGAACAAAAACCTGCTTGGTATGATCAAAACAAAATTGATACTGCACTGAAATTTACCTATCGCTTGGGAATCAATAACGGCCTGATCCTGCGGGATTTATCCTTAATGACCGGCTACCTGTATCCGGGTTTTAACCAGCCTTTGATCCTGACCGGCGCATTAAAAAAACAGGCAGGCACACGGCTGGCGGAAACCACCAAATGGTGGGTCGATATTACTGAACCGGATGGTTTTTCCCGTTTTAGCAAAGGCTTTACCTCTACCATTTTTGTCCGTTTTATCCATGCCTTAGTTCGTCACCAATTGCAAAAATCCGAGAGATGGGATGCCGAAACTTGGGGAATCCCGATTAACCAATATGATCAGGCCATGACCAATATTGCCTTTAGTGGTGTGGTGCTGATCGGCATTCGCGCTTTGGGGATTTTTCCAAGCAAGCAAGAAGTCGACAGCTTTTTACATTTCTGGAAATATGCGGGCTGGTTAATGGGCGTTGAAGAGAAATGGCTGGTTGATCAGGAGGCAGAGGGCTGGAAACTGATGTACTGGATGCAATTTGCCCATCCACAGTCCGATGCCAGTAGCATTTCGCTTGGTTCCAGTCTTTCTAAAGAACCCTTTGAACGCAAATACCGTTATCTACGCACTTTTCAACAAAAACTGGCCTATAAGCAACACTTAGAAATTACCCAGTTCTTTATTGGCCGTAAGAACATGCAAAAGCTTGGTTTAACGCCACAACCGGCTTCCTGGTTTGCCTACTATCTGATTGGTCGAAATTTAGCGTTGTATAGCAGTGCCCGATATATTCCAAAATTGAATCGCTTTCTTGAACAAAATGGACGTCATTTGCAACGTATTGGCTTGTCACTATATCGCAATCAGTCGCAGCAGCTGGCCAGCATGCATCAATAAGCCATAAAAAAGCCCTCAATCAATGAGGGCTTTCTTTTAGCTCAAGCGAATTAGTGATCTGACGCGCCAGACGCACCGATCCCGGTCATTGAGCGAACGAACTGTGCATCAAAGGCTTTACGCTCTTTCTCAGCACGTGCTGACTTGTCGGTTACAGAGAAGAACCAGCAGCAGAAGAATGACAGTGGCATTGCAAATAATGCTGGGCCATTGAATGGGTTTGGCGCCGTTTCAGAAATCGCTAGCGTATCTACCCAAACCGCTTTCGACAGAATGATCAGGCTGACTGCACCGACCAAACCTACGACACCACCAATCACTGCACCACGTGTGGTTAAGCCTTTCCAGAACATGGATAACACGAGTACTGGGAAGTTTGCACAACAGGCTACCGAGAATGCCAAGCCAACCATAAAGGCAACATTTTGTTTCTCGAACAAGATACCCAAGATCATGGCAAAGATCGCTAAACCTAAAGTTGCGATTTTTGACATTCTTAACTCAGACGCAGGGGTGGTTTGGCCTTTCTTGAATACGTTGGCATAAAGGTCATGTGAAATTGCAGAGGCACCTGACAGTGTTAAACCTGCCACTACCGCAAGGATTGTTGCGAATGCTACCGCTGAAATGAAGCCCATGAACAAGTCACCGCCCACCGCATCACTCAGGTGAACCGCGGCCATATTGTTACCGCCCACCAACTCTAATTTGCCTGTTACCGCTGCTTTAGCAAGGTCAAGGAATTGCGGGTTGTTGGCAACAAACAAGATCGCACCAAAACCAATGATGAACGTTAACAGATAGAAGTAACCAATAAAGCCTGTTGCCACCACAACTGATTTACGTGCTTCTTTGGCATCTTTCACCGTAAAGAAACGCATCAGGATATGCGGTAAACCTGCAGTACCAAACATCAAGGCAAGACCGAGTGAAAGCGCATCAATCGGGTTAGCCGTTAACGAACCTGGCCCCATGATCTTAGCAGCCTCATCCCAGCTCATGCTATGCGCCTGGCTATACACTCCAATCGCCTGGTTAAACATATTGGTGAAGCTAAAGCCAACCGCTTTCATTACCATAAAGGCCATGAAGGTCGCACCGCTGAGTAACATCACCGCTTTAATGATCTGTACCCAAGTGGTTGCCAACATACCACCGAAGATCACATAAGCCATCATCAACAGGCCCACGATCACCACCGCAATGTTATAGTTCAATCCAAATAACAATTTGATCAGCTGACCTGCACCGACCATCTGTGCAATCAGGTAGAACGCCACCACAACCAGTGAACTGAAAGCCGCCAAGGTACGCACTGGCTTTTCTTCCAGACGGAACGACACCACATCGGACAGGTTATATTTACCCAGGTTACGTAAACGTTCCGCAACGAGGAACAGTACGATTGGCCAACCCACCATGAAACCGAGTGAATAGAGCAGGCCATCAAAGCCCGAGCTGAATACCAGTGCCGAAATACCCAGGAACGATGCGGCAGACATATAGTCACCGGCAATCGCCAAACCGTTTTGGAAACCGCTGATTCCGCCACCAGCGGTATAGAAATCTTGTGCAGACTGGGTTTGCTTGGCTGCCCATTTGGTAATGAACAGGGTAAAACCGACAAAGATCGTAAACATGATGATCGCATGCCAGTTGGTCGCTTGCTGTTCAGCGGTACCTAGATCCGGGCCTGCGAAGGCAATACTTGTGCAGCAAAAGCTCAACAGTGTGAACAGTACCGCTTTGAATGAGGTCCCTTTCATCTCAGTGCATCCCTTTTTCACGTGCAATGGCCTCAACTTCCTTGAGGGCTGCTTCATTCAACTGGTCAAGCTTGTTATTGGCAATGTAGGAATACACACCACATAACACAAATGACAACACAATAATGCCTAAACCGAGGGGAATACCCCAAGTGGTCACACCACCGCTAAATGAACTTGCTAAAAATTCTTTGTTATAGCCAACCAAAAGCATAAATCCAACGTAGATAAACAGCATGATTGCTGTTAATGTCCAACTTAATGTACGCTTTTTGCTGACCATTTCCTGAAACTTTGGATTATGTAGAATTCGATCTACCTGAGAATCATCCATAATCAACTCCTTATTTTTGTGTCCAACCATGGACCCCTTTTTACGTGGGATTTTTCATTATCCAACTTAACAAGATTATGCTTGACTCGTAACTTAGACTTTGGTCTCTAAATGCAATTCTCTACTCCTTGCTGTACCTGTGCTTCGGGTATGATTAAAAATGGAAGTTGATCACGTGAGCAATATGAACAGTTGGCTTATTCTCGGGGTATTGGCCCTGTACATCGTGCTGCTATTTGGCTGTGCCTTTTTTGGTGAAAAGCACGCCAGCCGTTTAAGTATGCGTGGTCGAATGCTGCTGTTCAGCTTAACCTTGGGCGTATATTGCTCTTCATGGACCTTTTATGGCGCCACCGGTGCCGCGGTTCGCCAAGGCGTGATTTTCCTGCCGATTTATCTGGGACCATTGCTGTTTATCTGGTTTGGTTATGACATCTGGAAACGATTGGGTCGTATCCGCCAGCATCATGCCATTTCATCAATTGCCGATTTCGTGGCTGCCCGCTATGGTAAAAGCGGAAGTCTGGCCGCCTTGGTGACCATTCTCGCCGTGATTGCCATTGTGCCCTATCTGGCGTTGCAACTACGCGCCATTGCACTGAGTGCCTCGGTGATTCTGGAACAAAACGCGCATATCCATACCACCACCAATAGTGTTCTGGTACTGACTGCGGTACTGGCGATTTTGGCGATGATTTTTGGGACCCGGCATATTGCCCATACCGAACAACACGGCGGGTTAATGTTAGCCGTGGCCTTTGAGTCCTTTGTTAAACTGTTTGCCCTGCTCTGTGTGGCAGCCTTCTTCTTATTACAGTCACCCGACAATATTAAACAGGTCAGTACCGATGTACATCAGCATTTTCATGACCTGCAACAACTGGGTGTGCCTGAAACTTTCTGGGTGCAAACATTACTGGCAGGTCTAGCGATGATCTGCCTGCCACGCCAGTTCCATGTGGCAGTGGTGGAATTACGCGATGAAAAACATATCCGTGGTGCACGGCGCTGGTTTGCGGCCTATCTGATCCTGACCGTCATGGCAATTATTCCGATTGCCAGCTGGGCGCTGCATTCTCTACCCGAATCGCTGGGCACACCAGACATTGCCGTACTGGCCTTACCGATGAGCTATCAGCAGGATTGGTTAGCGCTATTGGCCTTTCTTGGAGGCTTTTCCGCATCAACTGGCATGCTGTTAGTGGCTTCAGTGGCCTTATCGATCATGCTCAGTAATGACCTGATCATGCCAGCCCTGTGGCGTTTTAAAATTATTTCCCGTCATGATCAGCATTTACCGCGCGTGCTCAAACTGACCCGGCGCATTAGTATCATTAGCGTGATGTTACTGGGCTTTTTATTTTTCCATTTCTTTAATGATATCAACCAGCTTTCGGTATTTGGCTTACTGGCCTTTAGCGCCGTGGCACAGTTTTCGCCGGCCTTGATTGGCGGTCTATACTGGCGTGGTGCAAGCCGTCAGGGTGTGTATGTCGGGCTATTGATGGGCTTCGCCATGTGGAGTTACACCTTACTGTTCCCGACGGTCCTGCGTAGCCTGCCCGACCAATATCAGGATTTGGCACAGCATATTTTACTGTTTGGACCGTTTGATATTAATGGCCTGCGTCCAGAGGCCTTACTGGGTTTTGAATCCTTTGCTCCACTGACACATGGGGTATTGTGGTCATTAGGTTTGAATGTGGTGCTGTATATCTGGGTATCGCGTCTGTACCGACCCAGCGTAGCGGAACAAATTCAGGCTGAAAGCTTCTTCTATTATGAAAGTAAACCGCTGCCATCAGCCCAGTCCAATACCGATCTCACTGATCTGCACCTGAATGCCGCCCGCCTGAAAGTCGGCGACTTACTGGCGCTGGCCAAACGGGTCACAGGCGATAAACCGACGCTACAGGCTTTTCAGCAATTTTGTGAACAGAATCATGTGGTTTTAAATGAAAATCATGTGGCCAATGGCATGTGGTGGCGCTTTACCGAGCAATATCTGGCCGGGATTATCGGAGCAGCCTCTGCTCGTACCTTGTTGACCACTGCCATGATTAACAATGGTCTGGCATTGGGACAAGTCGCCAATATTCTCGACCAGGCCTCACAATGGCAGCGTTTTAACCAGAACCTGTTGATGACCATGATCGACCATATGACCCAAGGTGTCAGTGTGGTAGACAAAAATATGTGTCTGGTGGCCTGGAACAATCAATACCTGAAACTGTTTGATTATCCAAAAGATCTGGTTTACGTCGGCTGCCCGATCGCGGACCTGATTCGTTATAACGCGGAACGTGGTGAGTGTGGTCCGGGCCCAGTCGAAGAACATGTGCGTAAACGACTGCACTGGATGAAAGTAGGTAGCGCCCATGAGTTCGAGCGAATTCGTAAAGATGGTCTGGTGATCCAGATGCGGGGGAATCCTATTGAAGGCGGTGGTTTCGTCACCACCTTTGCCGATATTACCGCGTTCCGTGAAAATGAAGCGGTGCTGGAAGAGCGCGTCAGTGACCGCACCCAGCAGCTTGCCAATGCCCTGACCGAACAGCAACTGGCACTGGAACAGGCGGATAAAGCCAATCAATCGAAAAGCCGTTTCCTGGCAGCCGCCAGTCACGATTTACTCCAGCCCATGCATGCAGCACGTCTGTTTAGTACTGCGCTTGAACAAAGTGTCCATTCGGCAGAAGATCAACAGACCTTGCAACAGCTGGATCGGGCACTGTATGGCGCGGAAAGCATGCTCTCTGCCCTGCTCGATATTGCCCGTTTAGAAGGTGGCACCATCCAACCCAAACGTCAGGCTTATTCCTTGCACGATCTCTTGAATGATCTGGAGTTACAGTTCAAATCCATTGCAGCCCAGCGTGATATTCAATTGTCCGTGCATGATACCAAGTTCTGGGTCGACACCGATCCGCAATGGATGCGACGGATTATCCAGAACTTTGTCAGCAATGCTTTACGTTATACCGCCCGGGGTCGCGTGGTGGTTGGTGTGTTGCGTTCAGCCCAACGACCAAACCATATTCGCATCGGGGTCTGGGATACCGGCCCGGGTATTCATGAACAACAACGCCTGAAACTGTTTCAGGAATTTGAGCGCTGTGGACACACCTCCCCTTGGGGTGAACAGGGTCTGGGACTCGGACTGGCCATCGTACAACGGATGACCAGCCTGCTGGATTTCCCCGTGCATGTCTATTCCGAGCTGGGCAAAGGTTCCTGTTTCATGATCGAAGTGCCTTTAGCCGAAGCACCCAAAATTCAAATGGCAATACCTCAGGTAACGGCATTGCAGCATACGGCCTATAAAGTGCTATGTCTGGACAATGATGAAACCATTCTGGAAGGCATGCGAACCTTGCTGAGCAAATGGGGCTATCAGATCTTCACCGCAACCGAACCGGAAGAAGCGCTACGCTTGATTGAGCAGGAAGATATTCAGGTCTGGTTGATCGATCAGCATTTGAATCATGATCAACGGGGTCTGGACTTTATTGAACAACACCGACCAGCCCATATTCCTGTGGCATTAATTACCGCAGATTCTGATCCGGAGCTACCGCAATATTTAAAACAGCAGAATATTGTGTTGCTGAAAAAGCCACTCAAGCCTGCCGGTTTACGGGCCTGGTTATCTGGTTTAAAAATCATGCCAATGCAATAAATGACCAAATATTTTGCAGCCATAGGCAAAAATCATCAAAAAGTAGCACTTTGAGTGCTGAGAAATTGACCAAAATGCTCAAATGATTTTTGACTATGGCAAAAACGTTCACTTACATTAGTGAACGTTTGTACACTTACTTACAATTAATTAAACATTTGTTTTTATTTATAAATTTTACTCCTAAAAACCAGTCTACAACTTTAGTCGTATTCTACTTGCTTTGTTGATCCCGCATAAATTGATGCATAAATGGAAACCTGTGTCTCATCGTGTTGGGTTTCTTGCAACAGACTGTCGAAAAGGACATTGATCATGAATAATAGTCACCCCACCACCGACCATAGCTCGCAACAGTTTTATCGCCAATATAGTGCCAATGCCTTATTACCGCAACTGGACTGGCAACATATTTTTGTACATAGCAAACTTGAAAATACACATTTACGTGCCTTGGATGCGCTTTATCAGGCAGCGGTCCCGCTGGCCCTGAATGTATTCCATGAACTGAATTTTGATGTGTTTACGCCTGCGGCCTACCATCCACAAGGGTTGGGCTTATTTGAAAAACTGGCTCAACAAGAACAGAAGTTTTTAGATGTACTTGAGGCAGAGTCTGCCCATCTCGACCATGAAACACGTCATCAGATCTGGAGCATGCTATTACGTGGCGGTGCTGTTCTGGTCTTTAAAGCCTGGTTAAGCCATGTCAAAGGTGATGCAAACCAACTGGACAAAAGCCAGTTTGATGAACTTTCCGATTTACTGTTTATCAAGACACGTCCTGAGCAATTGGCGCAACGTTTAAAAGTCGAAGTCAATGCACCATTCACCCACATTTTCCTGATGCATGATAATGATGTCTTCCTCGATCATTTTAATAGTCTGGAAACCGCTGCTTTATTTGTTGATTTAGGCGTTTACGATGCCGCCTTTTTAAGTCTGCGTGACGACCGCGTGGCGGAATACCTCAAAAGCAAAGCTTATGTCACCCAGGAACAGATTGATGATCTGCAATGCGCATTAAATCCTTTATATTGCGATAGCCTGATGCCAAAACAGGACTGTCTGGCCTAAGCAGTCGAAGCCACAATCAAGATTGTGGCTTCGCTTTGATATTGAGCTTAAGAAGCATTTTTTTCTAAACGCTGTTTATGAATCTGCATCACCACATCACTAAATTCATTTAAAACATAATGCACCCATAAACGGCTATACCAGTTATATTCGGTGGATAACCGATAATCAATGCTCAGAATCAATCTGGTGGTGTGTGCATCGATTTGTTCCAGTTGATAATCTGTTTTCAGCAAATCGAAATATTTCCCGCCCATTTCCAGATGATCATCCAAGGACCCCTTCGGAAACGAATCTGGCGCAAACTGGTATGTCCAGGACAATAGATACGGCGCATGCGATGCGGTCACCTGTTCTTCAAACTTGATGCCACGTTCCCACTGGATGGTACGAACCAGCTCACCATGACGCTGCTCGGTCATGCCAAAAACAGGTTTGGGAAAGCCCATGGTAAAAATAAAACTGTCTTTGACTTCCTCTGGTCGTATCGTGCCAATCTGGTTAATGGCCTGAAATACTTGCTGTGCTGGCGCATGAATCACAACCGAGCGCTGGGTTTGACCATATTCGGTACGACTAAAATCAGGTAATAACAACCATAAAATCAACGGCAGCAGTGCAAAAGAATAGATTTTGGCACTGGGTTTCCATAAATAATGACAAATCAAGCGCATGAAACCTGCACCCAGCAGCAGGCCGATGAGTAAAATCGGGAGCAGCATGATCAGACAGATAATCCCTTCTCTTAACACGATCACGCAAAACACAATCACGATCACAAAAACCAGCGGCTGAATCTTGAAAAGCTTGGTCAGGAAAATAGGATTGGGCTGTTTTCGAATCATAAAATATTCAAATAATGCGCCCAATAGTGCAGGAATAACCAAGACAATTACAAAGGACATCAGATCTTGCGAATAACTGCTTAACAGAACTGTCACCGCAATCAGACCCATCGCCACAATTAAAGGCAACACCATGACAAAAGACGTTCTGGATGGATAAACTTTTTCTAACTGATAAGGAAGCGGGGTGTCAGTGCCTTTGCGTACAATCAGATAATCGTATGCTTCATTCTTGATTTTATGTATTTGATAATCTTGTATACCCGCCTGCAACAAGCGTTGCTCCAGACTGTTACGCGTCTGTTCTGTCCATTGAGTGACCTGAATACGGACATAACCTTGTTGTTGTAGTTCTTGAATAATTGTATTGGAATCCTGAAGATGATGCATGTAAGCCTCGTCAAAACGCAATCAGCTCAATGCAGATCATTGAGCTGACTGATTCTAACTCAGCTTAGAACTTCATGCTCATCCGCATCCAGTAGTTGCGACCGGTATTATTGAATTGCTCTTCGCTGGCAAAACCAAAACCTGAACTGCCTGCTTTATTGAGGTGTTCGGTATAGGTTTTATCGAGCAGGTTATCAACGCCCACTGAAAGATCGACATCTTTACTCAGACTATAACTGCCATTCAAAGAAATGGTTGAGAAACCTGCACTTGGTTTCAGGTCATATCCCACAATATTGCCCTGATGCAAACTGACACGATTTTGTTGATCCACCACACGCCATAACATACCGAGTGTATATTTATCAGCAACATAACGCAGATTCACACGGCCTTCTAAAGGTGCAATTTGTGGCAATGGCGTATTGTCGCTGGTATTTTTACCCCAGGCATACATCGCACTGAGGTCGGCCTGAATATGATCGGTAAACTGATAGCCAACGCCAGCCTCAGCCCCTGCAATGGTGGCATCGACATTCTTGGCACCTGCAGTGATTCCGCCGCTACCATGCCCGCTATGACCACCTGCATGTAAGTGGCTATGATCGTGGTAGTTCATCAAGATATAGTCATCGATCAGTCCGGCATAAGCAGACACCCATGAGTTAAATGCGCCCTGTTGCTGGGTAAAACCAAGATCGAGCTGCAAGGTTTTCTCTGGACGCACACCGTTAAAGGTGTTGCTCGAACCCGCATTGCCGTGCTCAGGACTGAATAGCTCCCAATAATCGGGCATACGTTCGACATAGCCCAGTCCGACATAGCTGTTGAGGCCATGCTCGGCATTTTCATTTTCCAGACGCACAAAAGCACTCGGCAAGGTTTTTTCCAGCTGGGTATTAAGTCCTTTTTTAGCTTTAGAGTTAGCACGTTCATCATCCACCTTGACCTGATCGACACGCACGCCTGTCACAATCTTGTTCTGCGGATTCAACTGATAGGTCAATTCACTAAAAGCACCATAAGACTGAAACTTCATATCTTCTTCAAATGGAGAACTTTCCTCTGGCATCGTGTGCATAATCATATTGCCGCCATGCTGATTATGCTGGCTATCGACACCAGACACGACACTAAATTTATCCCAATCAGTCGTAATAGCTAAACGTGAATTCAGGGTACGACGGGTCACCTGCATTTCCATTGGCATCAATACTTTCATAACATGATCGCCATGTTTCATCTCTACTTCTGGTGAACGTAGGCTAAAATTGTCCATAATGTGATCGTTGTAGCTATAGTTCACCTGACCTTCAATTTTCTTGATCACCTCGGTGACATTTTTCTTTTCAAAGCGCAGGCCTAAACTCTCACGTGCGAACTGCGCACCATCCATCTTTCGTCCTGCATATTCAGACTCGCCGTCTGCCTTGCCACCAGTCAGTTCTACCCAGGTATTTTCATCCGGTGTCCAGCCCAATGCCACGTCGGCATTCCAGCGTTCCCATGAAGACGGCACAGTTTCACCGTCACCATCCTGATAGCTGTTCGACTCGGAACGATTGGCATTTAAACGGATATATTTTTTCTCATCCCCCACCGCAGCTTCAACATTCTGGTCTAAACGCCCAAATGAACCCCAGAGCACACTGGCCTGCCCACGATACGGTTTGGCCTGAGTCAGTTTCTCAGGTTGACGTTCAAAAATCACGGTTGCCGCTGAACCGGTATTGGCATATTGAACAGTCTGTGGTCCTTTAATCACGGAAATACGGTCATAGCTTTCAGGTGAAATATAAGAAGTCGGTGCATCCATACGACTTGGGCAGGCACCCAGATTTTCCGTACCATCGGTCAGGATCTTGATGCGTGAGCCAAACATGCCACGGAAGGTCACATCACTATTGGTTCCGCCACTCTGTATGGCATTGAAACCCATAATACTTTGCAGATAGTCGGCACCATCCGTTGCAGGGATCGGCTGAATCGGTTGTTTGGGATCGGCTTGCACCACCAGACCATTGCGCTCATTCGGTTGTTGAGCCGTCACGACAATCGGTGCCAGTGACACATGGGCATGTGCAGATACAGACAGATCGACTGGATTTGCCCACACCATTGCAGTATTTGAGGCAGCAAGAATCGCAACCGTGAGCGGTTGTAATAAAAATTTAGGTTGAGCCATGAGTGGTCTCTCTTAAAACATAAGTAAAACTAGGCTAGAGTTTTGGAAAACCCTAATGAAAATAACGTTTTATTTATGCAAAGAGTGGTGGGGCACGCCCTTGGGGCAATAGAAATAAGCGTTGCAGCGCAAAATAAACATGCTTAAACGCTTGCTGATAAGCCACTAAACGGATTTGAATCCGGACCAGTACTTCTTTCACACCCAATTCAGGCGGCAAGACCAGATTGGCATAGACCGTACAGTACTGACATTGGTGATTAGGATCATGATGGTCATGATGCGGCAGCGGGGCCTGAGCTTGCTCAAGCTGGTGTTCATGCGAATGTGAACTATGTGCCGAATGGCTCTGTGTGCTTTGTGCTTTGGGTAACAGCAGCGCCTGGGTGATGGTTTCACACACCGGCGCAATCTGGTATTGCTTCGGGAGCAGCGGCTGCAAGAAAACCGCAATCTGCAAACAGACCGCGGTCAAAGCCAGCAGCAAACCACAACGAAACAAAGACAACATCTTAAACAGTATCGATCACTTAACGTTTAACAGCGACTTTCTCTTTATCACGCTGGCGCACCACTTTTTCCACTTTCTCACGGGCACGCTGACGTTTTAAAGGCGATAAATAATCGACAAAAAGTTTGCCATTTAAGTGATCCATTTCATGTTGGATACAAACAGCGAGAAGTTCGTCAGCTTCTAACTCAAATGCTTGACCTTCAAGGTTAATTGCCTCGATTTTTACGCGTGACGGACGCTCAACTTTGTCGTATATTTGAGGCACAGAGAGACAGCCTTCTTCATAAGGCTGAGTTTCTTCGGTCAGTGGAATGACTTTGGGGTTAATGAACACCATCGGTTGGTTTTTCTCTTCCGAGATGTCCATAACAATAAGCTGAATATGATGATCAACCTGAGTTGCCGCCAAACCGATACCTGGTGCTTCATACATGGTTTCAAACATATCTGCTGCAAGCTGACGAATTTCATCAGTGACTTCTTCGACTGGCTTGGCAATGGTACGAAGGCGGGGATCAGGAAAACTTAAAATAGGTAATAAGGCCATACTGTCGTCCTCACTTATGCCATTGATCAAAAAACCAACTGAAGGGAATGCTTGATCAAAAAAATTGTGTGTAAAGTCGTTATTATAGCGCAACTACACACATAATTTTTAGGAATTATGATAATGAAAAAGGTTTTAAACGGCATACCATCTTTTCATGCCTTGGGGTTAAAAAAACAACTGATTGCAGCTGCAATTTGTGCGGGATTGGGAATGACTGTCAATTTTGCCCATGCTGCTAGCCCGAATGTCAGCCCACCTGCAGTTAAAGTAGGCGCTCCGCATGTTTATGTGGTGAAAAAAGGCGATACGCTGTGGGATATTTCCGGCAAATTTTTAAAGAAGCCTTGGCGCTGGCCTGAAATCTGGGCAAGTAACAAGCATGTGAAGAATCCGCACTGGATTTATCCGGGTGATCGCTTATTACTCTGTAGCCTGAACGGTAAACCATTGATTGGTAAAGATGAAGGTGACGGTTGTGACGGTATCATTCGTCGCTATACCGGCAATACCGCGACCTTGCGCCCGCAAGTCCGTATTGAAGCACTGAACAATAGCGTCCCGGTTATCCCCTTGACCCATATTCAGCAATGGCTGGAACGCACTTCGGTACTGCCTGCAGAGGCGATTGCCAACACCCCTTATATTCTGGGCACCGCGGATAACCGTGTTATGGCCGGTAAAGGTCAAAGTGTTTATGTGCGTGGCCAGGGCCTTGAAAATGGTCAACGCTATGGCGTATTCCGTGAAGGCGAGCCTTATATCGTTCTGGATCAGAATGGCAAGAAGCAGAATCTTGGCATTGAGCTGACCCAAGTCGCTTCAGGTGTGGCCATTCGTAGTGAAAATGACATCACCACGGTTGAACTGACCGACAGTTATAACGGCGAAGTGCGTCGCGGTGACCGGGTCATGCTTGAACAGGATGCCATGTTACCAACCCTGTTCTACCCGACCGATGCCAATCAGGTCAAAGACGGCGGTAAAATTATCCGGGTGATGGGTTCGATCGGTACAGCTGCAAAAAATGGTGTGGTGACTGTCGATCGTGGCACTGTGGATGGGATTGAGGTCGGTCAGGTATTCAGTATCTATCAAGATGGCGAAACCGTTCGTGATCCAAAAACCAAAGAGCAAGTGAAACTACCCGGCCAGTATTTAGGGAGTGCCATGATCTTTAAAAGCTTTGACCGTATCAGCTATGCCTACGTACTTGAAAGCGAATTACCGATCAAGCTGGGCTCAGACATCAAGCCACCACGTCTCGACGATTAAGGTCTCAAATGTTGAATCAATTATCGCCTCATCACTACCCTACCGTGCTGGTGTGGTACTTGGTTCAACATTCGCTTTCCAGCTTTCACAAGATTCAGCAATATTTTGGCAGCTGTGAACAGGCAACCCAACCGCAGCGTTTTTCGGAATGGGAGCAACTGGGTCTGCATGCCAACCATTTAAAACGTCTAAAAGAATTTCAGACCGCACAAGGCCAGCAACAGTTTGAACAGCTGCTGCAACTGATTTACCGTCATAGTGATTTTATTTTAACGCCCGACGATATTGGCTATCCGACGCAGCTACTGCCTTATAGCGACCGCCCACCGATCCTATTTGGACAGGGTCAGGCCCAAGCGCTATTACAACCCCAGATTGCCATGGTCGGCAGTCGTAAGCCGAGCCCTCATGGGCGACAGGTGGCTTATGATTTTGCTTACTATTTAAGTGAAAAGGGTTTTTACATCAGTAGTGGTCTGGCACATGGGATTGATCAGGCCGCGCATCAGGGTGGACTGGCGCATCAGCGCACTATCGCAGTGACGGGTACAGGACTCGACAGTGTCTACCCTGCCCAGCATAAACAACTCGCGCAACAGATTATTCAGTCAGGCGCGATTGTGACTGAATTTCTACCCACCACCATGCCTTTACAACAACATTTCCCACGACGAAACCGGATTGTCAGTGGCTTGAGTCTGGGCGTATTGGTGGTCGAAGCTGCGCTCAAAAGCGGTTCATTGATTACCGCCAATGAAGCAGCCACTCAGGGCAAAATGGTGTTCGCCATTCCTGGACATATTTATAGTGAGCATCATCAGGGCTGTCATCAACTGATTCGCGAAGGCGCGATTCTGGTCGATCATCCTGAACAGGTGATTGAAGATCTGGCTTTACCGACGCAATGGCAAGCGCAGCAGCAGCCAGCAACAGAGAGCAGCTCGGCACCACCAACCCTACCCGCACATTTAATTGAGCTCTATCAGGTTTTAGACTGGGTCGGACAGGATCTGGATCAGCTGGCGCAACGCTATTCTGCACCTATTGCTGAATTAACCGCCCAATTAATGGAACTGGAATTACTCGGTTTAAGCATGCAACAGGCAGGACGCTATTTACGTTGCCGTCCAATGCATTAAACTACTCACATCTCCCTTTTATCGTTTCATTCTCCCTATGATGACGTCCTCTATTGCTGAAGCAGCACAACTTTTAAAACAAGGCCAGGTCCTGGCTTACCCGACCGAAGCGGTCTGGGGACTGGGCTGTGATCCCTACAATGAGCAGGCTTTTCAGGATATTCTGGAACTCAAACATCGTCCCGTTGAAAAAGGCGTGATTTTACTGGCCGGCCATCTAGATCAGGTCGAACATTTACTACAGGGTTTAACTTCCGACCTTCGTCAGCAAGTGATCAATAGCTGGTCTAACCGCCAGCCAACCGAACGTGCCACCACCTGGCTCCTGCCTGCCGATCAGCACATCCCGACCTGGATCAAAGGCCAGCATCCGCTGGTGGCGGTGCGTGTCACCACGCATCCTTTATGTATGCAACTGTGTCAGGATTTTGGTGGGTTTATTGTCTCGACCAGTGCCAATCTCGCAGGTCAGACACCGGCCCATAGTCTGGCAGAGGCCCAAGCCTATTTTGGCGATGCATTACATTATCTTGAAGGTGATCTGGGACTCAGCCGTGAACCGAGTCGCATTTTAAACGCGCTCACGGGTGAAATTGTTCGCGCCTGATTAAGTGAATAGCGGACAAAAAAAAGCTCAGTTATATAGGGATAACTGAGCATAAAAAGGATGTGTATAATCACATCCAGAGGGTTCATCAATTCGGTGAGCAACTTATTCATTCTAAAATGAATGATCTTGCTGTGGCTGGTATTATGAGCTAATCATTTCATTTATACAAATATATTATTTATCTAACAAAAAAGGTGAAAAGCGTACCTTTTTTGTCACTTTCGCCTTTTTAATAAAATTATATTTTTATTTTTATTCAGCTTTTTTTGAGCATAAACTTCACTGATCTTCGAAAATATATTTGCAAATCAGATACAAAGAACAATCATTTAAAAAATAAATTGGTGCGTTTGTTTGTTTTTTAAACAAACGCACCTTTTAAATTCATCTTTACGACGCTGACTCTGCCAATTTCACCGAAGCTTTTACGGTTTTCTTCTGTGCCATGATAATGCCCACCAGAATCATCACACCACCAATGCTATGATAAATGGTCCAGTGTTCCGACAGCCACAGACTGGCAATAATGGCAGTAAATACCGGCATCAGGTTCATAAAAATACTGGTCCGGTTTGGCCCGATCACCTGCACAGCAACCATCCACAATAACGGTGCAATTAATGACGGGAACACACCAGCATAGAGCACGCTGGCGGCATTCTCAGCATTGATGCCATCTAGCCCCAGCCACAGTAAAAATGGGACGTGATACAACAAAGCAAAAGCAATCTGTACATAGAGACTGGTCATCAATGGCAGCTGCACTTGCCATTTTTTCAGAAATACCCCATAGAAAGCATAAAATCCTACCGCCAAGATCATGACTGCATCGC
Source organism: Acinetobacter sp. WC-323 (assembly GCF_000314615.1). NCBI lineage: Bacteria > Pseudomonadati > Pseudomonadota > Gammaproteobacteria > Moraxellales > Moraxellaceae > Acinetobacter > Acinetobacter sp. WC-323. The sequence continues at coordinate 25,947 of NZ_AMZS01000033.1, forward strand.
CCCAATGACCGCCCTGCTCAAACAGGCTGGCAATACGGCCCTGGCTCATCACATAAATCAGACCGGCGAAAGACAGCAAACTGCCAAAAATTGCATAGCGATTCGGTGCATCTTTTAAAATGAGATAGGAGATAAAAATGGTAAAAATAGGCACAAAGGCATTCACAATGCCCATATTGGTCGCGGTGGTATAATGTGCTGCGGTATAAGACAAACCTTGATAAAGCACCATACCAAATGCACTGAGTACCGCCAGCTTGGGGATAAAGGGGCGGATCAAAGCACGTTGCTTCCAGACCTTGGGCAACATAAAGGGTGTCAAGATCAGGAAGGCCACAAACCAGCGATAAAAACTGATACTGACCGGTGAAATATAATCGGCCACATAGCGCGTTACCGCGATGTTAAGTGACCAAATCAACACCGCAATCAAAGGCAATACAAATGCCCATTTTTGGTATTTGCTAAACTGACCCATCATTTTTCTCACAATATCTCAGCAATGGGGCTATTGTGGTAGATGTCCAAAATAATTGAAATATCGTATTTCAGACATTTATATCGCACTCACGACATTGCTGCTTAGAACAGCTCCCAAGCTCGCATCGCATGCTCCACCACTTTATGCAGTTGCTCAACCGTTGCCCCATCTCGAGCCTGAATGGTTAGCCCCTGCACAACCGTTGCATAGAAGTCGGTCATTTCCTGTAAAGGCGCAGTTGCCGCCAGATCACCATCCGCGACTCCCTGCTCTAAACGCTCCAACAGTTTTTGCTTGGTCTGTAAACGTTTTTCCAGAATATTGTGTTGCACTGCCTGAGCATTATCTGAGCAATTCATGGTCGCCACCACCAGCATACAACCTGCAGGTTTATTGGGTTGCGCCAAACGCTTAACGTTGTCATATAAATACAGCTCAAATGCAACTTTGGCGGTTTTGGCTTCTAGAAAGATAGGCACAATCGGACAGGCTTCATGGGCCAGATAATAATCAATGCATTTATAAAACAGCCCAGCTTTATCACCAAAACTACTGTATAGACTCGGCGCAGTCAGTTCCAGAGCCTGAGTCAAATCACTGATCGAGGTCGCTTCATAGCCATGCGCCCAGAACAATAACATCGCTTTTTCCAGCGCCTGCTGTTCGTCAAAACACTTCGGACGACCACGCTTTTTTTTCAAGCTGTCATCACAGGGTGCTACTGTTGGCTCATGTGCATTGGTCATAGCTGTCACAAATATTTCATAACAATCACTATTAAATTAATTGACGACTCAACTTTAATCAACTATTTTATTTTATATCGATCGTTATAAAAACTAATGTTTTTTCAATTTTATTGTTATCCCTATAACAATAAAGGGAATTATTATGGAAAACTCCACTCCGGCAGACCTTAGTGCACTTGAATCCAATCCTTCTCAAGGGAACTGGTTTGCCTTACTTTCCGTCACCTTTAGTGCATTTGCCTTGGTGACAGGTGAATTCCTGGCCATTGGTGTCCTCAATGACATCGCACGTGACTTTCAAATTTCAGTCGGAACAGCGGGTCTTACCGTTTCTTTAACTGCGATCGTCGGCATGTTTGCTGCGGTACTGATTCCAGTTTCGGCGAAGACACTGGATCGGCGTACCTTGCTGTTGATGCTTACCCTGTTGATGATTATTGCCAATCTGCTGACGGCATTTGCCCCTAATTTCATGATTTTATTGTTCGGACGTATCATTCTGGGTGTGGCGGTGGGAGGCTTCTGGGCAACAGCCGTGGCATTAAGCGGTCGACTGGCACCACCGCATTTACCGATTGCCAAAGCGACTGCCTGGGTGGCTTTCGGGGTGACCTTAGCCAGCGTCTTAGGGGTACCAATGGGGACATGGCTGGCCCAATATAATGGCTGGCAAACCTCTTTCACGGCGATTTCCCTTATGGGTGTCCTGCTTTTGATCTTCCAGTACCTTTATCTGCCTCAACTCAAACCGTCTTCATCTTTGCGCTGGAAAGAACTGCCGATTCTGCTGCAACACCCTGCCGCACGTAAGGGCCTGATCATTTTTCTGTTTATGGGCTTTGCGCATTTTGCTGCGTATAGCTACTTTTCAGCCTTCTTTAAACATGAGCTCGATTTTTCGGATAGCCTGATTAGCCGTCTACTGCTGGTCTATGGCATTGCTGGAATTTTCGGGAATGTTTTTGCAGGCTACCTCGGCCAGATCAATATCCGTTATGCCTTTGCAGTCAGTGGCGCTGCGTTCTTGCTGGCATTTTTAGCGCTTCCGCTAGTCGGGGCCAATGTCATGCTTGCCATTGTATTAACGGCTTTATGGGGCTTCGCCTACGGGATTATTCCAACTGCGGTGAATATCTGGATGTTTACTCATGCTCCTGAAGCGGTTGAAAAAGGCATGCCAATGGTGACTTTAACCTTTTTAATCCTGATTGCGCTGGGCAGCATGTTCGGTGGCCTGATTGTTGACCATTTTGATGGCACCATCTTATTTTTTGCCATGCTCCCACTGATACTTTGTTCGCTCATCCTGATCTTTACACTGGCACGGGGCTTGAATAATCCCAAAGTCACTTATAAAAATTAATCCTTAAGCTACAGATCAAACAGAAAATTAAGCGACTTCTGTTTGATCTGTGAGAACAATCCAGAAATTTGCTTTTCCTCTTTTACAGTTCGCCCACTCCCATGATTCAGGGCGACTGTATTTTTCTTGAATCATCTCCTGCGTACGCATTCTGGCAGCTCATGCACAATTTGCATAAGTGGCCCAGATATTTTCATAACGATCACTATAAAATTAATTGACGGATTCTGTTTTATTCTTTATTTTATTTCATAACGATCGTTATAAAATAAAATTTGATCTTTAGCTTTTATTCTTGTGCTGACAAATCAGGAAAATCCCATGCAAGCATCCACCTCATCAGACGAGCAGCCCACGCAAACCACACAAGGAAGCTGGTACGCCATTTTGGCGGTTGCCATTGCGGCCTTTGCATTGGTCACCAGCGAATTTTTACCTGTCGGCGTACTCAATAGTGTCGCAGCCGACCTGCAGATCTCAGTCGGTACAGCAGGTCTGATCATTACCCTTCCCGGGGTGATGGCTGCGATTGCAGCACCACTGTTACCCGTATCGGTCAAACAGCTCGATCGACGCTATGTATTGATCTTACTCACCGCAATCATGGTGATTGCCAATACCATTACCGCCTTTGCAGAGAGCTTCCATGTGCTGCTGTTGAGCCGTTTGGTATTAGGCATTTCCATTGGTGGTTTCTGGGCAACTGCGATTGCCTTGAGCGGGAAACTGGCGCCGCCTCATTTACCCATCGCTAAAGCCACTGCCATCGTTATGGCAGGCGTGACTTTTGCCACTGTACTCGGTGTTCCAATCGGCACCTGGCTCAGCGAGTTTTATGGCTGGCGCAGTGCATTCGGTATTACCGCTGCTATTGGTTTGATTGTATTGGTGGTCCAGCTGATTTGCTTGCCTGAACTGAAACCTGAATCTGCCATTCATTTCCGTGATTTACCTGCGTTATTGCGCACGCCAAAAGCCCGTAGTGGCATGTTAATCGTATTACTGATTGGTCTCGCGCATTTTTGTGCGTATAGCTATCTGGCACCGTTCTTTAAAAACATTGCAGGCTTTAACGGTACCACCATCAGCTCGCTGCTATTACTCTATGGAATTGCAGGTATTTTCGGCAATGCATTTGCAGGCTATAGTGGTAACCTGAATGTACGTTATACCCTTGCCTTTGTCGGGATCTGTTTTGCGATTGTGTTCTTTGGCTTCCCGATCTTTGCGGTTCATGAGTTCGGTGCGATTGTATTAACCGCGCTGTGGGGCTTTGCCTTCGGTGCTTTCCCTACCTCAGCCAATATCTGGATGTTTGTGCATGCCCCGCATGCGGTAGAAAAAGGCATGCCTTTGTTTGTCGGCATGTTTCAGGTCATGATTGCGACCGGTTCCTTACTCGGCGGTTATGTAGTCGACCATTTCAATGAAAATATCCTGATTTATGGCGTCATCAGCTTTGTGGCCTTGGCATTGATCAGTATCTTTACTTTAGCCAAAGGCTTGAATAATCCTAAAATGACATGTGAAAACTAACAGTGAGTCTCTCCGGATGAAGCAGAATGTTGCTGAACAATTTCCCTTGTTACGTGATATAGAAGTGCATGAATTTCTATATCAAAAAGATGATATTGTCAGCCCGCATTCTTCAATCTGGGGAGATTTTAACTTTAGTTTAAACGGGACTTTAGAGTTTGATATTGAAGGGCAATATTACTTGTCTCCACCCAGCTATGGATTATGGCTGCCACCGCGTACCGAGCATCAGTCGCTGCCGGTTGAGCATGAAATTCACTATATCTGTATTCGATTACATCCGCGACTCGGTGATTTTTTAGGCGATGTTTGCCGCTGTTTTAGTATTGAACCTTTTTTCCGTGCGCTGGTGATTCATATTCTGGAACAGCAAAAACTGGCTGCTGCACCCGAGTATCTGGAGCACCTGCTGCAAGTTTTATATGATCAGCTAAAACAGGCCCCTGCTTATTCGCATTATCTTCCGCAAAGTACCCATCCCGTTCTCGCCCCAATTCTGGAGCAACTGTCAGATCCAGCTTTATTTCAACTCAGCCTGCAGAAAGTCTTAGGAAATTTTGCGGTCAGTGAGCGTCATGTACTCCGTCTCAGCCAGCAAGAGCTGCAACTGTCATTATCAGAATGGCGTAATCGGGCAAAAATCATTTTTGCGATCAATCAGATCCGCCAAGGAATGACCATTAAACAGTTGGCTTTTGCTTTGGGTTATCACCACAGTTCCAGCTTTATTGAGTTCTTTAAACGCTATACCGGACAAACTCCGATTCAGCTAAAGAATGCTTCCCTCTAAAATAAAGACTTGGTTTTTCTGATTATTTGTATGGATTCATATCAAGAGCATTGCACTCTGCGGCAATAGCAGTTAAAACAATCGGGTATTGTCACAACAACAAATTAGGACTATTTCATGAGCCAGTCGGTTTATCACATCCCTGTTAAGGACATTAAAGGTCAGGATGTTGATCTTGATCAATATCAAGGCAAAGTGCTCTTGATCGTCAATGTTGCATCTAAATGCGGCTTAACCCCGCAGTACGAAGGCTTGGAAAAACTTTATCAGGCCAAGAAAGATCAAGGTCTGGAAATTCTTGGCTTCCCTGCCAACAACTTTCTGGAACAGGAACCGGGCAGCAATGAGGAAATTCAGCAATTCTGTTCACTAAATTATGACGTGCATTTCCCACTTTTCGCCAAAATTTCGGTTGCGGGCGATGATAAGCATGCTTTATATCAAACCTTGACTCAAGCCATTCCTGAGCGTACAGGTGAAGGCCCTTGGTGGAAAGATCTGGTTGATTACGGCTTAACACCAAACAACCCACCTGAAGTATTATGGAATTTTGAAAAATTCCTCATCAATAAGAAGGGTGAAGTGGTTGCCCGTTTTGCACCAGATATCACTGCTGACGACGAACGCATTGTCAGCGCGATTGAAGCTGAACTAGCAAAATAAGCATTAAAAATATAGAGAAAAGAATAGTTTATCTGTTCTTTTCTTTTAACTTCCTAGACAGTTCCTTCTATTATTTTCTTAGATCAAACTGTTGATGAATTGCAAAAATCACTTTTTTCTCCACATTTTCTCATTATAGTGACGCTCTTCTCATAATCTGGTGTAGTTCAGCCATGATGGAACGTTTCTCTATCAAAGCCATTCTCTCAGTAACCACCTTGGTGAGCCTATTCACGCTGGCAGGTTGCGATCAGGTCCCTCATGACAATGAGCAAGCTGAGCAAAACACTGAGATTGAACAATCAATAACAACTTCTGAAAATATAGAACGTGAAGCAAGCATTGCTCAGGACACCCAAAACCTGAGTAAGGGTAATATGCTGAATATCGCCCGCGATATGGCCAAGTTGCAAATTGAAACTGATGACTATGTCACCCTGCTCAAGCAATCGCAAAGCAATCTTGAACAAGCAATTCAAGATAAAAATGTCCAGAAATTACAGCATACAACAGGCGATTTAAACCAGGAACTGCATGGCTTACATGATGCTTTATTATCGTTAAATTTGAAAAGTAATGAAGTCGATCAGATCCGCCAAAGTTTATTGAGTGCAAATCAGCAGCTGCTCAATATGCCGTTATTACATGGTCAAACCGATCTTTCCAAAATTGATTTTGCCAAGATCGAAAAACAGTTCAACACCATTCAAATGGATATGGTGAAACTGGCAACCTTGGTACTCGGCAATAAAGATGATTCAAACGCTTAAAATATTTATTTTAATTTTCGATGTATTATAAAAAAGCCACCTGACGGTGGCTTTGTTTTTACTTTTTATCCAGCGTGATCGTTGCTTTACTACACTTACCCGCTTGGGCAAGTTTATATTCACTCACCGCTTTTTCACCTGTTAAGGCATCGACTTGTTTTAAATTTGCTCCACCAACCATTACGCCAGGTTTCATAAATTGCTGAACAAAATAATTTTTACCTACTTCAGTTTTCAATACTAAATGATTTGGTGAAAATTCTGATTCAGTCGAAATTGTATGCTCTTGATTTCCTAAAACTTCCTTTAAGAAAAATGTACCACGAGCAGTTTCACCTAAACATTCCCCATCCACCCATACATCTTTCTTGAGCGCCGCACCGACAATACTATTTGAACGATAAACATAAATTGCGGATTTACCCTCTGAAGGCGCTGCAAGCTTCTTGGCTTGTTCATTCAGTTGATCGTTCGCTGGTGGTACCGATGCACACCCGACAAAACCCGCAACAATCAAGAATGGAAGAATTTTTATCATTTTCATGATGATTTTTACTCTTTGGTTTAATAATTCTAAATATGCTTGGTAATTTATAGAAAATTTATAATTATTCAATACCTTAAAAATAAAAAAAGCCACCTGACGGTGGCTTTTTTTAATCTCGAACCAGCAATAATTAAAGTGCGCGGTTTTTGATTTTACGAATCGTTTCAAGCTGAGCTGCAGTTTCTGCAAGCGAAGCAAGCGCAGCAGCAGAATCCAAGTCACTCTTTTGGTTGGCTAGCAATTGTTCAGCTTGTTTACGAGCTTCCATAATTGCCGCTTCATCCAAGTTGTCAGCGCGAATTGCAGTATCTGCAAGTACGGTCACAACGTGAGGTTGAACTTCTAACACACCGCCTGATACATAAACGATTTCTTCTGTACCATTTTCCAACTGAACACGAATCGGGCCCGGTTGGAGCAAAGTTACGAGTGGCGCATGTCCTGGTAAAATACCAAGCTCACCGCCCGCACCTTTTGCGATTAACATCGTAACTTGTCCAGAGTAAATCGACTCTTTAACACTTACAACATCACATTGCATCGTCGCCATGAGAATCTCCTTAAATTAGAGTTGCTAATTAAAGTTTCTCGGCTTTAGCAATCACTTCGTCAATACCACCAACCATATAGAACGCTTGTTCTGGGATGTGATCGTATTCACCAGCTAATAGACCTTTAAAGCCACGAATCGTTTCTTTAAGTGGGACTAATTTACCAGGTGCACCCGTAAAGACTTCAGCGACGTGGAACGGTTGAGAGAAGAAACGTTGGATTTTACGCGCACGGTAAACAACCAATTTATCTTCTTCTGCTAACTCGTCCATACCCAAGATGGCGATGATGTCTTTAAGCTCTTTATAACGTTGCAATACGTTCTGTACAGAACGTGCAATTTCATAATGCTCTTGACCAACAACCAATGGGTCTAACTGACGTGAAGTTGAGTCAAGTGGATCGATCGCTGGGTAAATACCAGAAGATGCGATGTCACGGCTCAATACAACGGTAGCATCCAAGTGAGCAAACGTTGTTGCAGGCGATGGATCTGTTAAGTCATCGGCAGGTACGTATACTGCCTGGATCGATGTGATCGAACCAGATTTAGTCGACGTAATACGCTCTTGAAGAACACCCATTTCCTCTGCAAGTGTCGGTTGGTAACCTACTGCAGATGGCATACGACCTAACAATGCTGATACTTCAGTACCCGCAAGTGTATAACGGTAGATGTTGTCGACGAATAATAATACGTCACGACCTTTACCATTTTCGTCTTTTTGATCACGGAAGTATTCAGCCATGGTCAAACCAGTTAACGCTACGCGTAAACGGTTACCTGGTGGCTCGTTCATCTGACCGTAGACCATTGCTACTTTGTCAAGAACGTTAGAATCTTTCATTTCGTGATAGAAGTCGTTACCTTCACGAGTACGCTCACCAACACCAGCAAACACAGATAAACCTGAGTGAGCTTTCGCGATGTTGTTGATCAACTCCATCATGTTAACGGTTTTACCAACACCGGCACCACCGAACAGACCAACTTTACCACCTTTCGCGAACGGGCAAAGTAAGTCGATGACTTTAATACCAGTTTCTAAAAGGTCAGTCGAAGCTGCTTGTTCAGCATAAGAAGGTGCTTGACGGTGAATCGGCAAACGCTCTTCAGTCGCTACAGGACCTGCTTCATCAATTGGGCGACCCAATACGTCCATGATACGACCAAGAGTCGCTGGACCTACTGGAACAGAAATCGGTGCATTTGTGCTAGTTACATTAAGGCCACGTTTAAGACCTTCTGTAGAACCCATTGCGATGGTACGAACAACACCATCGCCAAGCTGTTGCTGAACTTCTAAAGTAGTTTCAGTACCGTCAACTTGGAGAGCGTCATAGATCTTAGGAACGCTATTGCGCTCAAACTCGACGTCGATAACCGCGCCGATGATCTGAATGATACGACCGCTACTCATTGCTGTCTCCTCAATTCAAACTTAATAATGTTAAACGGCAGCGGCACCGCCAACGATCTCGGAAATTTCCTGAGTAATCGCGGCTTGACGCAGCTTGTTGTAAATGAGTTGTAGGTCTTTAATCAGTTGTCCTGCGTTGTCTGTCGCTGCTTTCATCGCGACCATACGAGCTGACTGCTCACATGCAACGTTTTCAATCACACCTTGATAAACCATAGACTCGATATAGCGAACCAACAAACCATTTAACAATTCTTCTGCTTCTGGTTCGTAGATATAGTCCCAACCATAAGTACGGTTGAGGTCATCGCCTTCTTCTGCCGGTGCTAAAGGAACAAGTTGTTCTACTTTAGGCTGCTGAGTCATTGCATTGATGAAGCCATTTGAAACGAGATAGATACGATCTAGTTCGCCTTTATCAAATGCATCAAGCATTACCTGTACTGAGCCTGTTAACTGTTCCAAACTCGGCGCATCGCCAAGTTGGGTAGTTGCACCAAGCACTTTACCGCCGTAATTCTTAAAAAACGAAACCGCTTTTTGACCAATCAAAGCAAATTCAACTTCAATTGACTGCTGTTGTTGTGCTTTGACATGCTGCACAACTTTCTTGAACAAGTTAATGTTCAAGCCACCCGCCAAGCCACGATCTGAAGACACCACGATATAGCCAACGCGCTTAACCGGGCGTTCAACCATATAACGATGTTTGTATTCAGGGTTTGCTTGGACCAAGTGAGCAATTACACGGCGCATATTATCGGCATACGGACGGCCCTGAGCCATGCGCTCTTGCGCACGACGCATTTTCGAAGCAGCTACCATTTGCATCGCGCGAGTAATCTTTTGCGTGCTCTTGATACTAGCTACTTTGGCGCGAATTTCTTTTAAATTTGCCATACGCTTAACCTAGTAGTCGAAAGCTCTTTCGAGCTTCCGAAGGTTGATCCGTGAACCAAACTTAACTAAAGATAAACTTAGTAAGTTTGAGTCGCTTTGAAGCTCTCAATACCTGATTTGATTGCTGCTTCGATGTCTTTGTTGTAATCACCAGTTTCATCGATCTGTTGCATTAACGCAGCATATTCAGAACGGAAGTAAGAGATTAACGCAGCATCAAAGTCTACGATTTTCTTCACTTCTACGTCAGCCATATAGCCTTCGTTAGATGCATAAACAGATACAGCCTGGTCAGCGATTGAGTAAGGAGCATATTGTTTTTGCTTCATTAACTCAGTTACACGTTGACCATGCTCAAGTTGCTTACGCGTTGCTTCGTCAAGATCAGAAGCAAACTGAGCAAACGCAGCCAATTCACGGTATTGCGCTAGAGCGGTACGGATACCACCTGACAATTTTTTGATGATCTTGGTTTGCGCAGAACCACCAACACGAGATACAGAGATACCCGCGTTCACAGCAGGACGGATACCTGCGTTGAATAATGATGTTTCTAGGAAGATCTGACCGTCAGTAATCGAAATTACGTTCGTTGGTACGAATGCAGATACGTCACCAGCTTGAGTTTCAATGATCGGTAATGCAGTTAAAGAACCAGTTTGACCAGTTACTGCACCGTTCGTGAATTTCTCAACATAATCAGCTGAAACGCGCGAAGCACGTTCAAGAAGACGCGAGTGAAGATAGAATACGTCACCTGGATACGCTTCACGACCTGGTGGACGACGTAACAATAATGAAATTTGACGGTAAGCAACAGCTTGCTTAGACAAATCATCATAAATGATTAACGCGTCTTCACCACGATCACGGAAGTATTCACCCATTGTACAGCCAGAGTACGGAGCCAAATACTGCATTGCTGCAGGATCAGCGGCCGCAGCTGCGACAACAGTGGTATACGCCATAGCGCCAGTTTCTTCTAACTTGCGTACCACGTTTGCAATTGTTGATTGTTTTTGACCAATCGCAACGTATACACATTTAATGCCAGAGTTTTTCTGAGCGATGATCGCATCGATCGCCATTGCTGTTTTACCAGTTTGACGGTCACCAATAATCAACTCACGCTGACCACGACCTACAGGGATCATGGTATCAACTGATTTATAACCAGTTTGAACAGGTTCGTCGACAGACTGACGCCAAATTACACCTGGTGCTACTTTTTCAACAGCATCAGTAAGTTTTGCATCAATAGGGCCTTTACCATCAATTGGGTTACCCAAAGCGTCTACGACACGGCCAAGAAGTTCAGGACCAACCGGAACTTCTAATACACGACCTGTACAACGAGCTTTTTGACCTTCTTGCAGGCTTAGGTAGTTACCTAAAACAACGGCACCCACTGAATCCTGTTCTAGGTTCAGTGCCATACCAAATAAGCCGCCGTCGAATTCGATCATTTCACCGTACATTGCATCCGCAAGACCGTGAATACGCACGATACCGTCAGATACCATGACGATGGTACCTTCATTCTTAGCGGTCGCGCTGGTGTCCAGATCGCCGATACGCTGTTTAATGAGCGCACTGATCTCGGATGGATTCAGTTGTTGCATTGCGCTATTCCTCAATCTTTTTTAAGTTCAGTCTTTTTGCTGTTAGGCAAGAAGACGAGTCCGCATTTTTTCAAGCTTGTTAAGCGCAGAGTCATCTATCACTTGGTCGCCTGCACGAATCACAACACCTGCGATGAGCGCCGGATTAACGTTAACAGTTACCTGAACGGTTCTGTTAAAACGTTTTTCAAGCGCATGAGCCAAAATGTGCTCTTGTGTCGCATCCATTGGGAAAGCAGATTCAATCTCTACTTCCAATGTGTTGTTGTTCTGCGATTTAAGTAATTCGTATTCTGCAGCGATTTCAGGCAATAAAACCAAACGATCGTTATCCGCAAGCAATGTCAAAAAGTTAGACACTGATTGTGATTGATCTTCACCTAAAACCTTTGCAAAAAGACCTACTTGTTCCGCAGGAGTCAGCTCAGGGCGATTTAAATAAGCGGAAAATGCTTCGTCTTGCACCGCAGCACCGAGCAGTTGTAACGCATTTGACCAAGCGTCAGTTGCATTCTGCTCAGATGCATAAGCAAATGCTGCTTTGGCGTACGGGCGTGCTAACGTCAAGAGTTCAGCCATATTCGCCTCGCTTAAAGTTTAGCAGCCAGCTGATTCAGCATGGCATTATGAGCTTCTGCGTCAACTTGTTGGTTCAGAATTTTTTCTGCGCCAGCAACTGCCAAAGCAGCAACTTGTTGACGTAATTCTTCGCGAGCAGAATTGATGTCCTGATCAACAGTTTCTTTCGCCTGTTGACGGATACGCTCACCTTCAGCAGATGCTTGGGTACGCGCTTCTTCGATCAATTGTGCTGCACGACGGTTCGCTTGTTCGATCAATTGAGCCGCTTGTGCTTTTGCTGCGTCTAACTCTGCCTTAACTTGTGCTTGCGCATCAGCAAGGTCAGCTTTAGCTTTTTCAGCAGCATTTAAGCCATCAGCGATTTTACGCTGACGCTCACTAATCGCATTGATTAGTGGTGGCCAAACAAACTTCATGCAGAATGCGACAAAGAACGCAAATGCAATCGCTTGGCCAATCAATGTGAGGTTGATATTCATTTCGCTATTCCTCAATATGTGGATTTAGGAATTAAGCTATTAACCTACAAATGGATTAGCGAAGATGAAGAACAAGCCAATACCAACACCGATCATAGGCACAGCATCAAGAAGACCCGCGATTAAGAACATACGAGTTTGAAGTTGTGGAGCCAATTCTGGTTGACGAGCAACAGCTTCTAAGAAGCGACCACCTAAAAGACCGAAACCAATCGCAGTACCTAAAGCACCGAAAGCGATCAAGATAGCAGATGCAATTGCAACTAGACCTAAAGTGAGTTCCATGAAAAATTCCTCAGAGGTTAGGTTATTACCAAATTAAACTAAAATTTAAGCCCAACCATCAGGTGACAGTTAGGCAATACCATTAATGCTTTTCGCTTGCCATGCTCAAGTAAACGATGGTCAGCATCATAAAGATAAATGCTTGCAGCGTGATTACGAGAATGTGGAAGATAGCCCAAGGCACAGATAACGCCCACTGGATCCAGAACGGTAATAATGCGATCAAGATGAAGATCAACTCACCCGCATACATGTTACCGAACAGTCGTAGAGCCAACGAAACTGGACGAGCAAGGAAAGTTACTAATTCCAAAACTAAGTTCACTGGAATCAATAACGCTTTTGCAAATTTGTTACTTGGGTTGAATGGGTTAAGTGCCAATTCACCGACGAAACCGCCGATCCCTTTCTCACGAATACTGTAGAACAAGATCAAGGCAAATACTGACAAAGACATACCTAAAGTAATGTTAGGGTCAGTAGATGGAACAATCTTGAAATACACGTGGTGAGGGTCCATACCAAACACACTTGCACCAATTTGTTGAGCTAGGTAAGGAACCCAGTCAACCGGGATTAAGTCCATTAAGTTCATGAGGAAAATCCACACGAAAATGGTTAATGCCAATGGCGCAATTAAGCGTGATTTGCCGTGGAAAGTATCACGAACACTTGAGTCAACAAACTCGATAATCATTTCGATTGCTGACTGGAATTTTGTTGGCACACCTGCGTTAGCAGCTTTGGCAACAATCCAGAACATCAAACAGAAAATAACACCAAGTCCGATAGACCAACCCATTGAATCCAAGTGAATTGCAGTGAACCCCATCGATTGAGCTTCTTCAGCAGTCTCAGCCAATTTCCATGTACCGTCAGGCATTTTGCCATAGGTCATATTGGTCAAGTGATGCTTGATATACTCGGTCGAAGTCAGGGCATGTTCTTCAGCAGCCATAAATCACACCTGGTCAATGTCAATCATTAAAAAGAAGAGAAACGAATCGTGCGGATGGCAATGATTCCGCTTCTACTTCCAAAAATCTTAAAATGTGTCTTACACTCGCTTTTGTAGACGCGCCACCCAAAATGGCGCGACCCACGACATCGCTTGTACGAGAATAAATCCACAAAACAATGCAACCGGTGACAGCGGTTTAACATTGCTCAAAATTAATATAAAACCCACGATCACAATCGCAAACTTACCGAGCATCCCTCGGTACATATTCAGCATGACTTGTTTTGATGCTCTTGCGCCTGCCGCTCTAAACGACTGCCAAGCAAAATAACAATGTGCCAACCAACATACCAAAGCCCCAAGCGCAGCACTCAAAGCAGCAGTTGTGTCTTTCATTGCCCATGCCAGCAAAGCGGCAACGGGAATCATACATGCTTGTAAGAAGACCAAAGCTTTTGCTAATCGTCGGTCAATCATGCGACTAGTTTGGCTCATTTTTTACCCACTTACAGCAGAACTGCTTGACAAGTTTTAATCATGATCGTTTCGAATCGCAGGCATTATAGAGTTACACCCCTGAACATGCAATCTTTTCTCGACTTAAGTCTGGTTTTTTCGTTACCATATTTTTTGACGCTAGAGTCAATTGATTTTTATTTTTTTCATCAATTTTGTGCACTTATTACGCATTTATCGGTTTTTGAAGCCAATTTTTTCCACGCTGTTACAAAATTGTCCTCACCGCGCATGCTTTCATCCACGGACTGGAAAACTACCGGGTTCATTTTTTGGTACTGACTCGAACTTGCTGTCGTTTCGGCCAATAAGCACATTTTATTCTGCGGACGATTGTCTCTTAAGTACTTAATTTGCGCTGCGGTCGGTGCAATATGCGGATCATCGGTCAAAGCCCCTGCAAATTTTAAATTTAACGCTCTTTCCAGATATTGATAGGCATCATGATAAGACCAGTAGCTTTTGGCCTTGCTTGAGCTTTCATATTGTTGTGATGCCTGCAGCATCTGCTGTGAGAATGCTTTGGCGTTGGCCATATATCTGGCTTTATTTTCCGGATTTTGCTGTGAACGCAAAGTCGCGATAAAGAAAGCAATCCGCACTGCATTGTTCGGTTCTAACCAGACATGGCTATCTACAGTATTGGCCAATGATGCGCCACGCAGGTTACGTTGCGGCAACACTGTCAAGATCCCCGAGTCCAGCAAGGCAATCGCTTTACGGTTGTGACTCAACATCTTTTCCAGTGGTGCTTCGTGCGACTTGCCAAGCCAGATCACCAAAGAGGCATCCTGAATTGCTTTACGGTGCGCCGGGGTCAGTTGTACATCGTGACCACTTTGATCTTTTAGCAGAAGAACCGGCTCTTCTACCCCTTCCGTGACTTCTTTCGCAATCAGGTAAATGGGATGTGTTGAAACCACCAAGCTTTGTGTCCAGCCCCATGTGCTTAACATTGAAAACAAGACGAGAACGATTAGGCGGGACATCACAAGATTACTCAGTTTGGCGAAGCATGTTATAATATAACAAAAGTTGTAAAATACCTATGTCTATTTTCAGATTTGCCGCACGATCCGTCGTGCCTTTCACTTATATAGATAGTTATCCTAAATTGCATGTTATGATAATAGGGCTATTGAGACATCAGCGAGCCATTAGGTGCCAGTGAAGAATCAATAGGCTCTACAAAAATAATGAGGTCAATCTATGAGTTCTTGTTCACACGAACATGACAATGCTTTACATGGTGTGCACGGTCATCACGATATTAAAGCGCGACTTGCTGAAGCAGAGATTTTATGTACTGCGGTTGGCGCACGCCTGACACCTTTGCGTAAAGAAGTGCTTGAACTCATTTTGAATGCCTCTGCACCAATGGGTGCCTATGACTTATTGGCCAAGATAAAAGGCCAGGCCGACCGCCCTGCTGCACCGCCAACGGTGTACCGCACTTTAGACTTCTTATTGGAAAAAGGTCTGATTCACCGTTTGACCTCTATTAATGCCTATATTCCCTGTTGTCATCCGCGAGAAGGACATCAGGCTGCATTTCTGATTTGCACCGAATGCCATTCTGTCAAAGAAGCTTCTGCGCAGGGACTGATTCAACAACTGGATCAACTTGCTGCCTCAGACCAGTTTTCTGCTCAACATAGCATTATTGAAATTTCTGGAAAATGTCATCAGTGCAGCACACTTCAGTAAGCACTCCACTTATTCAACTGGAGGGTATCTCGGTTCAACGTGATGAACGGGATATTTTAAGAAATGTCGATTTTTCGCTGCATCCAAAAGAAATTGTGACGCTGATTGGTCCCAATGGCGCAGGTAAATCAACTTTAATTAAAGTGCTACTCGGGATCATGTCGCCGACCAAAGGCAAAATACATTTCTCAAAGAAATTAAAGCTGGCTTACGTTCCGCAAAAGTTTAATCCTTCTGCCAGCCTGCCTTTACGGGTACAGGACTTACTGGATCTGGAAATTTGCGAAGCAGGTTTACGTGCAGAAATTATTCGTGATACGGGTATCCTGAAATTACAGTCATCTAAAGTACAGCAGCTTTCTGGTGGCGAACGGCAACGGGTTTTACTGGCACGGGCGCTATTACGCCAGCCTGACATTCTGGTACTGGATGAACCGATGCAAGGTCTGGATATCCAGTCTGAGGCGGAACTCTACGAATATGTACGCAGTCTGCCAGAACGCTATGGCTGTGCCGTCTTGATGGTGTCGCATGATTTACAGTGGGTCATGCAGGGTACACATCGTGTGGTGTGTCTGAATAAACATATTTGCTGTAGCGGTTTACCTGAAAGCATTCAGCAACATCCCGAGTATCAGGCCATTTTTGGCACTCAACGGATGTTCTATCAGCATCATCACAATCACTGCGGACACAGCGACCATGCCGAGCCCTGCTCACATGATCCACGCCCCCATATTCACCCTGAGCCAAAGGTCTAAGCCATGATGGAATGGTTACAACTCCTGTTACCCGCCTGGATCATGGGGTCATTGCTGGTGTTCCTGACCGCGCCACTCGGCTGCCTGATGCTATGGCGCAGAATGTCATTCTTTGCCGACACCATGGCCCATGGCACCCTGCTTGGGGTCGCGATTGCGGGCATCCTAAATTTACCGTTGTGGCTCGGTGTGGCCTTTCTGGCAGGCTTATTGGTAGCGATTTTATGGGTATTGCATGACTCGCGCCTGCCCAATGATGCACTGCTGGCTTTAAGCTCTGCCACCCTGCTCTGTTCTGGCCTGCTGTTGATCCAGCAGGTGCCAAGCTTGCGCCCAGAGTTGCTGAGCTATTTATTTGGTGATCTGCTCAGTATCGAATGGGCTGACTTGCCGTTGTTCGCTGTGGTCATTGCAGCTGCATTGGTCGTGCTGTACCGTTCATGGTCAGCGCAGATCCAGATTGCGATTGACCCCGATATTGCCATGAGTGAAGGCATCAGTGCCAACTGGCAGCGCCTGATCTTTATGTTATTACTGGCTTTATTTACCGTTCTGGCGTTACGTGCAGTGGGCTCCTTACTGATGGGCGCCCTATTGGTGATTCCAGCATTAAGCGCTCGCCTGCTGGCCCACTCTCCAAAACAAATGGTGATCTGGGCCTTTGTAATGGCTCAGATCGGCGTGACCGTCGGTCTCTGGTCGAGTGCGGCCCTGAATATTTCCACCGGCTTAAGCATTGTGCTATGTATGTCGTTGTGCTTTGCCGCGATTTTCATTGTGCAAAAACTCAAAAGCCAGACTCAAACAGCCTAATCAGGCTGTTAACCTGATTGTTGGATCGCACTTAATAGGAGTGCTGCACCACTAAACATCACGGCGAACCCACGATTTAAATACTTTTGTTGTGTTGGTGAGCGCAGTAATCTGAGAACTTTCGATGCCAGTCCGGTATAACCCGCCATCACAATCAGGTCGATGCTTACCATGGTAATGGCCATGATAAGGTACTGTAACCATTGCGGTCGGCTCAAATCCAGAAACTGTGGCAACACCGCAAGCAAAAACACAATCGCTTTAGGGTTACTCATGTTCACCACAAAACCTTTCATGATTAAGGCGAAAGCGGATTGATATTGTTCCTGCTCAATCTCAATGGTTTGAATCGGTGCAGTCCACTGTTTATATGCCAGATACACCAGATAAGCCACGCCAAACCATTTTACCGCCTGAAACGCCCAGGGTGTGGTTGCAAACAGCACCCCTACCCCTGCAGCCACAATCATGAATTGAACAATCAATGCCACTTGCAAACCAATTGCATTCCAGTAGCCATGCCGAAAGCCATAATTGAGACCACTCGACATGGAAGCGATGGCACCTGCGCCCGGTGAAATGCTAATCACCCAGCACGCCAACATAAAAGCAAACCAGACCTGCACAGACATAACAATGGTATCAACTCATAAAAACTAAATTATATCGATTTAAAGCAGGACCGGATGACATTACAGGCAATAAAATTGCACAAATATGCTACTCAGCTGCAGCGACATCAGGCACAATTATTCTTTTTATCCCTTAAAAGCTAAGGAGATTTTAATGACTGCGCAATCTGTCATTCTTCCATTACCTTCTGATCATGCACGCTTTATTGTTTTACGTTTAAAAGACCTCACCATTGCCGAATTAAAACAACAGATTGAAGCGCTACTCTCTACGCGTGACCGTTTAATCACTCAACATCCGAATGACCAGATTAAAACAGCCATCGCATTTGGTCCTGAACTTTGGGCTCGACTCCACCCGCAAACACCTGCAGGTTTTAAACAACTTGACCCTCAAAGTGGCGCATTTAACATGCTGGTGGTGCCCGCTGATGTCTTTATCCATATTGCCAGCGCCCGTGCAGATATCTGCTTTGCCATGAGCCAGGCCTTCTTTACCGGCATTCAGGATAAAGTTGAAGTGCTGGATGAGCGTGCCTGCTTCCGTTTCTTTGACGGTCGCGACATGACCGGCTTTATTGATGGAACAGAGAATCCACAATTTCCGGATGATCGTGCTGAAGCGGCTTTACTGCCTGAACAAGCGGGTGCATTTGCAGATGGCAGCTTTATCTTTGCCCAGCGTTATACCCATGATCTGGTCAAATGGCGCCAGCTCAAAGTCGACGCACAGGAACATGTATTTGGTCGCACCAAACTGGAATCGATTGAACTCGATGATGACATCAAACCGGAAAACTCCCATGTGGCACGCACCGTGGTGGAAGATGATGAAGGCGAAGAAATGGAAATCTTGCGCCACAGCCTGCCTTATGGAGATGGCAAGGGTGAACAAGGACTTTTCTTTGTGGCGTATACCAATAATTTAAGTATTATTGATGAAATGCTGAAACGCATGTTTGGAACAGCCGGAGATGGCATCCATGACCGTTTGTTGCATTTCACCACTGCAATCGACGGCGCTTATTATTTTGCGCCAAGCGATGAATTGCTGGAACAGATTTTAGCAGATTAAAAAATCGAAAGATGCTATGTTATTCAATAATATAGCATCTACCCTGTAACAACAAAAACAAGAACTGACAAAAGATTTAACGGAATAAGTCAATTCCTGCCAAATCACTCTCCCCTTAAGCCTGCAAAATTTGTTATATTTGACGTTTTTCCGCGACATTTATTTTCGGTAACTATGAATACGGCAATACAAGCAGCTCTTGATCATGCGGTACAAACCCTGCAACAGCAAGGTGTACTCCCTTCAGATTGGACCAACACGAGCCATTTAACCCGTACCAAAGACCGAAGTCACGGAGACTTTGCTTCAAATATTGCCATGATCGGTTCTAAAGCCGCGGGCATGAAACCACGTGACCTGGCTGAAAAAATTCTGGCAGCACTACCAGAAGTGGCAGACATTACCAAAGCAGAAATTGCAGGTCCGGGTTTTATTAACTTCTTTTTAAATGCAGACCAGCGCTATGCGGTGCTCGACCAGATTCAGGCACAAAAAGATGCCTATGGTCGTAGTCAGGCCAACGCGACTAAAAAAATTCAGGTCGAATTTGTATCGGCAAACCCGACCTCTAGCCTGCATGTCGGCCATGGTCGTGGTGCAGCGTATGGCATGACCGTTGCGAACTTACTCGAAGCAACGGGTGCAAAAGTTGACCGCGAATACTATGTCAACGATGCTGGCCGTCAGATGGATATCTTGGCGACTTCAACTTATTTACGTTATTTAGAATTGACCGGACAAACACTGGTTTTCCCGAAGAATGCGTATCAAGGCGACTACGTTAAAGAAATCGCACAAGAAATTATTGATAAAGATGGCGATGCACACGTTCGTGCGGTTGCCGACATCTATAAAGATGTACCAGAAGATGTGCAATATGCTGAAGAACTTGATGCTGAAGGCAATAAAGTTGTGCTTTCAGGCGATAAAGAAAAGCATATTGATGGTTTGATTGCGAACTCGCAACAACACTTGGGTGCAGCTTATCGCGTGTTCCATCAAGCGGCCTTACATGCCATTCTGGATGATATTAAAGATGACCTGGCTGACTTTGGTGTCACCTTTGACAAATGGTTCAGCGAAGATTCATTGACCGATAAGATTGACGAAGCTCTTGCAACACTGGATCAACGTGGCTACCTCTACGAAAAAGACGGCAACATCTGGTTTAAATCAACCGAATTTGGTGATGAAAAAGACCGTGTGGTCAAACGTCGTAATGGTCAAACCACTTACTTCGCCTCTGATATTGCTTACCACCTGAATAAATTACAACGTGGCTATACCGACCTGATTGATATCTGGGGTTCTGACCATCACGGTTATATCTCACGTGTCAAAGCTGCCATTGATGCCATGGGTTATGACTCGAAGAAACTCACCGTACTTTTGGTTCAGTTCGTGAGCTTATGGCGTGGCGGCGAGATGGTGCAAATGTCATCGCGTTCAGGTCAGTTCGTGACTTTACGTGACTTGCGTAAGGAAGTGGGTAACGATGCCGCGCGTTTCTACTATGTGATGCGTAAATCTGAACAGCACATCGACTTTGACCTTGACCTTGCCGTTTCACAAAGCAAAGATAATGCAGTGTATTACATCCAATATGCGCATGCACGTATTTGCCGTATGTTAGAAAAAGCAGCGACGACTGGTCTTAATTTCGACCTCAGCGCAGCACGCGAACATGCCAACCGTTTAGAGCTCGATGCTGAAACTGAGATCTTGTCTAAACTTGCTGCTTATCCTGATATTCTGGTGCGTGCAGCCAATGCCTACGAACCGCATCAGATTGGTAACTACCTCAAAGAGTTAGCTGCCCTATTCCATGCTTGGTACAATGAACATAAAGTATTAGGCGATGATGTGGCACTGACACAAGCGCGTTTGTTGCTTTCAATCAACGTCCAGCAAGTATTACGCAATGGCTTAGAATTGCTCGGTGTATCCGCTCCTGAAGCCATGTAATAAAGTGAAGCGAAGCTTCACACATGGCTGCAAGACCGAAAGCTATGCTTGAGGTGGGCTGTAAAACAGCAAAGCATCGCTTTGCACATCGTCGCAAGACGGAGGGCTATGCCTGAGGTGAACGGCAATCAGCAAAGCCAAGCTTAAAGCCATGTAAACTTAAGCCATCGTTGTTAAACAATATGGTAAACAAAGCATTATTTTTAAACATAATGCTTTGTTTTTAAGTAAACTCAAGTTACAAATAAACTAATAGGATCAAGAGGAATTTCCGGTGTTTGGAAAAACGCAACGTGGTGTATCTGAACGATCAAACAAGCCTAAAAAACCACTCATTCCGAAGTGGTTAGGAATGCTTGTCGCTATTCTTGCGATCCTATGCGTAGCTGTGATGCTGATGCTTTGGCAGCCTTGGCAACCTGTCCCGACCAAAAATCAGGTCACTTCCGAGCATTACCAAGAAGAAAACACCAATAAAGATTACCGTTTCTATGATTTGCTGCCTCAACAGCAAGTGACTCCAATTCCTGAACAGGCAGTACCTGAGACCAAACAACAAGGGAATGTGGTGATCATTGAATCGCCAAAGCCTGAAGCCCCAGCAGCAGAAGATCCAGCAGGCCTCACCCCAACTGAACCGTTTGCACCGGCACACGCAACTTATATTTTACAAGTCCGCAGCTATCCTGATCCTGACAGTGCCGATGCACGTCGTGCCGAAATTATCTTGAATGGCTTATCTGCAGATGTGGTGAAAAGTGTGGAAAATGGTCAGACCTGGTATCGTGTATTCTCTGGCCCTTATGATAGCCAGGACTCAGCACTTGCAGCGCAACAAACCTTACAACATAGTGGCATTGATTCGATTGTGATCAAACGCTAATCAGATACCGATTAAAAAAGGGGAGCAATGTATTCCCCTTTTTTAATCTTCAATTTTAGGTGCACTGCGAATGCAAGCTTTTCTGCTCCGCCCTTTGAAAAGCAGAACGTTGCTGAACACGTTGCACAAAAGCCTGAATATTCGGGTACTTGCCATGCAAGCGATTTTGAATCGCAATCAGTGGAAAGGCCATTTGAATATCCGCAAAAGAAAAGTCACCCGCAAAATAATCATGTTCTGATAAATATTGCTCAAGATACAGAATATGTTCTTTTACCCGTGGACGAACAAAACTGGCTTTTACCCCACCGGTAATTTTCTCTGCAATCGGACGAATTACCCAGGGTACATGCTTGCTAACACTATTCATCACCAAGGTCATCACCAGCAATGGCATTAAAGAACCTTCAGCATAGTGCATCCAGTAAGCATACTGCCGCTGGTCTTTGTCGGATGTTGGCTTGAATTGTTTTTCAGAATCATACTGTTGTTGTAAATAATCCAGAATCACGGCAGACTCTACAATCACCTCGTCATCATCTACCAGAATCGGTGCTTTACCTAAAGGATGAATATTCTTGAGACTCTCTGGTGCCCCATAACTCGGCAGCCTTTGATAATACTCAACCTGATAGTCCATCCCAAGTTCTTCTAATGCCCACAGGATACGAAACGAACGTGAGCATTGTAGATAATGTAAGGTAATCATTTTTGTGCCTGCTTTTTTGCTGTGTAATTGCGATTTCAGATCCCTCTCACAACTGCACTTAGAATTATGTTTTGCCCAAGCACAATAGCACTTTAGTCTTAAAGAATCATGGTGTGAATGTCTAAACTACGTAACAAAGTTTTAGTCACCGGGGTTTTACTACAGACATTGAGAAGTTTTTCTTGCAAGTCCTGTGACACAGGTTGCCGGAATACAACTCGGCGTTCAATACGCTCCTGCTGCTCGCGATTGGTATGAAAATCAACCTCAACTGTAAATTCACCCAGATCGATTCCCTTATGCTGCGCATACATACGCAAGGTGATCATGGTACATGAGGCCAGACTGGCCGTCAGGAAATCATACGGCGCCGGGCCTGTATCATGTCCACCAAACTGTTCGGGCTTATCGGTAAGAAACTGATGTGTGCCGCTACTGACCTCACCTTTCCACGGTTCAGGCAAAGTCAACACTTTGCTGCTGGCAATGATGCTCATTTTGACGCCCTCATCTGGTCGGGTAATACCGGCGCTTCTAAGCGCTTGCCTTGATAATCAGGAATTTCACCAAAACGTGCATCATGATTGATCCAGTCCTCACGAGCTTGCTGCAAGTCTTGCATGGTACGACCTACAAAGTTCCACCACAGCAGGATTGGCGACTCGAACGGTTCACCACCAATTAATAGCAAGCGATGGCCTTGGCTTAACTCGACCTCAATTTCGGTCAATCCAGTTTCCAGCACCACCATGTTATCAGCCGTGAGTTCATGTCCATTCACACGCGCTGTGCCTTCTAAAGCCATAAAGGCATATTCAAATTTTGGATTCAATGGAATACGGGTTTTGGTATCGGCTTGTGCAGTTAAATCAACACCGACCAAAGGGGTATGCACCTGCACAGGTGAGGTGGTATCCAGAAAGTCACCGACCAGCACGGTAAACTCAACCTGATCCTTGCTGACCATTGGCAATTCCGGGTAATGCTCAAACTTAGGGTCCATATTCAGCTTATCATCAGGCAAGGCAATCCAGAGCTGCGCCGCATGCATTTTGGTTTCGCTATCAGGCGCCACTTCAGTATGCGAAATACCGCGACCGGCAGTCATCAGGTTCACCTGTTTAGGACGAATCAACTGTTTTGAACCCAGACTGTCGGTATGCATCATGGTGCCTTCAATCATCCAGGTAAAGGTCTGCAAACCGATATGCGGATGTGGTCCTACATCCAGACCATCGCCCGCCGGAAAACTGACTGGCCCAGCATGATCAAGGAAACACCACGCACCCACCAAGCGCTTCTGGCGGCTCGGTAAAGCCCGCTTAATCACGGTTCCTTTGCCAATTTCAGCCGAGCGAATGGTAAATTCCTGAATAAATTGATTGATATACGTTTCACAGTCTTTTGAATCAGAAATATCGTATTCGTTATTATTGCTCATGATATTGCTCTCTTCTACCTATGCCATTGCAATGAGTCGTTTTATTGATCTTAACAATACCGCCCCCATTCAATATAGTCTTTTGGTAATACGCAGAGTGTCATGCATGAGACAATCTTAGTCCCAGATGGTATAAAAGCTTATCTTTAGCACTGAGCCAATCAACGATTATTTAGGCTGCATGTCGACAATCAAAGCCGTTAGACGCCGAACCAATGGCAGTAAAACCAGCACCAACGGATAAGCAATCAACCAAGAAAACATCCATGTCGCTGACCATTTATGCAGAAATTCTGGAATAAACCCTAGGCTCATCCACATATTCACAAACGACAGTGCTCCACTCATTAAAAAAGATAAAATCAGCGGCAAAATCCAGGCCGCATATTTGGCAGGCAATTTACTGATCAGGCGTGGGGTTATTTTCAATTCCTGCATGTTAAACGCGCTTCCATAAAATCAGATTGTTCGAGGTGTACAGTTTCATCTCTATTTCTTCACTTGCTGTTTAAGATGCTTCATAAACTGACCAAACTGCGGCCAGAAATCTTCAAAGAGTGGATGATCACGATGTTCCAGCATGACTTCACTAAACAGCTTTAAACCCACTGCAAATGATTTGGTGGTTTCGTCATCAAAAAACTCACCCTTCTTTAAACGCTCAACAATCTCGAAAATGTCATCATGATTGCCAGTATAAAATTCCAGACGTTCGGTATAGGTCGATGCCTGTCCTTTGTTATCTTTTAAGTGTTGTACAGTCACATGATATTGATGTTGTTTCATCGTTCTACTCCAGAATACTTAGGCACTCTTCTTAATTTCGACCTGCATCAGGCCAACCTGATATGGGTTAAATACAATTTTTAATGAACGCAGCAATTGCATCTGTTTGATTTTCTGCTGTCGCCCTAACAGCTTTCATTCCCGTCTATAGCCGCCCAATGGCAATCGCGGCCTGATCGATCTGCTCTGCAATCTGGTGAATTTGCTCGGGCTTTAAGTTCGCGATATTCAGTTTTAAACGTAATGCGGTTTTGAGATTTTCCATGGCACGGTGAATATCTATCAGCTGGTCATTATTGTGAATTTCACGTCTTAGTCGCAGCTTTTGTAGAAGTGCCAACAGCATGTCTTGCTGCTCTTTTAAATAGCTGTCGCCATAGTCGGTAATCTGATATTGCTTACGTTCAGCATCAAGCAACGAGATGCAATTCATCTCTTCCAAAGCTGTCAGGGTGGGATAGATAGTCCCTGCACTGGGTGAATAGCCATCGCCGACCAGATCACTAATTTCTTTAATGATTTCATAGCCATGCTTTGGACTTTGCTGAATGAGATGCAGGACCAAAAGTTTCATGCGGCCTGATTCAAAAAGGCGTCCACGGCGGCCTGAGCGATGCTGCTCTGTATGCTGAAGATCACCTTGGCTGTCGTGATGAGCTGATGCCTGTTTCATCTTTATTGTTCTCGGATTGCTTAATTTATGCATACCAAGATATATCTTAATATATCTTATAGCAAGTTAAGATATATCTTTAATTTTTAAGATTTTGATATCTAATAAATTATTTTAGCTTTTAGACTGAATAGAACGATTTGAACTATTTTGATCATTGCTGTAAAAATAATTAAATGTATGGAGTAAAAATGATATGAATATTGCACCTTTCCCATTTCAAATAACCGATTGGACTCAAATAGAAAAAACAGAGCATTATGGTGAAACAGGAATAGCATATTGGAGAACACAATATTTTGGTGAAGAGGGCAATAAAATTAGAGTAAGAATCGTTGAGTATTCTGCTAATTATTTAGCTGATCATTGGTGTGAAAAAGGTCATATCTTATTCTGTTTAGAAGGCGAGTTAGAAAGCAGGTTAAAAGATGAAAGGAAATTTATTTTAACCTCAGGCATGAGTTATCAAGTGGGTGATCATTCAGAACCTCATCAGTCTTTTACTTCAAAAGGAGCTAAATTGTTAATCGTTGATTAATCATCAAGCTCCTGTTTCAGCAAGTTGGATATATTTTAAATTATATAAAATGAGAAATAGATGATTTTTCAAAATAGAAAAAGAGCACTTTGGTGCTTTTGCTAGAATGAATTTGATTAAGAAATTGCAAATAACTTCTTTACTCATCAATCCTTAATAAGCCTCTCTGTCTAAACTGTTCATCAATTTTTGAAGTCAGGAAATCAACAACAGGTTGTAAAGCATGATGCTGTTGTTGCCAGTTTTGCTTTTCAATCCCACCTTTATATTCTTGCACCATTCGTTGCAAAACAGGCTGATGTTGCGGTTGTAACTGAGCAATCACCCATTGCGCAGCCTGATCTTTAGGTGCAATCTCATTCGTCACCAAACTAAAATAAATACGGCATAAGGCCAAAATCTGGTTACGCTCATCCGCATCTTCATCCCAATGCGCCACTATCGATGGATAGGTGTCTGCCATCGCCTGCCAGAGTTGCTGATCCGGAATCATAACCGACCAAGAATTTAGATCTGGCCCAAACAAGGTTTGGTGATGCATTTGCGCTTTCTTCAGCAAAATACTCAGATCTGGGTCTGCATGTTCGCTAAGTATATCGCCTTGACTTAACTCATCCCGCAACCATTCCCCAAACTGTAGTTCGTAGCTGAGAGGATAACTTCCCGAAAGAATATGGTCTTTGCGTATGATGGTGACTTCAAGTGCACGATGTGCAGCACCAATCGGGTGCGAAATTTGTAATAAGGTTTCTGCCAGTTGCTGTCGTTGCGGAAGTGTGATTGCTTGACTCAGCACAACCAGAACATCCAGATCACTTTCTGGACCTAGCCCGCCATCAACAGCTGATCCATACAGATAAATGGCAAAGAGGGATTCACCCAAAAGCTGCTGTAAATATCCTGTTAACTGTTCCAGTTGCAAGATTTCGGACATGCTTTACCTCTTTGTTAATCGCATAAAAAAAGGCAGGATGTTCATCCTGCCTTTTCATTTCATTATTCCCACTCAATCGTAGCTGGTGGTTTAGATGACACGTCATAGACAACACGTGAAACATCTTTAATTTCGTTCATGATACGGGTCGAGATTTTGTCAACCAGCTCGTATGGCAAGTGGGCAAAACGCGCAGTCATGAAGTCAACGGTTTCAACCGCACGAAGTGCAATCACCCATGCATAACGACGGCCATCACCGACAACACCGACTGATTTCACCGGTTGGAAGACTGCAAATGCTTGAGCAGTTTTGTCGTACCAGCCGCTGTCACGCAGTTCTTGCATAAAGATGTCATCTGCAAGACGAAGAATGTCAGCATATTCTTTCTTCACTTCACCCAAAATACGCACGCCCAAACCTGGACCCGGGAATGGATGACGGTAAATCATGCTATGCGGTAAACCAAGCGTGGTACCTAATTTACGGACTTCATCTTTGAACAGGTCACGTAATGGCTCAACCAGATCAAAGGCCAGATCTTCTGGTAAACCACCCACGTTGTGGTGTGATTTGATCACGTGTGCCTTACCTTGCTTGCTTGCAGCAGATTCGATCACGTCTGGGTAAATCGTACCTTGCGCCAGGAATTTCACGCCATCCAGTTTACGCGCTTCTTCAGCAAAGACTTCGATAAATTCACGACCAATGATTTTACGTTTTTTCTCAGGATCAACTTCACCTGCCAATGCCGACAAGAACCGTTGTTCAGCCTGTGCACGGATTACACGGATGCCCATGTTGTCTGCAAACATTTGCATCACTTGATCACCTTCGTTTAAACGAAGTAAACCATTGTCTACAAATACGCAAGTTAACTGATCGCCAATGGCTTTATGCAATAGCGCAGCAACCACTGATGAATCTACGCCACCAGATAAACCTAACAGAACTTTTTCATCACCGATTTGTTCACGTAACTGTTCTACACGTAAATCGATAATGTGCTCAGGAGTCCACAGACCGCGGCAACCACAAATCTGATGAACAAAGTTAGACAGTAATTCAGCGCCTTTAGCGGTGTGAGTCACTTCTGGGTGGAACTGAACGCCATAGAAACGACGTGCTTCATCACTTACTGCAGCAAATGGACAGCTTGGCGTGCTTGCAGTCACCTGGAAGCCTTCCGGAATCGCACTGACTTTATCGCCATGACTCATCCAGACATGGAGCTGGTTTTCGCGATCTTGCAAGTTACCGATCAATTTATCACGGACCAGAATATCAACTTCCGCATAACCAAACTCATGTACTGTGCCTGGCTCTACCTTACCGCCAAGTTGCTCAGACATGGTTTGTAAACCATAGCAAATACCCAATACCGGTACGCCTAATTCAAATACAACTTGCGGTGCGCGTGGGCTTCCCTCTTCATGTACGCTCTCAGGGCCACCTGATAAAATAATCCCGTTCGGATTAAACGCACGAATGTCTTCTTCAGACATATCGAATGCATACATTTCAGAATAGACACCCGCTTCACGTACACGACGTGCAATGAGCTGGCTATATTGAGAGCCGAAATCCAGAATAAGGATACGATCTTCAGTAATTTGAGTATTGGTCGTCATGGTTCATCTTAAAGGCAAATGAATTAAGCGCCACATTCTAACATTTTTCACGCTTTGACGCACCGCAATTCATCATCTATCTTGTTTTTTAATTGGACCTGAAAATCGGCACTGAAATTTAAAGTAAAATTCCATAAATACCTCCGAAATAAGGAGAGTTAAATCAACAATTCTTGCCTATTCTGCTCAACACAAAACAAAAATTGGTGCTAAGATGATGACTCGAAATAGGGATTACCACGGACAGGTATTCAATCGACAGCAGCATTGCCTTTTTATGCGATTGTGATGTCCTGAATGAAAGGAAAAATAAAAAGGTAATTAAGCATCACAAGGTCTTGGTAAATCACCAAGGTCCTAAAACATTTTACTATCATCTAGCGCTTGCCCGACTACGAGCAACAATTAGGACTTGAAGGACCAATAAAATAATGTTTCAAGAAATGATTGCGGATTTTCACCAAAATTTCTGGCTATATATTTCCATCCCCTTTATCAGCGGCTTTATTGGTTATGTGACCAAAGTCATTGCCATTCAAATGATGTTTTCTCCCCTCGAATTTAAAGGGTTGAGATTATTTGGACTTCCACTCGGATGGCAAGGGATCGTGCCGCGCAAAGCTGAGAAAATGGCAACCACAGCCGTTGAGCTGATGACCTCCAAGCTCATCAAACCTGAAGAAATCTTTGCCAGACTCGACCCCAAACGGATTGCTCAGGAAATCGAAAAGCCGTTAATGGCGGCTGCCGAAGATATTACCCGAGAAGTCGCGCAGCAATATCAGCCGGGTTTATGGGAAGGTATGCCAGAGTTTGCCCGTCAGCGACTGATCAAGCGGGTTCAGGCCAAAGCCCCGGAAATTGTTGAACACATCATGAGCGAAGTTCAGAAAGATGTGGCCAAGTATTTCGATATCAAGCATATGGTGGTCAACAACCTGCTCAAAGATAAACGCCTGCTGAATGAAATCTTTAAAAAAGTCGGCAAACAGGAATTCAAGTTCTTTAGTAATGTCGGTTTTGTATTTGGTTTCGCGATTGGTGTGGTGCAGATGCTGTGCTGGATCGTCACGCAAGGTAAATATCCATGGATGTTGCCGATGTTTGGCGGCTTTGTCGGTTTCTTTAGTGACTGGATGGCGCTGCAAATGATGTTCCGCCCTTTATATCCGAAAAAGATTATGGGCTATACCTGGCAAGGTTTATTTATTAAACGTCAGAATGAAGTGGCGGCTGATTATGCAGCCCTGATTTCAAAACAGCTTCTCACCTCACGTAACATGATGGAAGAGCTGTTTTCCGGCACTCATTCAGACAAGGTCATCGAACTGGTCAGCCGTCAGGTCAAACAGGAAATTGATTTACAGGCCGGTATTGTTCGCCCACTAGTGGTCTACGCCATTGGCGGTGAAAAATATCAAAACCTGAAAGCAGATGTGGCGGAGCGGATTTTAAAACAGCTTCCAGACACCATGCGCTACGTGGAATCTTATGCTGAAGATGCCATGAACGTGCGTAATACTCTGGTTGAGCGCATGCAGAAGCTCAGTCCGGAAGAGTTTGAAGGCATGCTACGTCCGGCCTTTAAAGAAGATGAATGGTCTTTGATTATTGTTGGTGCGGTACTGGGTTTTCTGGTTGGGGAAATGCAGATTCACTTTATGCTTTAAGGTAATGAAAGATATTAAAAAAGGAAGCTTAGGCTTCCTTTTTTAATTAATGGGCAAGTTTTTCAATTTTGACCACTTCAATATCGGTCGGCTTATAACGATGCGTATCGACTTCGCCAACCAAACGGACATGATCACCGACTTTGAGCTGGGCCTGACGCCAGATGTCATCATCGATTTCGACTCCAATAGTCCCGCTCTTGTCTTTAAACTCATAATGATCACCTTTTAATTGTTTGGTGATCTGACCCGTGAGCGTAATGCCGGTTTCATCGGCAAGTTTTGCCACCTGGCTGACCGTTACCACATTCTTTGCCGCTTCCTGCACAATCACGTGGTCATCTTTACCTGCCCAGCTCGTGGTTGATAGTCCCGCTAAAATCACAATCCCGCAACTTGCGATGAATTTTTTCATGTCATCTCCTGTTTTATTCTCAAGACTTATGATCTAAACAGAAATAGAGGTACATGTCGGCTTAAGTTTGTAATCAAGCGTGAACTTTATGTACGGACAAAATAAAGCCCGCGTCTCAGCGCGGGCTTTAGGATTTTTTGATTATTTTTCGATGAGATGGTCCAGACTGAAACGGCCTGCGCCATACAGCATTAACGCGAAGAAACCACCTGCCATTGCAAAGTTCTTCATAAAGTTAATCGCATCATCTGGTCCACCATGGAAGATGAATGCAGTGAGAATGCTAAAGATACCTAAGCCCAATGATGCAAAGCGGGTCTGGAAGCCAAATAGTAAGGCCAAGCCACCACCAAACTCAACCAGAATCACTAAGGGTAATAGAGCACCCGGAACACCCATTGATTCCATATAGCCAGCGGTGCCTGCATAGCCGACAATCTTGCCCCAGCCAGCCACAAGAAAGATATAAGCGAGCAATAAACGTGCTACCAAAATAACACCATTTGCTACGCCAGTTTGCGTTACGATATTTTTTACAACAACATTCGGATTAAACATGGTTGATCCCATACGGTTTGTTTTTTAACATGTTAGCAAGTTTATGTATCTTTAATTATGCAATAAATACCAAATTATTTAACATATCGTTCTTTATTTGCAACAATAAAAACATGATCTGAATGTGCTCCCTCCCCTCAGTCCCCTGCAAAGTTACCAATTAATTTGCTTTTTATACTGACATTCTATAGAGGCACTGCTAGGATTTAGCTCACATTTACAGTGTTAACATCTTCATGGAACTCATTGATTTTATTCTGCACGTTGACGAACACCTTTTAGAATTTATTACCAATTATGGCGTGTGGATTTATGCCATCCTGTTTTTAATTATCTTTGTTGAAACCGGTCTGGTGGTGATGCCATTTCTACCCGGTGACAGCCTGTTATTTGCAGCAGGGGCACTCGCCGCTTCAACAGGTGCCATGGATCCATGGGTACTCGGTATTTTATTATTTATTGCTGCCGTACTCGGCGATACCGTAAATTATCATATTGGACGTTATATTGGTCCGCGGGTCTTTGAAACCAATTCGCGCTTTATCAATAAACAGCATCTGATCAAAACCCAGCATTTCTTTGCACGTCATGGCGGTAAAACCATTATTTTCGCCCGTTTTGTGCCTTTTGCCCGTACTTTTGCACCTTTTGTTGCCGGTGCAGGCAGCATGAACTATAAGTTCTTCCTGACCTATAACGTGATTGGTGCGTTCTGCTGGATTGCATCGTTTATTACATTGGGTTATTTATTCGGCAACATGCCCATTGTGAAGGATAATTTCACGCACCTGATTTTCGGTATCATTATTATCAGTGTATTACCGGGTGTGATTGGTTTTATTCGTCAGAAACTCAGTAACCGTAAAGGTCAATAATTGATAGCCGCTTTAAAACAGGCGAAAGATCATCGGTAACATACAAATCAGCAATAACACAGCCGATCCTTTATATAAATGATCGGCTTTAATTCCAATCAGACTTCCCGCCATTAATGCACGTCCGAAGATCATCCAGAAAATACTGACCGGTAAAAGAATCAGGCTAAACACCGCAAATACCATGAGCGCATTTTCGATTGAATTCCAGGTTTCACTAGGGAAAATGCCTGATGCCAACAACACCGTTTTCGGATTTTTTAAGGTCGACATGAACAACTGTCGCTTGCGGATATGCGGATGATGCTGATCATGTTTTTGCAAATGTGAACTTTTCCAGAGATGAAAAGCCATCCAGAGCACATAAAGCAAACTTGCGGTATGTAAAATCGCACCCAGTGCAGGCCAGATCGGATCAAAAAGATGAATCAACAGTGCCCATAAACTGATACCGTACATATATCCCAACCATTCGATTGGAATAAATTTGATAGTTTTGGGTACACCTTGTTGGTGGGTTGCACTGGCAAGTAAAGCGTTGGTCGGACCTGGAATCAGTAACACTGCCAACATCGCCAAAACAAAAAACCAACTCTCAATCATACACATACCGAACGACTATACATGGGCGCCACCTTAAACGAATTTAGGGCAAAAATACAAATTTCGGTAATAAAAACAGCAGGGTAAATAGCGGAATTTAGACGAGATAATTTTTTAAAAAATTGATTTTTATGATTATTTTTTGAAACATTTTGCGATAATTTAGTTATTTATCACCATAACGAATTATGGTGATAAACGGGTAGAAATTAAGATTTCGGACGCTGTTTTACGATAATCGGGCAACCTTTAAACTTGGCTGCCTGCACGATCGCATCTTGCTGTCCCAGCACATTGGCGAGTTCGGTATTCTTGGTATTCATCGACTGGCCCATGTTGACAGAAATGGATGGACCGAAGCCCCAACCACCACGGCCCCAGCCACCACCGAGTCCTACCCCCACGCCCATGCCGGTACGTTTTGGTGTTTGAACTCCGTTTTCAATATAGAGTTGAATACGGTTGTACTCGGCCTGTAATTGCTGACAGTTCAAGCCCTGATATTGCGTCGGTGAAACATAAGCTGGCTTAACCGTTGATGCACAAGCACCCAAAAGCATACTTGCCGCCAGAACAGGCATCCAATATAAACGTTTCATAATGTTCTCTTATTGCTTCGATTCAATCTCATTGAACAGGGTGACATACGCAAGCGTCAACTTGTGTTCAGATGCCAGATGAACCAATGGTAAATTCTTTTGATGCGATTCTTTCATCAAGATCGATGGCGGCAACATGCTATCCAGCACAGGCAAACCTTCATCTTTGAGTTGTTGAACCACTTCTCGAGGTAACTTTGCCTGAGACTGGAACTGGTTGACCACAATTCCCTCAATCTCAAGGCGATCATTATGATCATCTTGGGTTTCGAGCACATTTTCAATCAAAGTTTGTAACGCACGCTTGGAGAACACATCACAATCAAATGGAATCAGCACCCGGTCTGCTGAGATCAGCGCAGATAAGGTAAAGAAGTTAAAGGCAGGCGGCGTATCAATAAAGATCCGGTCATAGCGTGCGCTGAGTGACTGAATCGAATCACGCAATTTATAGATTTTGTGTTTACTTTCCAGTGCATGCTCTAAGCTACCCAGACTTGGGCTGGCCGGAATGACATCCAGATTCTCGAATGATGAGCGATGCACATAGCTGTCCAGCCCCTTGCCACGAGGTGCTTTTAAAATCGAACCAATGGCATTGCCAATCAGCCCTTTTTGCTGGGTCTGGCCTAAAACATCATCAAAGAAATTTTCAATATTGGGTTCTAACGCGGCTTTGTCCGCCGAATAGGTCGCATCCTCACCTAACAAGTACTGGCTTGAGTTTGCTTGTGGATCAAGATCAATGACCAGTGTTCTCAGGCCCTGTTTTGCACTAATTGCAGCCAGATTAACAGTAATACTCGATTTCCCCACACCACCTTTCTGGTTAAACACCACACGCGTTAACATGATTTCCCTCTACCCTGTTTTTTTTAAACTGCACGCAGTTTAACCTAGTGCAAAAACAATTTCTAAATACAATGTCCAACAATCAGGCAAAAACTGGTTTAATCATCACAAGACCGAGAATTCCGACTAGGGCCACTGTACCAATCAGCAACCCTGCACGGCGTTGTTCCAGCAAGATACTGCTGTCTTGCTTATAGGTTTTAATCAATGACGACCACAGCACAAAGAACAGGATCACTTTGGCATAGAACCACGGCTGTACATCAAAGTTCTTCATCGCCAGCAAGATCACACCCGTAACAATAATCAGGGTCAACGATAAATGCTGTAAGCCAACCATCGCTTTACGGGCCTTTAGATTAGGCTGCTGATCCTGTATACCCACAAATAAGGTCGAACCGCGTAATACAAAAGCAATAATCAACAGGCTCATTGCAAGCAGATGCAGCATTTTCGTGATGAGATGTAGGTCCATGATCCGTCCTTAAGCTTTTGGTGCATGTGCACAGTCAGGACTGGCAGGTGCTTCACCTTGCCATTCACTCGGGATATAGGCATGAATCGCCAGCGCATGGATACGACCCGGGCTCATTAGCTCGGCAGCAACGGCATAAATCTTTTGATGACGCTGTACCAGACGTAAGCCTTGGAATTCATCACTGACCACAATCACTTTAAAATGTGATTCTTTCCCTGGGAAATAACCACCATGTCCTGCTGACTCATTAATCACTTCGAGATGAGTGGGTGCCAGTGTTTGTAAACGTTCAATCAACTGTTGTTCTAAATTCATGAGTCAGGCTGTCCGGTCAGATTGAGATAGTTCATTAGTATACATGACCTCTCTTGAAGCGAAACTTTTATCCATTTTTTTGCTTTTTAGGCTACTTTTGAATGAAAATGCTTTTATTTTATGCAATTAAACAATTTCTTTGCATAAAGTTATTGACCCTTATTTTGCTTAATGTATTATAGCTGGCACGCGGGAATAGCTCAGTTGGTAGAGCATAACCTTGCCAAGGTTGGGGTCGCGAGTTCGAGTCTCGTTTCCCGCTCCAGATTGGTTTTTTTAAGTGTAAGTTTTAGTAAAAACTGCTCAATATGCGGGAATAGCTCAGTTGGTAGAGCA
This sequence comes from Acinetobacter sp. WC-323, assembly GCF_000314615.1. Classification (NCBI taxonomy): domain Bacteria; kingdom Pseudomonadati; phylum Pseudomonadota; class Gammaproteobacteria; order Moraxellales; family Moraxellaceae; genus Acinetobacter; species Acinetobacter sp. WC-323. Next base: position 61,413 of record NZ_AMZS01000033.1, read on the forward strand.
TAACCTTGCCAAGGTTGGGGTCGCGAGTTCGAGTCTCGTTTCCCGCTCCAAATTTAAAAGGCCCTTATCGAAAGATGAGGGCTTTTTTCTGCACAATCATTTTCAGTTTCTTTGTCACAATTGTTATGTCAGCACCTTCGACAAAGTCAACTATATCTAGTATTGCTGTATTCAGAATTCTGCCTTCTATTCTTCTATATTACCTATTTTTATATTATTGATATTCAATTCTTAATTCGTTTTTATGTGGCTAGTCAGTATGGAGACTCTAATTGAAGCTTACTTTATGGCAGGTTAGCGGGAAGCTATAATTTCTATAGCATAATGAAGTCTTAACTAAGCTTTACATGAACTATCATAGACTGTTTTTATACCGCCAACCTCTTCACATTCAATTCTGTATTCATCTACAGCTTTAAGAGGTATTATTAACTGCACTTAACACAGTATCTGTTAAAATTTCTTGCGGTTCAATATATCTGTTATTTATATTCATTTTCTTTAATTTTTTGCTTATAATTATTAAATTCAAAGTTTATAGAAAACTAAATATGACTATAAAATATTTTTTCTATTGTTTCGCTATACTCTTAGCTGTATGCACGATAACGATGTTAATTGCTTTAACTGCAAGCTATACTCTCCACACAATGAATCCTTTATTCATCGCTTTATTTGGAGTATTCGCACTCATTATTTCAGGCTATATTTTCACAGCTAAAGCAACTGAAAATAAATATAAAAATTCTCTTTATGTCTCACTCATTCTTTCACTCATTCTAGTGCTATCTAGTAGTGTAAGAGGAAATAAAGACATTACGAGTATCTTTTTTAGCTTTTTTTCTATGCTAATAACACTCCAATTTGGTGCTCTTATTCATTATTTAATTCACCGTATTAAAAAAACAGTTGTTTAACATTCAATCTCTTTAATACGAGCTAAGGTATATTAAATGACATCTTACTTAGGCAAGTTAAAAGCAATTTGTATTGCTGATTCTTGATCGAATGCGGCGGTATACGGAAGAGTGAAATAAATTCATCTAAGCCTTATTTCTCTTTTATTATTTCTAGTTAACATTCTTATGAAATAGATGCATACAAACACCCCCATATTGTCAAATTCAACCCTATTTATATCCATTAATATCAACAGCTTACCAAGATAAAAAATGAATACCACTTTAAAACAAAAAAATTTTTCTTTCAAAGCAATCGTTATTCTAGCTGCTTCTGTAATTTTCATTGGACTAGCTGTAAAATTTTATATGGACGTTCTGAATGCTAAAGCGCTTATAGAAAAAAATATTACGGAAACAATTGCCATAGAGAAGGCTAAAATTCCTTATCAAGTTAACCCGGATCTTAATTTAGTAAATATTAAACAGGATAAATTGCATCTAACGTATACTTATCAAGCAATCTATAAAACAGTAAATGAAATTGATGTTCAACATCCTGAAAAATACTACACTTTAGCTCAACAGACTGATAACTGTGAGTTCTATAGAGCTTATGTCGTATTAGGTGTTGTTATTGACTACAAGTATATAGATAAAAATGGGAAATTGTTGTTTACCAAATCCGTTGATAAGGCGACTTGTAAACTTTAAGCATATGAGTCTACGACTTAGGCTACTTTTTCATGGTTCTTTGCTAAATCTGTAAATAGCCATGATAGATCGCTATCATTTGAAAAAATTTTCCATAACTTTCTGCCTCATTTCTTTATTAAATTATATTGGCCAGTCAAAAACTTGTTATACCAGTCGAAGTGGGTAATTATCTATTACCTTTGATTTCTACTTGCAAACTCATTATCTTTTCCGCTTTGAACTGATCTGGAATGTCATCTGCTTGTTTCTGAAAATCAATCAAATCCCTTTTAGCTGATGTCTCCTATACACTCATTAAAGCACGGGTTTATTCGCCTCGACCCATGCTTTAAAACCACCCTCTAAATGCGCTACATTACGATAGCCCAGAGCCTGTAAAGTCTTCACCGCTAAGGCCGAACATCCACCACCTGCACAATGTAGAATGGTTCTGGTATTCGGTTGTAATTCAGACCGATACATCGGACTACCCGGATCAGCAGCGAATTCTAGAGTGCCACGAGTGATATGCAACGCGCTTGGTATTGTTCCAACAACACGCTCTTCTGCGTCTCGCACATCAACCAGAATTGCCTGTCCTGAGGCCAACTCTTGTTCAACTTGATCTGGGCTTAGATTTTCAATCTCTGATTTTGCCTGTTTAACCCATTCAGCAACCGTATTCATTCTGATCATTCTTCCTGTGTTATGGACTTACTCAAAATACTAGCGCATTTCAATTTAAATAAGCTCCAATAAATACACTTTGCAACAAAGCTTAAAAATCAACCCACTTTTTATATCTAAATATTTGATGCTCCACGTGGAACCTTTTAAATCTTTCAAACAAAAAGGTGCTTCCAATGATGAGAAACACCTTTTCAGATTCATTTCTTTTCACTAAGACGATTCTGTGGCCTTGGTTGGCACATTCATAGTCTGCTTGCGCTCAGTTTGCATCCCCGCCAGCAGTCCATCCCGCGGCATAAAAGTGGTCGAGATAATCGCGATCACCGCCATACAGCCAATATACATCATAATCAGATGAGGACTGCCGCCACCAACGCTTAATAGTTTGGTCGCAATCAGCGGTGCAAGACCACCACCGACGACGCCTGCCAGCTGGACCGAAATCGAGATACCGCTATAACGGATCTCTGCGGGAAACTGCCGTGCAAACAATTGTGCCTGCGGTGCATACATGAGCGGAAAGACCACACCGATTGCCAATACAATTGCCGTCCACACCAGCACCGGGTCTTTGCTATTGAGCATGCTAAAGAAGGGATAACAATACAATGCCAGCACACACAGACCAAACATGAACATATTGCGCTGCCCAACCTTATCAGACAGATGTCCACATAACGGCGTCATCACCATAATCACGGCGGCACCGCAAATGGTAGCAAATAAAATTTCCTGTCTGGCAATGCCCAGTTGTGTGGTGGTATAGGCCAAGGTAAAGGTAGAGGCAATATAAAACCATGCATTCTCTGCCGCACGTGCCACAATAATGCTGATCAATTGCTTGGGATGCTGCTTGAATACCTGTAAGGCCGGCACTTTAACTGCTTCAGCCTGTTGTTTGACTTTTTCAAAATCTGGCGACTCCGGCACCTTCACCCGGATGTACCAACCGACTACCAGTAAAATAATGCTCGCCAGGAAGGGAATCCGCCAGCCCCAGCTAAACAGGGCCTGTTCAGGCAATAAAGACACCAGTCCCAAGGCAATCGAAGCCAGCATCAGCCCGCCGCCCGTACTGGCCTGAGGAAGACTACCCCAGAATCCTTTTTTGCCCTCTGGCGCATGTTCAACAGCCATGAGCACGGCACCGCCCCACTCACCACCCATCGCCATCCCTTGGATAAAGCGCAAGATCACCAAGCCAATGGCAGCCCAGTAACCAATTGATTCATAGGTCGGTAACAGACCAATCAGCACGGTGGGGATTCCCATCAGCATCAGGGTCAGCAACAGCATCGATTTGCGGCCAATCTTGTCACCAAAATGGCCAAATACCAGTCCACCGAGTGGTCGCCCAATAAATCCCACAGCATAGGTCGCAAAGGCAGCGAGTACGCCCGTCAACGGGTCAAGATTGGGGAAAAATAATTTATTGAAAATTAAGGCGGCTGCTGCGCCGTAAATAAAAAAGTCATACCACTCAATGGTGGTCCCCACCATACTGGAGATACCTGCCAGTCGATGAGATGACTTGTTAGGAGATGAACAGTTTCCATGTATTGTTTGCATCGTCATTTTCCTTGCTTGGATATTCTTGTTTTATATTTTTGTGCTGATGCTCAATCCTGATCATCAGCATGTTCAGAGGGTTGATACTCCTTGAGGTTTGTAGATATAAGGGAAAGTGTATTTAGCTCAGTTTTTCCAGAATCTGTTCCAGCTCTGGATTCCGCTGTTGCCATTTGGGCTGTTTGTCTTTATCTACAATTAAGGCACGTACCCCTTCAATAAAATCACCATGCTCAAACCAGATATCCTGTAAATCCCGTTCCAGTTGCATACACTGCTGCAAAGACAGTCCACGGCCCAGATATTGTAATTTCAGGCTGGTTTGCTTGGCGATAAAGGAACGTTGCTGCAAAATCTCCAGCAGCTTGCTGGCCCATGCTTTGAACGTTTCCTCCTGTTCATGTGCAAGGCTGTGCTCAATCTCATCCAGATGCTGAAAACCGAAATGCTTACGGATCGGCTCGACCAATTGCTGGAGTTCACTTTCAGCAGGACGGGTAATAAAACGGGCAATGATCTGTTCAATATTGGCTTTGCTCAGGTTTGGCGCTGCAATCAATGCCGCCTGTAAGGCAGACAATTGCTCACTCGGCACATGGTAATCGATCAGATCAAGATAGAGCGCATCGCTGCTGCTGATCTGCTCTCCGGTAATCGCCATATACACGCCGATATCATCCAGCCGAGACAGAAAATGGGTTGCGCCAACATCAGGGAAAAAGCCAATCGCGGTTTCAGGCATGGCGAATCTGGACTTTTCACTACTCACCACAATATGACACGCTTGAGCCAAGCCAAAACCGCCACCCAGTACATAGCCATCGAGGAGGACCATCACGGGCTTTGGATATTCGCGTAGCAGATTGAGCATGGTATATTCGGCACTGAAATAGCCTTTATAATCAGCGGTTGCATTCTTATAACTGTCATACAGATAACGGATATCGCCACCCGCACAAAAGGCTTTGGGACTATTCGATTTGAACAAAACCGCCTGAATGGCAGCATCATTGCGCCACAGCTCCAGTTGTGTGCAGATGCCTTCAATCATATCGAGCGATAACGCATTCAAATGCTTGACCCGATCCAGACTGATGACGCCTAAGCTACCTTGTTGCTCAATCATTAAGTGATTTTCTGTATTCATTTTCTTGATCCCTTATTGATTTTTAAAGTTTGCCTGCCGTTTTTCCACAAAGGCCTGCATACCCTCTTTTTGATCTAAGGTCGCAAAAATCGAATGGAACATACGGCGCTCAAAACGCAGACCTTCCGTGAGATTGACCTCGAAGGCTCGATTGATGGTTTCTTTCAGCATCATGTTGGCGGTTAAAGAACGCGCTGCAATTTTTTCTGCGGCTTGTAGGGTCTGTTCTAGTAATTGTTCTTTGCTAAATACACGTGCCACCAAACCACTTTGCTCTGCCTCTACTGCACCCATTTGCCGTGCTGTAAAGCACATTTCCATGGCTTTGGCTTTCCCAATCGCATGGGTTAAACGCTGTGTACCACCAATGCCCGGTATGACACCTAAAGTCACTTCGGGTAAACCAAACTTGGCATTGTCAGCACAATAGATAAAGTCACACATCAGTGCCAGTTCACAACCACCACCCAGAGCATAGCCGCTCACTGCTGCGATAAGCGGTTTACGGCGTTGCGCGATTCGATCTGCCAGATGGAAAAAGTCGTCGAAGTAGATATCTGGAAATGCCAGATCAGCCATTTCCTTAATATCGGCACCTGCGGCAAAAGCCTTTTCAGAACCTGCCAATACCATGCAGCCAATCTCACGATCTTTTTCGAGTTGGTCTAAGGCCTGATTGATTTCACTAATCAATTCACTATTCAGCGCATTCAAGGCTTGCGGACGGTTCAGGGTAATCAGCCCAACCCCATGACGCTTTTCTAATAAAATACTGTTCCACTGCATGCTTGATTCCTTGCTTTGCTTTTATAGACTACGTGCGATCACTAAACGCTGGATATCGCTGGTGCCTTCATAAATCTGACAAATACGCGCATCACGGTAGATCCGCTCAATCGGGAAGTCTTTTAGATAGCCGTAGCCACCAAATACCTGTAATGCATTTGAACAGACCCGTTCGGTCATTTCCGAAGCGAACAGCTTGGCCATTGACGCTTCATTGAGACAGGGTTGCCCTGCTTCTTTGAGTCGTGCAGCGTAGTGCACCAGCTGTCGTGCCGCTTCGATTTCGGTCGCCATACTGGCAAGACGGAATGCCAGCGCCTGATGCTCAAAGATCGGTTTACCAAAGGTTAATCGTTCTTTGGCGTAGCGCGTAGCTTCTTCCAGCGCCGCCCGTGCCAGACCGACGGCCTGTGCGGCAATACCAATACGCCCCCCTTCCAGATTGGCCAGCGCGATTTTTAAACCTTCACCCTCTTTACCCAGCATCAGGCTTTTATGAATACGCACATCCGTCAGGGCAATCTGGCAGGTATCAGAGGCATGCAGGCCGAGTTTTTCTTCAACCCGAATCACTTCATAACCCGGCGTCTCACGTGGCACGAGGAAAGCGCTAATGCCCTTTTTACCGGCGCTCGGATCAGTCACTGCAAACACAATAATCACGCCTGCGTTATCACCCGAGGTAATAAATTGTTTGGCGCCATTCAGAATATAGTCATCACCATCTTTCACCGCGCGGGTTTTAATGGCTGCGGCATCTGAACCTGTATGCGGTTCAGTTAAGGCAAAAGCACCGATCATTTCACCTTGTGCCAAGGGTTTTAAAAAGCGTTCTTTCTGTTCATCGCTACCAAATTTTAAAATCGGCACACAGCCCACCGAGTTATGGACACTCATAATGGTTGAGGTCGCACCATCTGCTGCAGCGACTTCTTCAAGCGCCAATACATAGGCCAAATTACCTGTGTCAGAACCGCCCCATTGCTCTGGGATCAGCATGCCCATAAAACCGAGCTGCCCCATTTGTGCAAGGGCATCTTTGGGAAATGTGCCATCTCGATCCCAATCACTGGCATTGGGTTTAAGCTGTTCTTGGGCGAAACTTTTCGCCATATCACGTATTAAGACTTGTTCTTCGGTCAATTGCATCTTGTCTTCCTTACCCTGCCTTTGCTTGCTGTTTGGCAATTTCCTGATTACGTAATAAAAAGCGCTGAATCTTGCCACTTGGTGTTTTCGGCAGTTCAGTCACGAACTCGACCAGTCGTGGATAGGCATGTGCTGATAAGCGTTTTTTCACAAACTGGCTCAACTCTTCCGCCAATTGCTCCAGAGGTTGTATCCCCGCCGCCAGAATCACGAAAGCCTTCACTACTTCGGTACGGTCCGGATCGGGCACGCCGATGACTGCTGCTTCAACCACCGCATCATGCTCCAGCAAGGCACTTTCTACATCAAACGGCCCGATCCGGTAGCCTGAGGTGGTGATCACATCGTCACTACGCCCGACAAAGCTCATGCTGCCATCGGCATGTAACTCGGCGGTATCACCTGTGAGATAGTAGTGCCCGACAAACGGCGATTTACGACTTTCCTTATAGCCGCCAAACCACATCATCGGCGACTGGCTGATATCCACGGCCAGAATCCCTGGCGTATCTGCAGGTAGTTCCTCGCCCTGTTCATTGACCACGGCAACGCGATAACCTGCGCTGGCAAAACCGGCTGAACCTGCACGAATGCTATGACTTAAACCATGATGATTACACACCACCATACCGACTTCGGTTTGCCCATAATGATCATAAATCGGGGCATCCAGCACCTGCTTAAACCAGCGAATCACTTCAGGATTGAGCGGTTCCCCTGCACTGCTGACCACACGGAACTGGCCTTTTAACGGCGCCATCTGTGCCGGATCAGCCGCCATCATCATGCGATAAGCTGTGGGTGCACCCGCCAAGTTGTTAATTTTATAATCTTTCACAATTTGGCACAGGCTATCGGTACTAAAACCGCCTTCATAGAACAAGGTGGCATGACCCAAGAATAGTGGCCCTGTAATGGCATAGTACAAACCATAAGCCCAACCCGGATCGGCAATATTCCAGAAGGAATCCTCTTCCCTTAAACCAACCGCATCTTGCATATAGCGAGCAAACGCCAGCAAGGCCTTTAACGGTACTTCTAAAGGTTTGGCGGGTCCTGTGGTTCCTGAGGTAAACATCAATAAAAATGGATCTTGAAGGGTTCGCATGACCAAGTCACAATGCTCTGGTTGATGCTGTACTTCATCCCAAAAGTTAAAGTCACCTGACTTCAGCGGCGCACCGTGTGGATCAGCAACCGTGACAATTGCGGGACAATCTGCAATCTCATCCAGTTTGCTGCGGTTCGTCACATCGGTTACCACCAGCTTGCTTTGTGCCAGTTGCAGACGATGCTCAATTGCCTTGGGCCCAAAGGCTGTGAATAAGGGCTGATATACAGCGCCAATACGCCAAGCCGCGAAAATCGTCACCAGCAGTTCAGGCGTTCTCGGCAATAGACCTGAAATACGGTCACCCGCCTGCACGCCTTGCGACTTTAAAAAGTTGGCAAATTGACTCGACCATTGCTGTAACTGGCGAAAGGTATATTGTTCTTTTCGACCGTCTTTACCTTGCCAGTACAACGCGATTTTGTCGCCTTGCGCATGTCGGTCACAACATTCATAACAGGCATTCAGTGCCTGCATTGAACCGGATAACATCTGTTTTGCAGTGCTTTCCAGATCGAAAGCCTGAACCGTCTCTTTATAATTCAACATCTGTGTTCCCTCAGTCTGGATTCATTGTTATTCATGACAGGGTTTAATTTCTGAATAAAAGCCGTCCTTGGGCTTTCGTTTTTATGCCTCGGGCGGCAGGTATTGCTGGATAATGCTGGAAAAATCGAGATCCGCATGGCCACGCATGCACATTTGCTGATATAGCTGCTGCACCATTCCGCCTAATACCACAGGCTGCTTGACCTGCCCTGCGGCTTCAACTGCGAGACCCAAGTCTTTCAGCATCAACTGGGTGGCAAAACCATCCTGATAGCCCCGTGAAGCAGGGGCATTTTCACTGATATGTGGCCATGGGTTACAGACTTCCGAGCTCCAGCAACGACCGCTTGAGGTGTTGATCACGCCTGCCAAGGCTTGTGGATCAATACCGAGTTTGGCACCGAGTGCCATGCCTTCGGCCACCGCCGCCATGGAAATCCCGAGAATCAGGTTATTGCAGATTTTGGCAATCTGACCTGCGCCGACATCGCCACAATGCACCACGTTTTTGCCCATGTGACCGAGTACCGGTTTCACTTCATCAAAGGTCTGATCATTGGCACCGACCATAAAGGTCAGCGTACCGGCTTGTGCGCCAATGGTGCCGCCTGAAACAGGCGCATCGCAAATATGAATGTTTTTAGCTTGCGCAACTGCGGCAATGTCCTTGATGGTTTGCGGGTCAATGGTACTGCTGTCAATGCATAAGCTACCTGCTTTTAGCACGTCCAGAACCCCATTGTCACCTAAGTAAACGTCTTTGACATGCTTTGCCGCAGGTAACATGCTAATCACCACGTCGGCTTGTTTCGCCGCTGCCTGCGGGCTGTCGCAAACCACACCACCCGCCTCGGCAAAGTGCTGAATGGCCACGTCGCTGAGGTCATAACCATAGACGGTGAGTCCGGCTTTAAGCAGGTTTTGGGCCATTCTGCCGCCCATATTACCTAGACCGATAAAGGCGATATTCATCCGTGCTCCCCTTAACGTAAACTGATGGTGGTATTAACAGCGCCAACTTCGTGGCTGTCTTCAAACCAGCGACTGGTAATGGTTTTGGTCTGGGTATAGAACTGCACTGCCTGTTTGCCATAAGGTCCTAAATCACCGAGTTTTGAACCACGGGAACCGGTGAAACTAAAGAATGGTACAGGCACAGGAATTGGAATGTTGATTCCCACCTGACCGATATCAATCAGGTTCTGGAAAGTACGCGCAATCGCACCACTTTGCGTGAATAAGCCCACGCCATTACCAAATGGATTGGCATTGATCAGCGCAATCGCTTGTTCAAGCGTATCAACACAGATAATCGACAGTACAGGGCCAAAGATTTCCTCTTTATAAATGCGCATGTGGGTATTCACGCCACTAAAAATCGTCGCCCCGACAAAGTTACCTGCTTCATAACCTTGCACCTGAACCTCACGACCATCAAGCAGCAGTTCTGCGCCTTGCTCGACCCCGCTATTGATCAAGTCCAGTACACGGGCTTTGGCACGTTTTGAAATAACCGGGCCAATGTCGGTATTCGGCTCATGCCCTGCATTGACTGTTAAAGTCTTGGCTTTTTCAACCAGTTCTGGAATCCAGTGCTTGCTGTCACCGACCATCACCGCCACTGACAATGCCATACAACGTTGTCCTGCTGCACCAAAAGCGGCACCCACCAAGGCATTCAGGGTTTGTTCTTTATTGGCATCAGGCATTACCGCGACATGGTTTTTCGCGCCCATCATCGACTGCACACGTTTGCCATGTTGTCCTGCAAGGTTATAGACATGGGTGCCGACCGCAGTCGAACCGACAAATGAAATCGCTTTAATATCAGGATGGGTACATAGGCGATCCACCACTTCTTTACCGCCATGCACGACATTGAGTACACCCGCTGGAATGCCGGCCTGAATCGCCAGTTCTACCAGCATCATGGTCGAAAGTGGATCTTGTTCGGATGGTTTTAAAACAAAGGTATTGCCACAGACGATCGCCATCGGGAACATCCACAACGGAATCATGGCAGGGAAATTAAATGGGGTAATGCCCGCGCACACGCCCAATGGTTGCTGCAAGGTATAAGTATCGACACCACGCGCTACACCTTCGACGTATTCTCCCATTTGCAAGGTCCCGACTGAACAGGCATGTTCAACCACCTCCAAACCGCGTTGAATATCACCTTCCGCATCCGCCAGCGTTTTACCTTGTTCCGCCGTCAATACCTGTGCAATTTCTTTCATGTTGGCACGAATCAGTTCTTGCAGTTTCAGCATGATGCGCATACGTGCCTGGATCGGAGTTTGACGCCATGAAGCAAAAGCGTCTTGTGCAGCCTGGATCGCAGCATCAACTTCCTGCGCCGTTGCAAAGGGTACACGACCAATCACTTGCTGCGTCGCAGGGTTGACAATGTCTTGCCATTGCTGGGTTTCAGACTCGATAAAATTGCCGTTAATGAGTAATTTGGCGGTGTCCAACTGGATGTTCTGGATTGTATTCATAACCTCTCCATAGGTCGTATTTTTATTGTGTTAAATCATCGGAAATACACTTGCGTGGTATTTTCCTGATTGGGCTTTTATCTGAGACTAACAAAGAAAGCTTTGACCACCAATGCAAATTCATGCACGATTATTGTGCAAATATGCACAGGGAATACAATAACAATGAAAGTGGATTGGGATCATCTACAATTTTTTCTGGTTTTGGCAAGAACCAAGACCTTGACCAATGCAGCACGCGTGATAGGTGTCGAACATAGTACAGTCGCCAGACGGATTCAGGCCTTGGAGCAGACCTTAGGCACCACTCTGTTTAAGCGTGAAGCCACAGGCTATGAGCTAACGCTGGAAGGAATGGCACTGGTCCCACGGGTCGAACAAATGGAACAGGCTTTTCTGCAGATTGAAAAGCCCGATCAGCCTTTGCAAGGACGTGTGCGAATTGGCACACCGGAAGGCTTTGGTACGGCGTTTTTAGCCCGCTTGCTGGCAGAGTTTTCGATCCAGTACCCGTTGCTCACCATCGACCTGATTCCGGTACCGAAAATGATCAAGCTGTCGCATCGTGAAGCGGATATAGTGGTCTCGATTGAGCGTCCAACTTCGGGGCCTTATATCATTACCCGACTCTCCGATTATTGTTTAAAAATTTATGGCAGCCAGCGCTATCTGGCCCAAAACCCGCCGATTCGGGGTCTGGATGATTTAACCCAGCATCGTTTCGTCAATTATATTGATGATCTGGTGTATAGCCCGGAGCTGTATTGTCTGGAACGCTTACCCTTAAAATTGAGCGCCAACTTCCGGAGTAGCAGTATTCTGGCGCAACAGATTGCAGTCAGTGCAGGCGCAGGACTGGCGATTTTGCCCAAGTTTCTGGCCGATGATAAACCTGAGCTTGAAGCGGTATTGCAACAACAGGTGCGCTTTACCCATACCTTCTGGATGCTGACTTTTGTTGATCTACAACATGATCCGCGCATCAAACTGGTCTGGGATTATTTACGACAGCAGGCAGATCAATACCAACAGCTACTGGTGGACTAGACCAATTTAACCAGAGCATAAAAAAAAGCCGATCACTATAGATCGGCTTTCATCCACTCGGCAGGATTTATTGCACCAGTTCACGACCGAGTTTTTTCATTCTTGGCTTATACAGCAACTGATAGGTCACCGCCAACAAAATCACCCATAACGGACTGACATACAGTGCTTTTAAGGTATCTGGTTCCAATGCCAAAATCACCAGTGCAAATAGCAAGAAGGCAATCACCATATAAGACATGAAGACACCACCCGGCATTTTAAACTTCGACTGCGTATGCAGTTCCGGGCGTAACTTACGGTAGCGGATATAGCACACCATAATCAGACTCCAGACACTGATGAACAGAATGACACACAATGAACTCGCCAAGGTAAAGGCTTCAAGAGTATTCGGTACAAAGTATTGCAGTACTGCCCCACCCATGATGAACACACAGGAAAAGATCAGACCATTGGCAGGTACGGCACTTTTGGATAATCGTGCAAATGCATTCGGTGCCTGACCATCTTTAGACAGGCCAAACAGCATACGGCTGGTCGAGAATACACCACTGTTCATCGATGACATCACCGAAGATAGCACCACCAGATTCATGATAATAGCCGAGGTGACAATCCCTGCATTCATGAATAATTCCACAAACGGACTCTTGTCGGCACGGATAATGTTCCATGGCGTGACCGACATTACCACCAGTAAAGCCAGTACATAAAACAGGATAATCCGGATCGGAATGGCATTAATCGCTTTTGGCAGGTTCTTATGCGGATCTTTGGTTTCTGCCGCTGTGGTCCCAATCAGCTCTACCCCGACAAAGGCAAAGACTGCGATCTGGAAGCCCGCCAAGAAACCATCTAGTCCTTTAGGGAACATCCCGCCATGCGACCAGACATTACTGAGCGATGCCACCGCGCCATGTGGAGCATGGAAATGGCTAAAGATCATATAACCGCCGACACCAATCAGCCCGAGGATCGCCAGAATCTTGATCAGGGCAAACCAGAATTCAATTTCGCCAAACAGACGCACCGTCAGCAGATTCAGGAACAACACAAACAGCACACAACCGGCACTGATGGCGGCCTGCCCGATCGGGGTAAACATGGTGCCTTCGGGCAGCCAGAAGGTTAAATAGTTGATCACGGCGGCCAGATCTGCGATTCCGACCAGCACCCATCCCAGCCAGTAAGTCCAGCCCATATAGTAGCCGGCCCATGGGCCAATCAGGTCATGCGCCATGTCGACAAAAGATTTATAGTGTAAATTTGCCAGCAATAACTCACCGAGTGCTCGCATCAAAAAGAAGAACATCCCGCCGATAATCATGTAAATAAACAGAATCGATGGGCCTGCCAGTGAAATGGTTTTTCCTGAGCCCATGAACAGGCCCGTACCGATGGCACCGCCAATTGCAATCAGTTGCAAATGGCGATTGGAGAGTTTGCGCTGCAAGTCATGGGGCGACTGTTCGCCTTCTGACTGTTGATGTGTAACCGTCATAACCAAAAGTTCCTTTTTTACGTTTCCCTCATGAGCCAGCCTGTTATTGTTGTGCTATTGCTAGCCGTCCATTCCTGCGGGCTGACTCATTTTTAATTGCAAGAAAATACGTATCTCACTACGTTTTATCTACTGCAAATACGTTACTTTTCTTCTTTTTTTATATTTTTTAAGCAAAAATAAAGCAGATCGCTTTATTTTTGTGCTGCAACAACCGCAATTTCGATCAACCACTTTGGATTGACCAGATCTGCCTGAATGGTGGCACGTGAAGGCGCAACATGACCTTTTAACCAGTCAATCCAGATGGTGTTGACCACAGGAAAATCTGAAAGATCCTTTAAAAACAGTTGCGCAGAGAGCAAGCGTGATTTATCGGTTCCTGCTGAAGCCAGTAATTGCTCGATGGTGGCAAGCACTTCACGGGTTTGTCCTTCAATATCCAGATCGGCATTTTTAGGCACCTGACCGGACAAATACACCACTTTATTGAATACCGTTACCGCACTCATGACTTCGTTGGTGTTGATCTTTTGAATATCTGAATTTGACATGATTATTTCCTTATTCCTGATAGATAAAATTGACACGTGCCGTCACGCCGCACATCAGTTCATAACCAATGGTGCCTGAGGTCGCCGCGACATCGTCAATCGGTAAAATTGTTCCTGTGCTGGATTGACCCCATAGCACCACTTCACTGCCCACCTGTGCATCATGGATCGGGGTCAGGTCCACCGCCAGCATATCCATGCTGACACGACCAATGGTTCGGGTCCGGATTCCGTTAACCAGTACCGGCGTACCAGTCGCTGAAATGCGTTGGTAACCATCGGCATAACCACACGCAACAATACCGATCCGGATTGGCTGGTCGGCTATATAGCTGGAGCCGTAACCGACACTTTCATTGGCATTGAGTTGTTGCACGGCAATGATTTCACTGCGCAAGCTCATGGTTGGCGCAAGGCCCCAGTCCTGAATGCTATGTTTGGGATAATCGGGAGAACTGCCGTACAGCATGATGCCGCCGCGCACGTAATCCGATTGTAATTGCGTTTGATATCTTAAGATTGCAGCACTATTACTGACCGATCTTTGGCCCGGTAAATCCTGAATGGTGGCTTCAAACTCGCTGAGCTGATAGTCAATGCCCTTCTGGCCGAAACGATCACCATCGGCATCGGAAAAATGCATCATATGGGTCACTGAACTCACTTGCGCAGACGAAGACAACTGCTGCCAGATCTCACGATAGTGCGCTGGCTTGAAACCTAAACGGTTCATGCCACTGTTCATTTTCAGGAAAATATCAAATTGGGCGGGATAGGGATGTTGCTGCAACCAGGCCAGCTGCTGCTCACTATGCACAGTAAAACTTAATTGGTACTGCACACAATCAAACAGGTCTTGCGGAGAGAAAATTCCTTCCAGCAATAAAATCGGGCCGGTCCAGCCTAAAGCACGTAGACGTTTTGCCTCCTCGAGATCGAGTAAGGCAAAACCATCGGCACTTTTAAAAGCATCATAGACCCGTTCAATCCCATGCCCATACGCATTGGCTTTGACCACGGCAAAGACTTTGCTGTTAGGAACCGACTGCCTGACCACCGCCAGATTCTGGCGTAAGGCCTGGGCATGAATCACCGCAGTAATCGGGCGAGGCATACTAAACTTCCTTGTAAAGCGTGGTTATGCAGCGTGTGAATAACGCTGAATGGATAAACCGTCCGTACTGATCTCTGGACGATGGTTCATGACCAGATCACTGATCAACTTGCCAGAACCGCACGCCATGGTCCAACCAAGCGTTCCATGACCGGTATTCAGGAACAGATTCTTATATTTTGTTGCACCAATAATCGGGGTACTGTCTGGGGTCATCGGACGTAAGCCGGTCCAGAATGAAGCCTGAGATAAGTCACCGCCCGGGAACAGGTCCTGAGTCACCATTTCCAGCGTGGCACGACGGTCTTGTTTCAGTCCCAGATTAAAACCACTCAGTTCTGCCATACCACCAACGCGGATACGCTGGTCAAAGCGCGTTAAGGCAACTTTATAGGTTTCATCCAGTACCGTTGATTGTGGTGCAAATTTTGGTTCCACAATTGGAATGGTCAGTGAATAGCCCTTAACCGGATACACAGGCAAATTCAGCTCAAGCGGTTTAAGGAAATCACGTGAATAACTACCAAAGGCCAGAACATAACGATCGGCAGT
The DNA here is from genome assembly GCF_000314615.1 of Acinetobacter sp. WC-323. NCBI lineage: Bacteria > Pseudomonadati > Pseudomonadota > Gammaproteobacteria > Moraxellales > Moraxellaceae > Acinetobacter > Acinetobacter sp. WC-323. The sequence goes on from NZ_AMZS01000033.1 coordinate 77,281, forward strand.
CAGGACTTCACCATTGACCACCACACCTTTGATCTGGTCGCCTTCAACAATCAGGTTTTCGACATTTTGATCAAACTTGAACTCTACGCCCAGGTCTTGCGCCAGTTTCGCCAAAGCATTGGTAAACAGATAACAATCGCCGGTTTCATCATTCGGTAAATGCAAACCACCGACCAGTTTATCGGTATGCGCTAAAGCAGGTTCAACACTTGCTAGTTCCTGGGCATTGAGTAAATCAAAATCAACGCCACACTCTTTGAGGACTTCAATATCACGTTGTACCGCTTCAAGCTGCGCTTCGCTACGGAACACTTGCAAGGTGCCTTTGGCGCGGTTTTCGTAGTTGATGCCCGTTTGCGCTCTTAGGTCACGTAAGCAGTCACGGCTATATTCTGCGACACGCATCATGCGTTCTTTATTGACTGCATAGCTCTGTGGATTACAGTTTTTCAGCATCTGTGCCATCCACTGCAACTGCCACATACTGCCATCAATATTAATCGCTAACGGTGCATGATGCTGGAACATCCACTTGACCGCTTTAAACGGAATGCCGGGGGCTGCCCACGGCGTTGAATATCCTGGGGAGATTTGGCCTGCGTTACCAAAGCTGGTTTCTTTTGCAGGTCCTGATTGACGGTCAAGCACCGTCACTTGCGCACCTTGTTGTGCAAGATAATAGGCACTTGCCACACCAATGACGCCACTTCCTAAAACGATTACGCGCATCGTCGTTCCCTCACGCACACACTAGTTTATTTAACTAGTATATTTTTGGATCAATAGTTTTTTTCACTGATTTTATGGGTATAATCCAGGTAATTTGATGTTTTCGTCACGGAAAAATTAAAATAAAAGGGAATATATGATGCGTAAATTAGACCGGATTGATCGCCTGATTTTAGATATTCTGCAGCGGGAAGGACGTATTGCGATCAGTGAGCTGGCTTCACGGGTCAACTTATCGACCACCCCCTGTTCAGAACGGGTCAAGCGCTTGGAGCGTGAAGGCATCATCATGGGCTACTACGCCCGCCTCAATCCGGAATACGTCGACCGAAACCTGTTGGTGTTTCTGGAAATCAAACTGTCGGCGAAATCGGGCGATGTCTTTGATCAGGTCGCACGTGATCTGGTGGATATTCCAGAGGTTCTGGAATGCCATCTGATTTCAGGAGAATTTGATTATCTGGTGAAGGCCCGCCTTAAAGAAATGAGTGCCTACCGTCGTCTGTTAGGGGATTTACTGAAAAAACTACCCGCCTCGGCTTCTTCACATAGCTATGTGGTGATGGAGGAAGTGAAAGAATCTTTATATCTGGATATGGGTGTCTAGCATCCAAACATACGCAATAAAAAAGCCCTTCGATCAGGGCTTTTATTCAGACAGTAATCCTATCACTCATCTTCTTCATCGTAAATATAGCTCATACAGCCCCAGCCATCATATTCACCATTGAATTCCTGAGCGATCTTGGTCATCCATTCTTCCAGATCTGCTATATCTTCGTATTCCAGTGTCATGTTGACATGAATATTCAATACCCACAGATCCGAGCCATCGGAGTGCTGTTCTTCCTGAAACAGGGAAATTTTCTGTTCTTGATGCAACAGGTGTAAGGCACATTTTTCAATCTGTTGCTGCGTCTCAAACACAATCGAAAATTCAACTTCATGCGGTTCATTCAGGTCATTACCATCTTCAACCATTTGCCACAGTACGTTGCCGTTATCATTATCTGGAAATTTGTCATAATCACGTGTCATATGCATATCCTTTGTTGTGTTTTGGAGTTGATATTTGGCTATAGATTAACCGATTTTTATTGCAGTTTTTAGACGTGTTAACAACATTATTGTAGTGAAAAAATAAATAGCTTTAGTGAATGATCTATTCGCTCACTCAAATACAATCGATAGCACCACCTGATCGAGGCAGCGGATTCCGTTTTCATAAATCGGTGCCGGATAATCTTTAAAAACATCCGCTTCAATATGTGACAGCCTAAAGCCGCATTTTTGATACAGCGCCAACTGATCCAGACTGGAATTCCCGGTCTTGACCCATAACGTATGGACCTTCAGCTGTTGAGTATAGGCAATCGCATGCTGAATCAGTGTCTTAGCCAAACCCTGGCCTTGATAACCTGCATCTACAGCCAGATTTTTAATTTCAGCCTGAGCATCGCTTTTGCATAAACACAGCTGGGCAATGATCTGTGCCTGCTGATTGAGCAGCACAAACATATCTGAGTTAAATAGATAGGCCTCTATCGCCGCCCAATCCGGATCGGCCTCCAGCAACAAGGTTTTGAGTTGCCATTGTTGTGTAGGCAGTAATGTCTGCCAAAGCACCTGTTGAATCGAATACATTAGCTTGCCTGTTTTTTGTGGTCTTTTAGAAGTTTACCTCAGAATGAATTTCAACCTGATGCTGCCTGAGTGGATGCTGAAAGGCCAGATAAGCGGCATGCAGTGCCATGCGGGTTAAATGAAAGCGGGCAGGCTCAGGATGATACAGTTTATCCCCCATGATCGGATGACCAATGTGCATCATGTGCACCCGCAATTGATGCGAACGCCCTGTTACCGGTTCCAGACGGACACGGCTTTGATCGGTTGCCGCATCATAATCGATACGCTGGAATAAGGTTTTGGCCTGCTTGCCCAGTTCAAAATGCACCATCTGGCGTGGACGGTTTTCCCAATCGGTAATTAACGGAACGTCAACACTGCCCTCGGCCTGAATCTCGCCTTGTACCAGTGCTTGATAATATTTCTTGACGGTTCGTGCCTGAAACATTTTACTGACGGCGACTTCTGCTTCCCGATGCTTGGCAAACATCAACAGCCCGGAAGTCGCCATATCCAGACGATGCGTCACTTTGGCCGCAGGATGCTGTTGTAAAACCCGTAAATAGGCACTGTCCTGATGCTCGGGTAAACGCCCCATTACCGATAATAATCCCGCAGGCTTGTTCACCACAATCAGGTCCTCATCTTCATAGACGATTTCTAAGGGATGTGGTGGAGGAGCATATACAAAGTTGTCATTTAAAGGCATGAGAAAATAGCTAGGCAGGCACAAGGACGGAAACAGCAGCGATTATAGTGCTGCAAAACAGTTTCGCAACAGGCTTATGTTATTGGTCAGAGTGGTGAATGATTAAGAATGAACTTTGATGCCTTTGCTTAAGTTGTCTTTATATTTCTGTTCCAGCAAGGCAATGTCCCGGTTTAAAAAGGCGATCAGATAGTCTTTTGCCCGCGCCAGACTTAACTGTTTAAAGGCGATGGTCTCTTTGCTTTTACGGGTCACCAGTCCAAATACATCTTTTTTCGGCACAATCACCACAACATCACTGTCCAGTTTAAATTCCAGTTGTTGTGATTTGGCATAGGCATCCAGCGTAATGGCAATGGTCTGATCGGTATCAAGATCGGTCACGATAAAACGGGTATCGGCACCGTTGAGCTGTAATTGACGAACCAGTTGCTGACGCCAGCTCATCTCGTCAAATTTAATTAAAATCGAGGCCAGGTCAAATGTCCCCATCGCATCGATTTCATTACGATTGATCTGATGGGGATAGCGGATTTTAAGCTCAAACTGATTCATTCTTGTATTGACCTGTTCCTGTGATCATGTTTTGATTTTTAGGTATAAAGAAAATTATATCATTTTGTTTTTTAATATAAAAATATCGACTTATCTTCATAATGGCAGGATTACAGGATGGATATCACATTCGTTTTTGATTTTATTGATGCAGTGTTTATTATTTGGCGCTGATTATTATTTTCTATTTGGTTAAATTTTTTAGGGTATCAAGGGAAAACAGAGGTTGTTTACTTCAACACCTATGACTTTGTAAGCCATAACCTTTGCCTATAAACTTTTGATCTATAGCGTCCTAAGCCGAATCGAGACCTTTTGGGTACGTACACACTTGCTTTGTAAGCGTCGGTGCATGCTACTCTTTTCGATCCCTTTCACACCCTTGAGACATAGTTTAGGCAGATCACGACGGGATTGTTTTCCTAAAAACTGCTATTTTTAACGCTCAATGAAATAATTTTGCATACTAAAAGATAAATCTTGAAATATTTCCCACTTCCAGTAAAAAACTACGATTTATATTCCGATAAATTCAAATTTACATGTGTATTTTTTCAAAAAGAGATTGTGATTTAGGCCCAAATCACCATAATCGCGGCCACAATCACCAGCCACAGACCTAAATGATCGGTTTTGGCGAGTTTCTCCTTAAAGAAAAAAGCCGAGATCAGCAAACTAAATAAGATTTCGACCTGCCCCAGCGTTTTGACAATGGCGACGGTCTGCATACTCATGGCACTAAACCAGCCGACCGAGGCCAGAAAACTACAGATACTCACTCTTAAGGTCAGCCCAACACGCTGCCACATTTTATAGAGCGTCGGGCGGCTAAAAAATCCGAGATAGATCAGCAATATCATGCATTGAAAGCTGATCAGACTGCATAACACCCAAGCGGCACGATGCAGGAATGGCAACATGCTCAGTTCCAGACTGGCTTCACGCACCAATAAAGAGGTGATGGCAAAACAAAGCCCACTGCCCAGCCCAATCATCAGGGTTTTTAAGGATAAATCAGACTGTTGCTTACCTTTACTCAGTAAGAATACTGCAAGTGCCCCAATCACCACGCCAACCCAGCCCCATGTGCTGAGATGTTCCTGTAAGAACAGTACCCCGACCAAGGCGGCCAAGATCGCTTCACTTTTGGCCAGTCCCACCCCAATGGCATAGTTCTTTTGCTGAAACAGTTTCACCATCAAGGCCGTGGCATAAATCTGGCTAATCCCTGCAATCACAATATAGAACCAGAATTTATCGGAAAAATGCACCGATGCGGTGACAGGCTGGTGTAAATAGAGAAAGGCCAGATAGCTAAAGGCAAAGATCGGTGAAAAGATAAATCGCGCCAGCGTAGTACCGTAGACATCGACGCTAGTGCTGAGTTGTTTTTGAAATGCATTGCGCCAAGCCTGCATGAATGCAGCCATCAGGGTAAACAGAATCCAAGTAATCATCATAAGCTTGAACGCAATATTATCAGTGCCGCTAATTTACGCGGTTCTGGCTGTTTTTTCGATAGTCGTCCGTGCTTAAAAACTTAAATCATTAAAGTCTTTTACTTTGGACAGATAGATCGGCGGCTGCTTGATTTTGCTCCATGTTTCTTTAAATCTTGGATCTTCTTCTGGGTCTTGGCTTAAATTTTCACGAATGAGTTTTTTACCCGTTAAAAAGTTAATACTGGTCTGGCTTTGAATGAGCGGGCCGTGATTGCTTGAATCATCATAACCAATCAGGCGTAGATCACTACCTTCCAAGCGGAATAGATAACGCCAATAACCATAACGGCCATGCGAATAATAGACACTCAATAGATTATTTTTAATTTCAAACCATAGATCAGGTGGGAAATAGACCCCGCCATCTTCATTTTCCGAGCTAAAACAATTTAGGTTAGTGACGATCGGTTTGTATGTACCTTTTTGATTCAGCAATACAATCACACCACGGCGGTTGCGGTCTAAGCGCCCACGATATTCATCCTGTACAAAGGCTTTGGGATCTGTGGCTTTGACGATCAGCACCACATCCTTCAGACCATCTTTATTCAGGTCGCCTTCTATCGCTTCAAACAGTTGATATTTTGCAGGGAGATAAGCTTTATAGGTCACTTTATCTTTGCGCAGCTTCAGCTCTTCTGCCGTTGGCTGTGCTTGAGCAAACGTTGTTTGTGGCAATATGGATAGGCTTGAGCAAGCCAAGATCAGTGCAATACATTTCTTATTCATTGTTATTTCATCATTTAGGACGTGATTACTGTTATGTTTACAGGGAATGGCTGAGTTTCTGCTGGCGTTTTGCACGAATCCAGCGTGCCGTGACGATCACTAAAATAATGACCACAACGGTAATCACCACAGGCATGATAAAGGCCAGTATTGATAATAAGATCGAGCCAATCAGTTCACCGGTAGCTACCACAAAATTACCCAGCCCACCTGTGGTTGCGGTCGAAACTCCGCGTGCCGCTACGGTACTCATTTGCACCACGCCTGCGGTTCCACCACCGACAATCAGCGCCGCGGCCCAAGTGGCAAACTGGGACATTTCACCACTGCTCACCGCCATCGTGGTCAGTGTCCCTGCCACTACAGCCGCAGGTGTAGCAATGGTATCTAACAGGTTATCTACCCAAGGCACATAGTAGGCTGCAATTTCACAGATTGTGGCAAAACCCAGTGCCATACACACCGATGGAAGTGCCAGCCATTCAAAGCCTTGGGCAGGTTGATACCATCCCATAAGGGTGGCAATACTCATCGCCAATAGCGGCACAAAGACACGAAACCCACAGGCTGCGCTGAGTCCAACGCCAATACAGAGTCCTAAAATTGTTTCCATCACGGATTACCTTTCTATGCCTATGACAGGTCTTGTTATTTACATCTTATTTTTAAGGTAACAAAAAGCCCTATCAAGGGATAGGGCTTTTATTCAAACAGTGGATAACTGTTTGGTATTTTGCGGCTTAGGCATTCTTACTGTTGAATTGATTGCCAAGGCATTTGGTACACGGAGGTAAACGATCAGTACCAATTTCTAAATAGGTGCGGTGTCCGCATTGAACACAAAAATAGAAGCCTGTTCCAGGTTTTTCGCCAGCAGTTACCATCTTTGCTCTCCATAGATTTTAGAAATGGTACATATACTATAGCGTGATAGTTTTGATTATTTATTGACCTTTCCGACGAGTGATGATGGCGGAAAGGTGAAGGATGAAATTTGGAATTTTCTTACTACAACTTCTAACAACAATAATCGTTTCATGGATCCAGAACGTTTGATATGACAAGAGTAATATTTAGCAACCAAACACGAGGAATCCTGACGGAGTGTCTAAATTTTTATGTGTGTTTTAAACAACATATTAATAATAATTCTTTTGTATCAATTTTAGGTTCTATTGTCTCGGCTAAGGCAATTTTTCTTAAAAACTTTAAAATTAATATTTTTTAATTTTGTTAATCATCTCTTTCCCATCCCATACGCCCTTCACAAAATTCACAACCTGTTAAGTAAGAATCTTCTCTCAAGTTCGTAGATTGTTCATTACACCATTCACAAGTGCCATATGAACGAGATACATCAAAACATTCTACACATAACAAATCATTTTCATTTATTTCTACAACTGTTCCATATCCCGAGCAAGTCCCACAATTAATAGGAAAATAATCACCTATTCCATCTTTGATTGCTATATATGCAGCGCTATCATCTATAAATTTTTCTTTAAGTTCATCTCCATCAAAAGAATATTTACATTTATTACATTTTGCATGAGGTTCTCCCTGAAATAGTACATCTCCTTCAAAACATTTATCACACTTAATTATTAAACAAAACTGCCTTAAATCACAAACTAAGCATTCTGATTCATAGGTTTCATTTATTACATTAGAGTGTTTATTTGATTCAAAATCGCATGAGGGACAAATATCGAATTTATAACCATCAGCTGTTAGATCAACTATTCTCGGCTTAATTTCTTCATACTTAACTTGTAAAAATAAATGTTGTTTTTTTAACTTAAAACTAATTTCATATATTTTTTTAGAATAATCATTGAAAGTATCTTTCCATTGCTTTGATAATAAATCATTTAGAAAATACCATGCTCTCAATTGCTCCTTAACAACTTTTTGTATCTCCTGTTTACGCTTTTCAAGTGTATCTGCTTCATGATAGAAATGTACCATTTGATTTCTATGTCTAGTAATATTATGAAATGCTGCAAGTGCTTTATCACTAAGACCTGATTGTACAACTTTACTTAACTTTTTTGATGCTTCATCCAAATTAACTGATACAAAATCCCCATTTTGGAATTTATTCCAATCAGGCTCCTTGTTATAGGCGATAACTAATGACCAATGTTCATCCATCAGTCTAGCTTTTAAAAATAATTCAATAGAAGCATGAAAATGAATAACGGAAAACTTTGGCCTATTTTCTAATTCGGCTATCGACTGCTGTAAGAAATCGAAAGCATTCTCAACCAATCGATTAAACTTATTATTAATTATTTCTGACTTTTCCATTCTATTACTTTTATCAAAAAACCCCATCATCAAGATAGGGTTTTTATTAAACAGAATCAATCACTTTCAGATCAAAATATTACGCCACTTGACCTTCTAAAAAGTCTTGTGCAAAACGCTGTAATACCCCACCCGCTTCATACACAGAAACTTCTTCTTCTGTATCTAAGCGACAGGTTACAGGCACTTCCAGAATTTCTTCCTTACCATCCGCTGTAGCACGCTCAATGACCAACGTTAATGTCGAACGCGGTGCAATATTACCAATCACACTATAAAGCTCAGTACCATCCAGCTTTAAGGTTTTACGGTTCACACCTGGCTTAAACTCAAGCGGTAAAACGCCCATACCCACCAAGTTAGTACGGTGAATACGCTCAAAACCTTCAGCCACAATCGCTTCAACCCCTGCAAGACGAACACCTTTTGCTGCCCAGTCACGACTTGAACCCTGACCATAATCCGCACCCGCCACAATGATCAACGGTTGCTTACGGTTCATATAGGTTTCAATCGCTTCCCACATCCGCATCACTTCGCCTTCTGGCTCGACACGTGCTTTTGAACCCTGCTTGATCGTGCCGTCGGAACGAACCACCATTTCATTAAACAGTTTCGGATTGGCAAAGGTCGCACGCTGTGCTGTCAAATGGTCACCACGATGGGTGGCGTACGAGTTGAAGTCTTCTTCAGGTACACCCATCTTGTGCAGGTATTCACCCGCAGCCGAATCCATCAGAATCGCATTCGATGGCGACAAGTGATCGGTGGTGATGTTGTCCCCCAAAATTGCCAACGGACGCATATTGGCTAAAGTACGTGGTGCAGCCAACGCCCCTTCCCAATACGGAGGACGACGGATATAAGTACTTTGCGGACGCCAGTCGTATAACGGACTTTCGGCTTGTTCAACTTCGCCCAAGTCAAACATTGGAATATAGACTTTGCGGAACTGTTCAGGCTTGACCGCTTCTTTGACCAATGCATCAATTTCAGCATCCGAAGGCCAGATATCTTTCAGGTAAATTGGATTACCGTCTTGGTCTGTACCTAATGCATCTTTTTCGATATCAAAACGAATCGTTCCTGCAATTGCATAGGCCACAACGAGTGGCGGAGATGCAAGGAATGCCTGTTTTGCGTATGGATGGATACGACCATCGAAGTTACGGTTACCTGAAAGTACCGCAGTGGCATACAGGTCGCGATCAATGATTTCTTGTTGAATCACAGGATCAAGTGCACCCGACATCCCATTACAGGTGGTACATGCATAGGCGACGATACCAAAACCAAGTTTCTCAAGATCACCCAACACACCCGCTTCTTCCAAATACAGCGCAGCTGCCTTAGAACCTGGTGCAAATGAAGATTTTACCCAAGGTTTACGTACCAAGCCCAATTCATTGGCTTTACGTGCCAGTAGACCTGCAGCAACGGTATTACGCGGGTTAGAGGTATTGGTACAAGAGGTAATGGCCGCAATAATGATTGCGCCATCAGGCATTAAGCCATCAGTACGGTTTTCAACTACACCGGCAATGCCTTTCTCTTTCAAATCAGCTGTAGAGACACGTGCATGCGGGTTTGATGGACCGGCAATGTTACGTGTCACCGTTGAAAGGTCAAAACGAAGGACACGTGGGTACTCAGCTTGGGTCATATCCGATGCCCAAAGCCCGATTTCTTTGGCATATTGTTCAACTAACGCCACTTGCGCATCTTCACGACCGGTCAGGCGTAAATAGTCGATGGTGTTCTGATCGATATAGAACATCGCCGCAGTTGCGCCATATTCAGGGGTCATGTTCGAAATCGTAGCACGGTCGCCCACCGACATGCTGTCAGCACCTTCACCGAAGAACTCTAAATAAGCACCCACCACACGCTCTTTACGCAAGAACTCAGTCAATGCCAACACGATATCCGTTGCAGTAATGCCTGCTTGACGCTGACCAACAAACTCAACCCCGATGATGTCTGGCAGACGCATCCAGGATGCACGACCAAGCATCACATTTTCAGCTTCCAGGCCACCCACACCGACTGAAATCACGCCTAGCGCATCGGTATGCGGGGTATGTGAATCGGTACCGACACAGGTATCCGGGAACGCCAAACCATCACGGTTTTGGATCACCGGAGACATTTTCTCCAGGTTGATCTGATGCATGATGCCGTTACCCGCAGGAATCACGTCGACATTTTTAAAGGCGGTCTTGGTCCATTCAATAAAATGGAAACGGTCTTCATTACGACGATCTTCTACTGCACGGTTTTTCTCAAACGCATCCGGATCAAAACCACCATATTCCACTGCCAATGAATGGTCCACGATCAACTGGGTTGGCACCACAGGATTGACTTTAGATGGATCACCGCCTTTATCGGCAATCGCATCACGCAAACCAGCCAAATCCACCAGTGCGGTTTGTCCCAAGATGTCGTGACAGACCACACGTGCCGGGTACCACGGAAAATCGAGATCCTGACGGCGTTCGATTAACTGGGTTAAATAGGCCGTTAAATTTTCGGCATCCGCTTTACGCACCAGCTGCTCAGCCAGTACTTTCGAGGTGTATGGCAGCTTTGCGTATGCGCCTGGCTGAATATCTTCAACGGCTTGGCGCACGTCATAGTATTCGAGCTGGGTACCTGCCAGCGGTTTACGATATTTTGTGTTCATTAACCACGCTCCGCCAATGGTTTGAATTCAAGGTTTTCAGGGCCGGTATAGTTGGCGCTTGGACGAATGATCTTGCCGTCCTGACGTTGTTCAATCACGTGTGCAGACCAGCCCGCAGTACGTGCAATCACGAATAACGGCGTGAACATTGCCGTTGGTACGCCCATCAAGTGATAGCTTACTGCACTGAACCAGTCGAGGTTCGGGAACATGTTCTTCACTTCTTTCATCACCGCTTCTAAACGTTCAGCGATCAGATACATCTTGGTATTTTCTTGTGCTTCAGCCAGTTCACGCGCCACTTGCTTGATCACTTCGTTACGTGGATCAGACACGGTATAGACCGGATGACCAAAACCAATCACCACTTCTTTATTTTCAACACGTTTACGGATATCAACTTCGGCTTCATCGGCATTGTCATAGCGTTGTTGAATCACGAACGCCACTTCATTGGCACCACCGTGTTTAGGGCCACGCAGCGCACCGATCCCGCCTGTAATGGCTGAATACATGTCTGAACCTGTCCCTGCCACCACACGTGAAGTAAAGGTTGAGGCGTTGAACTCATGCTCTGCATACAGAATCAAAGAGGTGTGCATCGCTTGAATCCATTCTTCCGATGGCGCTTCACCATGCAGGAGATGCAGGAAATGCGCAGCAATCGAGTCATCATCCGTTTCAACTTCGATACGACGACCGTTGTTGCTGAAGTGGTACCAGTACAACAACATTGAGCCTAGGCTTGCCATCAATTTGTCAGCAATGTCTTTTGCGCCTGCTTCGTTGTGGTCTTCGTGTTCTGGGGTTAAACAGCCGAGTACAGATATACCGGTACGCATCACATCCATTGGGTGTGCAGATGGTGGCAGTTGCTCAAGTGCAGTTTTCAGTGCTGCGGGTAAGCCACGCAATGCTTTTAATTTTGCTTTATAAGCTTTGAGTTCGGCTTTGTTTGGTAATTTACCGTGTACCAGCAGGTGTGCCACTTCTTCAAACTGGCTCCCGGCTGCAAGGTCGAGAATGTCATAGCCGCGGTAGTGTAAGTCGTTGCCGCTGCGGCCTACGGTACACAGTGCGGTGTTGCCTGCCACTTGTCCGCTAAGGGCAACTGATTTTTTTGGTTTGAAGCCTGTTGTTGTTTCATTACTGCTCATAAGATTGTCCTTTTTATATCCTTAGGTGAATTTCGTAGCGGTGTCTTACCGAACTCTCATCTTATTTGAGGATAAGCCTTCGGCCGGACTTACTTTTGATGGATCAAAAGTAAGCAAAAATCCTTTGTTGGCCTGACGGTACTTCCTGAGCAATTTCAAAGCATCGCTTTGAAAGCAGCGCAAGGCAGCCCAACGTGGCGGCATCCATGCCGCCCTCACGGTCATTAATACTTTCATGAAACTGATAAAAATACTTTTTTATCTCTACTAGAAAGTCTTCAATTCGTGAAATCCCTCTCCCTCTGGGGGAGGTTAGGAGGGGGCGAAATTATTTATTCTTCGCAAAAGTTCCATCAAGATATTGTTCAAACGCGTGGTAGTTAATGCGTTCATACAATTCTTGACGGGTTTGCATGGTATCGACCACGTTCTTTTGTGTGCCTTCTTTACGCAAAGTCTCATAAACATTTTCTGCGGCCTTGTTCATGGCACGGAATGCAGAAAGTGGATACAGCGCAATGCTGACATCGGCAGAAGCCAGTTCTTCCGTGGTAAATAATGGGGTTGAACCAAATTCGGTGATATTGGCTAAAACTGGCACTTTGGTCGCATTTGCAAACTGCTTATACATGGCCAATTCCGTGATCGCTTCCGGGAACAACATGTCTGCACCCGCTTCGATATACGCCCCAGCACGGTCAATCGCAGCCTGCAAGCCTTCAACCGCAAGTGCATCGGTACGCGCCATGATCACAAAGCTGTCATCGATACGGGCATCAACTGCGGCTTTAATACGATCGACCATTTCTTGCTGGGTGACGATGGCTTTATTCGGACGATGACCGCAACGCTTGGCACCCACCTGGTCTTCGATATGCATGGCAGCAGCACCAAACTTGATCATCGACTTGGTGGTCCGTGCGATATTAAAGGCAGAAGCACCGAAACCGGTGTCGACATCGACCAATAACGGCAGGTCACAGACATCGGTAATACGGCGTACATCAGTCAATACATCATCAAGGTTACTGATACCCAAATCAGGTAAGCCCAAAGAACCTGCGGCAACACCACCACCAGACAAATAGATGGCCTTGTAGCCAGCGCGTTTTGCCAATAACGCATGGTTGGCATTGATCGCACCCACCACCTGTAATGGTTTTTCATTTGCGACCGCGTCGCGGAATAGCTGACCAGCTGACTGTTTAGCCATGTTGTTGTTCTCCTTGATTTTGCAGCAATGTTTGCTCAACAATTTTGTAGGATGCATTGATGTGACGGTGCATCAGCATTTCGGCAAGCTCACCGTCACCTTCAGCAATCGCATCTAAAATGCGGATATGTTCATCCCAAGCCTTGCTTGGTCGATCTGGGGTATTTGAAAACTGGATTCGATACATACGGATGAGGTGATACAGCTCATCACATAACATTTTTTCGAGGGTTTTATTGCCACTGCTTTTGATAATGCAGTAATGGAAATCGTCCTGACCTTCTTGCAGATAGTAGCCCTTACCTGCTTTAAAATTTTCATCCTCGGCATGCATCCGCAATACATCACGCAAGGCCAGAATCTGTTTTTTATCAATATGCTGCGCGGCCAGTTTACAGGCCAAACCTTCTAATGACGCACGGATCTGGTAGAGTTCCTGAAACTGCTGTAACGACAGTGATACCACACGCGCACCGACATGGGCCGTTCGTTCCACCAGTTTCTGCCCTTCCAGCCGATGAATCGCCTCACGCAATGGACCTCGACTGATGCCATACATCCGTGCCAGCTCAGGCTCTGAAATCTTGCTGCCCGCAGGAATCTGTCCCAATACTATCGCCGACTGAATTTGCTTGAATACGTGTTCCGTCAGGGTCATTCCCTGACTGGTGCTGAGGGCTTGAGGAACAAGGGTATCTTGCATATTGTCGACAATCTCTACGGTTTTGATGATTTTATAACGAGGTAGAAGAAAAAATGCAATAGGATTGTCGACAATAAATTAGACTGATGCTTTCAATCCTACTGTATCATCCTGACTTAACGGCGAATCAATACACTGCTAAACAACTTATATAAAAACAGATAAACCAATAGTTTAAGCACGGCCCTATGTATCATTTAGCCCTGCAATCCGACCGACTGGGCAGGCTTAGACTGTTCATGCTACGACCATGGTATGACAGCTTGATTGTAGACAATCTTTATAATGATTACATGGCGACAAATTTTGTAAGTAAATACTGCACCAAAATGTAAATAACAGCGTGCTTCATGCAGTCTTTATTGATACATTATTGGGCATCGAAGGTTCCGCTTCTGAAGCCGACCTCCCCAGACATCTATGCACTTTGTTGAAGAAAAGGACATTGTTAATGTTTCAACATATCCCACCTTATGCAGGCGATCCGATCCTATCACTCATGGAACAGTTCAATGCTGATTCGCGTGCTGAAAAGGTAAACCTCAGTATTGGTTTGTACTATAACGAAGACAGTATCGTTCCTCAGCTTGATACCATTATCGAAGCGCAAAAACGTATTGCTCCTAAAAACACGCAAACCAAGCTTTATTTACCAATGGAAGGTTTCAAGCCTTACCGCGATGCGATTCAAGCCTTATTGTTTGGTGCAAATAGCCCTGCAATTCAACAAGGCCGTGTTGCAACGATTCAAACGCTTGGTGGTTCAGGTGCATTAAAAGTCGGTGCAGACTTCTTGAAAACCTACTTCCCGAATTCAGAAGTTTGGGTCAGCCAGCCAACTTGGGATAACCACGTTGCGATCTTCAATGGTGCAGGCATCAAGAGCAACTTCTACCCGTACTTCGATGCTGAAACACGTGGCGTTGATTTTGACGGGATGTTGTCTACGTTAAAAACATTGCCAGAACAAAGCATTGTGTTATTGCACCCATGCTGCCATAACCCAACAGGTGCAGACTTGAACCCAGCACAATGGGATCAAGTGATTGTGGTATTAAAAGAACGTAACCTGATTCCGTTCCTCGATATCGCGTATCAAGGTTTTGGCGATGGTATGGAACAGGATGCTTATGCCATCCGTGCTTTAGACCAAGCGGGTCTGAACTTTATTGTCAGCAACTCGTTCTCTAAAATCTTCTCACTTTACGGTGAGCGCGTTGGCGGTTTGACGTTCGTATGTGACGATGCAGAAGCAGCAAAATGCACCTTCGGTCAGTTGAAAGCCACAGTACGTCGTATCTACTCTAGCCCACCAACAACAGGTGCATGGTTGGTTGATCAAGTGTTAAATGACGCTGATCTTAATCAACAATGGCAAGGCGAAGTGAAAGAGATGCGTGAGCGTATTATCAAAATGCGTAGCATCTTGAAGGATGAGTTGACCAAAGCCCTTCCTGACCGTGACTTTAGCTACCTTGTGAATCAAAAAGGCATGTTCAGCTACACTGGTTTAACCGCTGAGCAAGTCGACATTCTTCGTGAAGAATATGCAATCTACCTGGTACGTAGTGGTCGTATCTGTGTTGCTGGTCTGAACATGAATAACGTATATAAAGTTGCCAAAGCAGTGGCTGAAGTTTTAGCAAAATCTACTGCAACCGCTTAAGTTGTAACACCTAAAAAAGGCGCTTGAAGCGCCTTTTTTTATGGCCTGTTTTATTTAAAGTCAGGACTTGGCCTTGCCCCAATACTTCAACTTAGAGGTCTGTCCAATCCCGACATTAAAACAGTTATTCGGATCAAGTTTCTGGTAGAAATTGGCCAGTGCAGGCTTGGCAATATACAGATGACCGACATTATGCTCGGCAGGATATTCCGCACGGCGGGCATCGAGTAAATGCCACATTTGATGTTCCATCACTAAAGGATCATGGCCCTTTTTCAGAATGTAATCCTGATGAAACACATGACAGAAAAAATGTCCATAATAGAGCTTATGAATAATCTGCTGTTCCATCTCTGCAGGCAGTTGCTCGACCCATTCACGATCATTACGACGTAAGGCAATATCGAGCGCCACAATATCTTCCACTTCATCCCGATGGGTATCACGATAACGAATCGCTGCACCTGCCACCGCAAAACGATGCAAAAAGGCTTTACGCCCTTCCTCAGCATCACAGAGGAAGAAATTGCCTGATGAATGCACTGCAAAATAGTCATGTAAAAATTGCTCGGTCTGAGTCTTGCAATTATTTTCAACGCGTAACATCAAGTGATGCTCGTAACAATCGCGATATTCCGTCATCCGCTTAGGTAGATGGCTCGGTAACAAGGACGTGATCGCTTGTAAAAGATGATCGGTCAGCCCTTTGATTTTAAATCTTTCTAAAAAGCCATCGACCTTATCCTTGAATGCAAAGGCTTTGGGTACATTGGCAGTGCCAAATTTCTCAATAAACAGGAAAGTATCTTTGCCGTATTTTTCACCAATATGATACGCATCACGATGAATATATTCGCCTGCAATCGGCAAGCTTGGCAATGAAGTCAGTAAATAACGACGAATCGCAGTCAGATCATCGGCATCATTTGTACCAATATAAAACACACTGCTTTCTACCTTTTCATAAGTATCCAGACGCACCGCAAACACACAGACTTTGCCTGCCGAACCCGAGGCTTCAAACAGGCGTGAAGGATCGGCATTAAAACGTGCCGGACTGTCGGCATCGACTTGAGTGACGTCTTGCGCATAGCGTTGATCGGATGCCTGCTTTTCAGCATCATCCAGAATATCTGTGGCTTGATAGCGTTGCTGTTCTAAACGAGTCAGGATTTCTTCAGGAGTTGAGCCCAAGTTGACGCCCAGATGATTGACCAACTCCAGCTGACCTTGGGCATTGACCTGCGCATACAGTGCCAGTTCAGTATAGGCAGGGCCACGACGAACCAAGGCACCGCCTGAGTTATTACAGACACCACCCAGTACCGAAGCACCGATGCAGGAAGAGCCAATCACCGAATGCGGCTCACGATCATAGCCTTTTAGTATATGTTCCAGATTGTCCAAAGTTGCCCCCGGCAAACAGATCACCTGCTTACCCTCATGAATCACCTGAATCCCTTTTAAACGACGGGTACTCATCACCAAAACAGGTCGGTCATAATCAACGCCATAGGGTGTTGAGCCACCTGTCAGGCCCGTATTGGCCGCTTGCATGATGACAATACAATCGGCTTCGATGGCGGCTTGTAGCACCTGCCATTGTTCCAGCAAGGTCCCCGGGATGACCACTGCAAAGACTTTGCCTTCACCAAAACGACGGCCTTGACGATACTGCCGTGTACTTTGATCATCACTCAGTACATGCTGACGACCAACAATCTGCTGTAAACGATCAATCACCACTTTGGGAGAAAATGTTTGCATGACGGCTCCTTTGGATCATTCATTTATAAACTTAGACCAACACGGCAGAATCTTAGTATTTGTCATTCGAGTAGCTCATTCTTCAATATGAATCAGCCCTTTATTTGCTATCGCGGAAGGCGGCAAGGATGCCGCCTGTTGAGCAACCGTACAAGGAAGTACGGTTTGCTCAACAAAAGGTTTTTGGTTACTTTTGACCTTTCAAAAGTGACAAACGCCTCTACACAAGAAACACGCAAGTCACCCAATGATGAAGCAGTGCCTACTGCATCACTTAGCAAATTATTCTTAAAAACCTTGTTTAATGGCTTGTACCAGACAATCCGCATTAATCTCTTGAATCGACTTAGCACCCGTCAACGTCATTGCTACCCGCATTTCCTTATCAATCAAATCAAGCAAGTTCGACACCCCTTGCCCACCCGCAGCAGCCAAGGCATACACAAAGGCACGTCCCAATAACACCGTATCTGCACCAAGCGCCAACATGCGCACCACATCCAGACCATTACGAATGCCAGAGTCTGCCAAAATCGCCAGATCACCCTTCACCGCATCGGCAATCGCAGGCAAAGCCCGCGCAGAAGACATCACCCCATCCAGCTGACGCCCACCATGATTGGAGACCACAATGCCATCCGCACCAAAACGCACCGCATCCTTAGCATCTTCTGGGTCCAGAATGCCCTTGATCACCATCGGGCCATCCCAGAACTCACGAATCCACTCCAGATCTTTCCATGAGATTGACGGATCAAAGTTAGACCCCAACCAGCCGATATAGTCTTCAAGCCCAGTCGGTTTACCCAGATATTTAGAGATATTGCCCAAGTCATGCGGACGCCCACACATCCCGACATTCCATGCCCAATGCGGATGCAACATCGATTGCATATAACGGCGCATCGCCGCATTCGGCCCACTCATGCCTGAATGAGCATCACGATAACGCGCACCTGGCACAGGCATATCCACAGTAAACACCAGTGTTGAGCATCCTGCTGCCTTGGCACGTTCCAGGGCATTGCGCATAAAGCCACGATCACGCAACACATAGAGCTGGAACCACATTGGGCGATTGATTGCAGGTGCCACTTCTTCGATCGGACAAACCGAAACCGTCGACAAGGTAAATGGAATACCTTTTTTATCCGCTGCCACCGCCGCTTGCACTTCACCACGACGTGCATACATACCGGTTAAACCCACAGGTGCCAAAGCCACTGGCATGGATAAGGTTTCGTTAAACAGTCTGGTTTCCAGACTCAATGCCGTCATGTCATTCAGCACCCGTTGGCGTAAGGCAATTTCAGACAGGTCCTGTACATTACGTTTTAAGGTGTATTCCGAATAGGCGCCTCCATCGATGTAGTGAAATAAAAATGGCGGTAAACGACGTTGTGCCGCAGCACGATAATCATTGCCAGAAGAAATAATCATTTTGAGTCAACTCTACTTAAACGTGTTGCACGTTTCTGGCGAGCTTCATCTTCATCCAGAGCACGTACATGATTAATCACAAATTCAATATGACCACACACCGCCTGGCGTGCAGCTTCGGGATCTTTACGATCAATCGCATCCATCACCTGAAAATGCTGCTCACTGAGCAAGTCACCATTGACAGGATCGTTATAAACTTTCTTGCGCCCCAGTAAGACGTTGTATTGCAACAGGTCAAACAAGCCACGCATCATCTGGATCAGCACAATATTGTGCGAAGCCTCAGCAATCGCTAAGTGGAATTCAGCATCCGCCACTGCCGCCTGAGCCGAATCGCCAGCATTCTGATGGCGGCTAATCTCGTCAAAATAATGATGGATTTTGGCGCGATCTTCAGCGGTTGAGCGTAATGCCGCATACCATGCGGTGCCGCCTTCCAGCAATAAACGCGCTTCTTGCACATCAAAACGGTACAACGGATCTTCTTCAATCAGGTTACTGATCGGATTCACAATCAACTGTTGTGACCATTGCTCTGGTAACTGTTGAATGTAAGTCCCATCACCACGGCGGCTACTGAGCACCCCCTGACTGTTTAGCTGTTGGATCGCTTCGCGTAAGGATGGACGAGAGACCCCCAAACTGGTCGCAAGCTGACGCTCGGCGGGCAAACGATCACCTTGTTTCATCTGGCGTTGCTCAATGAGTGCCTGTAATTTCATGACCACTTGATCGGAGATTCTCATCACATTTCCTTGAGTAGAGTTATGGAATCATCCACGGCAACAGATAAGCCTGAACCGTGACGATGATGCCAACAAAGACTGTAAATATGATGCTATGTTTTACCGTGAAACGGAACAGGTCTGCTTCTTTCCCCACCAGGCCCACCGCGGCACAGGCAATCGCAATTGATTGCGGTGAAATCATCTTGCCCGTTACGCCGCCACTGGTATTGGCCGCCACCAGCAATACTTCTGGAATCCCGATTTGCTGAGCGGTAGTCGCTTGTAAAGCCGAAAACAAGGCATTGGATGAGGTATCCGAACCCGTCAGGAAGACACCGAGCCAGCCCAAGAAGGGTGAAAAGAAGGTAAAGGCATGACCGGTATGCGATAACGCCAAAGCCAGCGTCGCAGACAGACCTGAGTAATTGGCAATAAAGGCAAAGGCCAACACCATACCAATCGAATAAATCGGGGTTTTTAATTCATTCAAGGTTTCAGCAAAGGTGCTGACCGCTTCACGGGTTTTCATTTTCAGGAAAATGATGGTGATAATTGCGGCAATGAAAATCGCGGTCCCTGTGGCAGAGAACCAGTCAAATTTATAGATCGCTTCATAGGCCGTGGTTTCAGGCACAATCGGTGCCATTTTTTCTACCAGCTTATGCAGATATGGCACTTCGATTTTAACCATCCAGTCCGCCAAGGCACCGTCTTTGCTAAACAAGGCTTTAAACGGCTGCACACTCCAGATCGTCACCATCACGGTTAAAATCATAAACGGCGACCATGCTTTGGCAATCTGCGCAATGCTATAGCGTTGTGACGTATGCGCTGCTGAGCTTGTATTTTTTGGCTCTACACCCTCAAAACGGAAAATATGCTTTGGCTTCCAGACACGGAACAGTAAGGTCAGGCTGACCAGTGAAGCAATCGATGCCGTAATATCCGGTAGCTCGGGCCCCAGAAAATTAGAGGTTAGATATTGCGCGATTGCAAAAGCACTACCACCGACCAGTACCGCAGGCCAGGTCTCTTTTACCCCGCGCCAGCCATCCATAATCGCCATGATCCAGAACAGCACGATAATAACTAGAAACGGCAACTGACGGCCCACCATCTGGCTGATTTCCATGGTCTCGACACCCGAGACCTGCCCCGCCACAATAATCGGAATGCCCATTGCGCCAAAAGCCACTGGGGCAGTATTGACGATCAGGCAGAGTCCCGCCGCATAAAGTGGCTTAAAGCCCAATCCCACCAACAGGGCAGCGGTAATCGCAACAGGCGCACCAAAACCTGCGGCACCTTCCAGAAAGGTCCCAAAGGCAAAACCGACCAAGAGCATCTGTAAGCGCTGATCTTCGGTAATCGATAAAATACTGGAACGAATGACATCAAACTGCCCGGTTTTGACGGAAATTTTATACAGAAACACCGCACCGATAATAATCCAGGAAATCGGCCATAAGCCGTAAAAAAAGCCATAAATCACCGAAGCAAATGCCATTTCAGCGGGCATCTGATAAAAGAATAACGCAATCAGCAGGGCAATGATGACGGTACAGGTCCCTGCCACACTACCTTTTAAACGAAATACCGCCAAAGCCAAAAAGAAGAAAATAATAGGAATCAGCGCCACCGCACTGGATAGCCAGATATTATTGAAAGGATCATAAATTTGTTGCCACACATTTAGCATTCTCATCTCCTTGAAATGCTGGGCGTCATTTTGTTTTCACTTCGATCTTGAACGAATCTTTCTATATTGGTATGACCAATATTAACTAAACCAGCAAATATCATCCATTTGCAATCCTTATGCATCTTAATTACATGAATTCTCAGGATCAAGCCTACCAAAACCCCAATAATTGGTATGACCAATAATAATTAAATTAAATCAACCTGTTTAGCTTGCACGCATTATTCCCCATTCGACTAAAGTCTGATAAATGATTTGTCTTTACGATCTCTATTCGAAAGCATACTCAACTTAAACCAGCCTACTCAGAACTATAAATATGACTTGCTGGCGATATCTGTATAATGTGTTCACAACTCAAATCACATCACCATGAATTGAACAATATGACTCAACTGACTTGCTTTAAAGCCTACGATATTCGAGGCAAACTCGGTACTGAACTGAATGAAGAGATTGCCTATAACATTGGTCGTGCCTATGGACAGATTTATCAGCCCAAAACTGTCGTGATTGGCTGTGATATCCGTTTAAGCAGTGAGAGTCTAAAACAAGCCACCATTCGGGGCCTGAATGATGCAGGCGTCAATGTGCTTGATCTGGGCATGACCGGCACGGAAGAAGTGTATTTCGCAGCGTTCCATCTCGATGTACAAGGCGGGATTGAAGTCACTGCCAGCCATAACCCGATGGATTACAATGGCATGAAACTGGTGCGTGAAAATGCACGCCCGATCAGTGCGGAAACAGGCTTAAAAGAAATTCAGGCACTGGCGGAATCAGGGCAATTCACTGAAGTTGCGAATAAAGGTACTACGCAAAACTATAATATTTTGCCTGAGTTCGTTGAGCATCTGCTCACTTATATTGACCCGCAAAAAATCAAAGCACTTAAACTGGTAGTGAATGCCGGCAATGGCGCAGCAGGTCATGTGATTGATGCGATTGAACAAAAATTCCAGCAACTCAACATTCCGGTGGAATTTATTAAAATCCACCATGAAGCGGATGGCACCTTCCCGAATGGTATTCCCAACCCGATCCTGATTGAAAACCGTGACAGCACCCGTGATGCTGTACTGCAGCATCAGGCCGATATGGGCATTGCCTGGGATGGTGACTTTGACCGTTGCTTCCTGTTTGATGAAAAAGGGCAGTTTATTGAAGGCTATTACATTGTCGGTTTATTGGCACAAGCCTTCCTGATCAAACAGGCTGGCGAGAAAATTGTGCATGACCCACGTCTGGTCTGGAATACCTTTGATATCGTCGATCAATACCAAGGCATCGCGGTACAGTCGAAATCAGGCCATGCATTCATTAAAGACGTGATGCGTGAACACAATGCGGTATACGGCGGTGAAATGAGTGCTCATCACTATTTCCGTGATTTTGCGTATTGTGATAGCGGGATGATTCCGTGGTTACTCACCATTGCGCTACTGTCTGAAACAGGGCAATCGCTTTCCACCCTGGTTGAAAACATGATTGCCAAATTCCCATGTAGTGGTGAAATCAACTTTAAAGTCACAGACACCCAAGCGACGGTACAAAAAATCTTTGACCATTATGCCGATCAGAATCCACAGGTAGACCGTACCGATGGCGTTAGCCTCGATTTTGGTGCTTGGCGCCTGAATGTCCGTGCCTCCAATACCGAGCCATTATTACGCTTAAATATTGAAAGCCGTGCCGATCAAAATCCGCAACCGATGCAACACTATGTCGATGAATTAACCGCGTTGATTCAGGGCTAATTTAGTCCAAATAAAAAAGGAGCTTGACGCTCCTTTTTTTATGACAACCAAACTCAGTTAAAACCGTTTGGATTTTGCTTTTGCCAGTTCCAGCTGTCTGCCAACATATCTTCCAGCGTATATTGCGGCTGCCAACCGAGCTCAGCTTGCGCTCGCGAAGCATCTGCATAAAATGCTGGCAAATCCCCGACTCTGCGCTCCGCAAATTCGGTTGGAATCTGAATCCCGTTCACTTTTTCAAAGGTTTCTTTAATTTGTAGAACCGAAATTGGTGTACCTGTTCCAATATTCCAGGCCCGACAACCGTGACTGTTTAACCGATTGGTGACCGCCAGCACATGGGCTTTCGCTAAATCCACTACATGGATAAAGTCCCGCTCACAAGTGCCGTCTTTGGTTGGATAATCATCACCAAAAATGGATAGTTTTTCACGTCGTCCCACAGCAACCTGGGTCACATACGGCATCAGGTTGTTCGGAATGCCTTGCGGGTCTTCCCCAATCTGGCCACTCTTATGTGCACCGACCGGATTAAAATAACGCAGTAAGGCAATTGACCATTTTGTATCTGCCAGCGCCATTTTTTCTAGCATCTGCTCAATGATCAGTTTGGTATAACCATAATTATTATTCGGCAAACTCAGCGGCATGTCTTCCTGATAAGGAGATGGATTCAGCTCACCATATACCGTTGCAGAGGAGCTAAAGGCCAAGGTAAATACGCCAGCTTTCTCCATTGACTTGAACAATTGAACACTGCCAGCAATATTATGATCAAAATATGCCAAAGGAATTTGCTGGCTCTCTCCCACCGCTTTTAAGCCCGCAAAATGAATTACGGCATCAATTTGGTGATTTTGAAAAACGGGGTCTAGTTCATGGGCATGACGAATATCACCCTGTATGAATACCAGGCTTTTATTGGCCAGTTTTTCGACACGGCGTAAAGCCTCTTCCGAGCTATTGGATAGATTATCGAATACCACTACCTCATGGCCTGCATCCAATAATTCTACACAGGTATGCGAACCGATATAGCCAGCCCCGCCGGTGACTAAAATCTTAGCCATCTGTTTTTCCTAGCAATATTTTAAGCAAGCCTTGCGTTGATGCATCAAAGCTAGATAGATCTTCCTGCTCACGGTTAAGAATCGGCAACAGCTGATTGGCAATTTCCTTGCCTTTTTCAACGCCCCATTGATCAAAGGGATTGATATTCCACAATACCGATTGCACAAACACTTTATGTTCGTACATCGCAATCAGCATCCCCAAGCTATATGGATTCAACTCTTTGAGTAAAATGGTTGAACTCGGCTGATTGCCTTCATATTGCTTATAGGCAGGTAGGCCTTGCAGTTCATCTGCCGCCAAGGCCTGATTACCAAAAGCCAGCAGGCGTGACTGGGCCAGACAGTTGGATAAAGCCAGATGATGTTGCTCGACTAAGGCTTCGGCACTTTCTGCATAGGTAAACTGATTGGCATTATAACGTTTGACCGGAGCAATAAAGTCACAACTGACGGAATGGGTACCTTGATGCAGCAACTGATAGAATGCATGTTGCGCATTCGGCCCCACTTCGCCCCAAACGATTGGACACGTCACTGAACTGACCTTTTCGCCATTGCGCTGGATGGATTTGCCGTTCGACTCCATTTCCAGTTGCTGCAAATAAGCGGCAAAATACTTGAGCCGCCCGTCATAAGGCAGCACGGCGTGGGTCTGGATATCGAGAAAATTATTATTCCATGCCCCTAACAGGCCCATTAATACCGGAATATTCTGTTCAAACGGGGCCGTCTGGAAATGTTGGTCAATGGCGTATGCCCCGGCCAAGAATTGCTTAAAGCCTTCCACGCCAATGGTCAGTGCAATTGGCAGACCAATACACGACCATAATGAATAACGGCCACCGACCCAATCCCACAGTAAAAGCTGCTTATCCGGTGCAATACCCCATTCGGTCATTTTATCCGGTTTGGTCGACACCCCCACAAAATGATTCTTGAGGATTTTTTCATTATTGCCTAAGGCTTTCTCTAACCATTGACGTACGGTCTGGGCATTGGAAAGTGTATCAATGGTCCCGAACGACTTGGAGGAAATAATAAATAAGGTGGTTTCAGGGCGCAGCTGATGCAACAACCCGGAGAGCTGACTGCCATCCATAGTTGAAACAAAATGAATATCTAAGGGCTTTGCGGTTTTGACCTTAAAATCTGAAAGTGCATGCGTGACCATGAGTGGACCGAGATCTGATCCACCGACCCCAATATTCACCACATCCTGAATCACTTCACCCGTTGCGCCACGACATTGGCCGGCATGAATTTTTTCAACCAGTGCATACATTTGCTCAAGTTGCGCTTGGACCGCCTGATTCACGACGGGCAGCGTTGGACTGGATTTGGGTAAGCGTAAGGCCCAGTGCATCGCAGCGCGTTGTTCCGTGTAGTTAATCTGCTCACATGAAAATAGACGTTTAATCCATCCATCCAGATCCTGCGCATGCGCCAGATGCACCAGCTGGCTTAAAACCTGCTGATCAATCCGATGTTTACTAAAATCAAAAACAATCTGGTCATACTCAGCGGAAAAACGTTTAAAACGTGCCTCATCTGCTGCAAACAGGGTATTCAGATGCAGGTCTTTAAATTGTTTTTGTAAAACCGCTAACTGTTCTACCACCGAAGTCTGTTCCCTGACCGGAAAAGGATGTATCTGTTTTGTCATCTTTAACGCCCCACTCCCATATAGGCAAAACCTTGTGCTTTTACATAGTGCGGGTCATAAATATTGCGACCGTCTAAAATTAAGGGATGTTGCATCAATTGGTTCAACTGTTTGAAATCCGGACTCCAGTATTGTTTCCAGGCCGTTAAAACACATAATCCATGCACGTTGTGTACAGCTTCATATTGATCATGATGCAACACCAGATCACTGCGCTGTCCGTACATCATCTCGATTTCATCCAGCGCCTGCGGATCATGCAGATGAACGGTGACACCCTGCGCCCACAAGGCGGCAAGCATCTGATGAATTGGAGAATGTTGAATGCTGGAGGTATTCTCCTTAAAAGAAGCACCCCAGATCGCAACGGATTTTGCTTGTAAAGCGCCGTGGTAGTAATTCCACAACTTACGGAACAGGATCTCTTTTTGTTGCTCATTGATATCCCAGACCTGGGCAAGCAACTGGCTTTTCACCCCAGTATTGGCAACAGTATTGGCAAGGGTCAAAATATCATGCGAGAAGTTTTCCCCGCCAAAACCGGCACCAGGTGCCAGATACGCCGAGCCGATACGACTGTCTGCAGACATGCCCTGCCGCACCGAGGCAATATCAATCCCGAGTTTTTCAGCCACCACGGCCAGATCATTAATATAACTAATGCGGGTCGCCAACATGCCGGAAATACTCAGTTTGGTAAACTCGGCATCCAGTATCGGCATAAATAGATATTGCTGTTCTAATGGAAAAAAGGGTCTGAGCAACTCTTTAACCTTGACCTGCACTTCACTGCACGTACAGCCCACAATCAACTGCTTGGCCTGGGTCAAACTCTGTAAGGCATTACCTTCCTGCATGGTATCCGGCAAATACACCCAGTCATCATCCGACAAAATCTGCTGGAACTTTTCGGTTCCGCGTAAACCAAAGGTTGAGGCATTGATCATCAGTTTTGGATGAATGATCGGACGTTGTTTCAACGAGTGTAACAGTTGAAAAACCTGCTGTTCCTGCGTCTGATTAAAACTGAACAGATAGGCATCGATATCCAGCGGGATATTGGCTAAATCGCTATAGCGCAGAAAACCCGTAGTCAGCTGTTTTTCGAGTAAATGACTGACATTTTCATCATGAAAGGAATATTGCTGATCATCCGCTTTGGTATCGAGCTGTGAGCACCAATACACCAGATGCCCCGTTTCAGACAATAATGCAGACATCACGCCTGCATATAAGGTATTGCCAAAGATTGCAACTTTCATAACATGCTTGCCCTCAATGATTACAGGGCCAATTCCTTAATCAGGCCCTTAAACTCTGCGCCCAGTTTTGGATGCTCAATCCCATAATGTAACACAGCTTTTAGATAACCCAGCTTGCTACCACAATCGAAGGTCTGACCTTTCATGCGATACGCCTCAACGGTTTGTGCCTGCTGTAAAGTGGCAATCGCGTCCGTCAACTGAATTTCATTGCCAGCACCGCGTGGGGTATTTTCCAGCAGTCCCATAATCTGGGCAGGCAGAATATAACGGCCAACCACAGATAAATTCGAAGGTGCCGTACCGACTGGCGGTTTTTCTACAATGCCTTGCATCACGATACTCTCACCTTCATTCGGTGAAACCGCAACATCCACAATCCCATACTGATCAACCAAATGATCGGGCACAGCCTCCACCATGATTTGTGCAGCTTGAGATGCTTCAAAGCGTTGAATCATCAAAGACAGGTCATTTTCAGAGGTCGCATTTTTTACTAACACATCAGGTAATAACACCGCAAAGTCTTCATCGCCGACAATATCTTTTGCACAAAGTACCGCATGACCCAAGCCCAATGGCTGTGGCTGACGCACACTCACCACGCTGACATGTTTTGGCAGAATGTCGGTGATTTCTTTGAGCAAGTCGAATTTCTTTTTTTGCTCTAACGTCGTTTCCAGCTCAAAATTACGATCAAAATAATTTTCAATTGATGCTTTTGAAGAATGGGTGACCAGAATAATTTGTTCAATTCCCGCTTCAACTGCTTCACGTACCACATATTCAATTGCAGGACGATCAACAACGGTCACCATTTCCTTTGGAATCGATTTACTTGCAGGTAGAAAACGTGTCCCCAGACCTGCAACAGGTAGAATTGCTTTTTTGATCATTACTTTCTCAGATTAATTTACTCTAACTTCGCCACTGCGCTTATAGCCATCTACATAATGTTCAAGCTGGGTTAAGGCCCAGTCAACATCATGATCAATTGCAGTCATCTGGCTGATTTTACCAAAGACTTCCTGAATTTCGTCCAATGCAAAATGCTTCTCAAAGGAACGCAGGATACGGGTATGTTCAGTATATTCGGTATTGTCCTGATCAATCAGCAGT
This sequence comes from Acinetobacter sp. WC-323, assembly GCF_000314615.1. Lineage (NCBI taxonomy): Bacteria > Pseudomonadati > Pseudomonadota > Gammaproteobacteria > Moraxellales > Moraxellaceae > Acinetobacter > Acinetobacter sp. WC-323. The sequence goes on from NZ_AMZS01000033.1 coordinate 105,383, forward strand.
TCTTCATACAGTTTCTCGCCTGGACGTAGACCGCTATAGGCAATTTCGATATCACCATCCAGTGATCCATTTTCTCTCACTTTTAAACCGCTGAGCTTGATCATTTGGCGCGCCAGATCCTGAATTCTGACCGGTTCACCCATATCCAGCAGGAATACATCCCCGCCAGAACCCAAGGCACCTGCCTGAATCACCAGTTGCGAAGCTTCTGGAATGGTCATGAAATAGCGGGTCACTTCAGGATGAGTCACGGTAATGGGGCCACCTTTGGCGATCTGTTGCTTAAACAGTGGAACAACCGAACCGGAAGAGCCCAATACATTACCAAAACGAACAATGCTGATTTGGGTAGCAGGTTTGGTTTCAGCCACAGCCTGACAATACAGCTCAGCCATACGCTTTGATGCCCCCATCACATTGGTCGGACGTACCGCTTTATCGGTTGAGATCAGCACAAAGGTTTCCACACCTTTTTTCACGGCCGCATTCAAGCTGTTTGCGGTACCAATGCTATTGTTCTTCAATCCCGCAATCGGATTACATTCAACCAAAGGAACATGCTTATAGGCCGCAGCATGATAAACCGTCTGGATCTGGTATTGTTCAATAATCCGTTCAAGTTTTTGCTGGTCCTGTACCGTGCCCAAAATTGGAACAATTTCACAAGTGGCTGTTTGTCTTAACTCTTTATCAATGTCATATAACGCAAATTCTGTGAGCTCATACAGCACTAACATTTTAGGTTTATTTTTAATAATTTGACGGCATAGTTCAGAACCAATTGAACCACCCGCACCTGTCACCATGACCACTTTATTCTGGATATTTTTGGCAATCAGATGTGAAATCGGTGGCACCGGATCACGTCCCAATAAATCGATAATATCCACTTCCTGGATATCCGAAACCTGGATTTCGCCATCGACCAGACGGGTCAACCCAGGGAGTTCGGTAATTTTTAAACGTGCACTTTCAAACTGCTGAATAATTTCCGTTTTGCGCACCCGCCCCACTGAAGGCAGCGCTAGTAAAATTTCATCGATACGGTCTTTCTTGAAGCGCTGTAAGGCTTTTTCAACCGAATAGACCTTTAAGCCACCAACTGTCTGTCCTTGCAAAGAAGCATAGTCATCAATAAAGAATACCGGTAAATGGTCATCTGAACGGTGCAATGCCGCAGCAATTTGCTGACCTGCATCACCGGCGCCATAAATCGCAATGCGTTTACGTCCGATTTCAGAATAATAAGATGCCTTAATCATAAAGCGAATCACTGCGCGACTAAGCCATACCCAGGCAAACATCATGAAACCATACATAAATGGAATCGACATCGGGATATAGGCTTGCGTACATACATTCAGGACGTACAAGGTGGCCATGGTCAAGGCAACCGCAATCGCCAGCTTAACGATAAAGACTTCGTTAAATGTCCGTACAATAAAATGATAAACACCGGTAAGCGCCAAGCTTACGACCGTAATCAGGCTAACCAGAATAATCCCGTGATCAATACCTGGGATAATGTCCGCGCCTAAATCAAATAAACGGATGACATAGCACAACCATAAAATCACGGGAAAAGCTAATGCATCCAGAAAAATCAGGAAAAATTGTTTATATAATCTTGGCGCTGAGGCGAATTGATGAATAATCTTTTTCACAATGATCTTCTAATGATCCATTTTACAGTTTGATCTTTATACGCATTTCTGACAGAACTAGAAATGACTTTTACATATTGATTACACAATCATAAGGGCCAGAGTTTGAAAGCTTATCACACTCTTTCCCTTAGTTCTTGAGCTATCAAATCGCGCCTATTACATGCTGAATTGCGCTAATAGTTTTATCGATACTCTCTGTACTCAGTGTTGGATGCACCAAGAACATCAAACTGGTCTCACCGAGTTGTTGTGCGTTCTTCAAACGCTGTTGCGGACGCCATGGTGTGCCGTCAAAAGCATGTTCCAGATAGACTTCCGAACATGAACCACTAAAACACGGTACATTTTGCGCATTAATTTCCTGCATGATCCGGTCACGTGACCAACCTTCAGGCAATGCAGCTAAATTGACTTGGACATAACATTTATAGTGAGCATGTACATAGTCAGCCGCAGGCAAGTGAACGGTAAAATAAGGAGAATCTTCAAATGCCTTTAAAATTTTCTCTGCATTTTCAGTGCGTTGTTGTGTCCACTCTGCCATACGCGTTAACTGGATACGACCAATCACCGCCTGCATCTCCATCATACGCCAGTTTGTACCAAATGAATCATGCAACCATCGGAAACCTGGCGGATGTTGCTTGTTATAAACGCTATCATAACTTTTGCCATGATCTTTATAAGACCACATTTTCTTCCATAGCATTTCATCATTGGTGGTCACCATACCGCCTTCACCACCGGTGGTCATGATCTTGTCCTGACAGAATGACCAGGCCGCAATATGCCCAATCGAACCAGCCGGTTTGCCTTTGTATTTGGCACCATGCGCTTGGGCACAGTCTTCAATGACATACAGCCCCTTTTCTTCAGCAAGCTGCATGATCGGGTCCATATCACACATCCAGCCTGCCAGATGCACACAAATGATCGCTTTGGTATTTGGTGTAAGTACTGCTTCAATGGTACGACGTGAAATATTCTGTGAATCCAGTTCTACATCAGCAAATACAGGATTGGCGCCAGCCGTGACAATTGAGCTGGCTGAAGCCAGGAAGGTACGTGAAGTGACAATCACATCATCACCCGATCCAATACCCAAGGCTTTTAAAGCAACATCCAGCGCAACAGTACCATTGGTTAAAGCCACTGCATATTGAGTACCGGCAAATGTTGCAAACTCTTTTTCAAACTCCCGGCATTCTTGCCCTGTCCAGTAATTTACTTTATTGGAAAGTAATACATTTTTAACTGCGTCCGCTTCTTCTTGCGTAAAACTTGGCCATGGTTCGAATGCTGTGTTCAACATTGTAAATTCCTGATCTATAAAATAATACGGCTTACTTCTTTTCTAAAATTCTTGCAGGGTTACCAATTACGGTTACACCTGGCGGCACGCTTTTGGTGACTACCGCGCCCATCCCCACAACCGCACCTTTACCAATCACTAACGGCTTATCGGGCGTGCCCTGTTTAATCACAGCACCTGTCCCAATATAGGCATGGTCTTCAATATGAATATTGCCATTACATTTGACACCTGGTGCAAAAGTAACATAGTCACCAATCACGCAATCATGAGCAACATAACTATAAATATTAGCGTGGAAAAACTTGCCAATTTTTATATTTGACGTCAAACAAGTGAATGGACAAAGTAAACTCCCTTCACCAATCTCTACCTCATCTAAAATTACTGTATTGCCTGCTTGTATCGCTAAATGTTGGACACCGTCTTCATTGAGACGAGCAACCAGTTTTTCCCGTACAATACTATTTGCAATCGCAATCGTTACAGCTTTATGAGTAGCAGAATTGTTAATGAAATCTGTATAGGTAAGAACAGAATAACCATTTAGGCTTGCGCCCGCCTGTCCGTCATCAATAAAAACAAATTGTTCTTTATGCAAAGTAGGAAATTTTTGGCGGACTAATGGCATCACTTCTTTACCAAAACCACTTGCACCGTAAACACCAATAAATTCTGTCATTTATCTAAATCCTTATTATTCGTTCCTGTAAATTTACTCATAGTTGCTTCACCAGCTTCACTGATATCATCTTTGGCTATGACTTTTTTCACCGTCTGCAGCATGATCTTAAAATCTAACCATAGCGAACGGTTTTCTACATACCAGGTATCCAGCTTAAACTTCTGTTCCCAGCTAATCGCATTCCGACCATTGACCTGAGCATGTCCAGTCATACCTGGACGGACCTCATGGCGTTTGGCTTGTTCTTCATTATATAAAGGTAAATACTCCATCAAGAGTGGACGTGGGCCCACAACGCTCATATCACCTTTAATTACGTTCCAGAGCTCAGGCATTTCATCCAGACTGGTCGAACGTAACATTTTGCCAAAAGGGGTTAAACGCTCACTATCCGGTAACGGATTACCCTGCTCATCAATTGCATCTTTCATGGTTCGAAACTTGATCATTTCAAAGGGCTTACCATGCAGGCCTGGACGAATCTGACGAAACAATACAGGTGAACCCAGATTCTTTTTAACTTTATAAGCCACATAGGCATATAAAGGTGAAAGTAGAACTAATGCAATTGAAGCAATAATGATATCCAGTAATCGTTTCATGAGTTATCCATTATTTAAAGACAATATTTTCAAGTTTTTCTGCAATCATGGCGTACTCTAAATGTTGTAATACAAACTGTTTACCATTTGAACCTAACTGTTGACGCTGTTCAGCAGTTAAATTATATAATTGTTGTACAGCTCCTACGATTGCTTCAGGATCTTCGGCTTCAATGGTGATACCAGCTTGAGCTTGCTGAACAATATCCCCCTTACCAGAAAAGGCATGAATAATTGGTTTACCTGCATATAAATATTCAGGTAATTTATTCGGCGCGATTCCAAATCGATAAAGAGAATTTTTCTGCCAGCCAATATAACAAATATCAAACTGCTCAAGCATGGACTGAATTTGTTTCTTTGGAATTGCATCTATAAACGTAATGTTGTGTAAGTTCAAAGATTGAACTTTTTTTATTAAATTTTCTTTTTCCTTTCCTGAACCAACAAGAACAAAATGTAACTGCGGATTACTGGAAAGGATCTTTGCTGCTTCAATAAGATCATCTATAGCATTAGCAACGCCAATAGTTCCTGTATATCCAATGATAAATTTATTTTGAGGTAACTGACTGAGTGTCTCCGCATTTAAAGGTTGCTTTTGAGACACCTCTTCTAAAGATACACCATTTGGTATCCAGTGAAACTTACTACTATCCAGACCTCGGGTTTGCATATGTTCAACAGCATTATATAAATTTGAAAATACGTAATCAGCTTTTTTATAAGCTCGATCCTCAACCCATTGCATGAACTTTATAAATGGATGTTTTGATGAATGTCCACCTAATTCCATTAAAGTTAAAGGCCAAATATCTCTTACTTCAAAAATAAAAGGAACCCTAAATTTGTTTGCGAGATACTTAGCACCCAGATAACCAATAAGAGAAGGAGATGAATATAAAATTACATCTGGCTTGGCTGGAATTACGTTTGACATATTACGTAAAAGCCAGGAGAACTTAAACCAATTTAGTACACGCTGTTTGCTATGCGCTTCCTGATATTCAGGTAAATTGATCCATACAAATGAGAAATTAGGAATAATTTCCTCAATAAAATATTGCTCGTCAAACTGTTTTGGATTACGTAACAGATGACTATATCGACCAGCAATCACATAAACTTGATGGCCTTTCTTTGCTAGCTCTTGGGCCAGATAATAATGTCGACCACCCATTGCTGTTTCTGGCGTTGAGCTATATTGATTAATAAACCAAAAGGTTTTTTTATCACTCATTTCTATGTCAAACACTCTTTCAAAAATTAAAGATCTGTTGTGATAGCTATTTATTGATTAAATTCAATTAATTGGAATTCAAATCAAAAAGTAATTAAATTCAAACACTTAATTAAATAAGGCTATATAATTTAACAATCCTTAGCTAAATAGAATTACACTTACATTCATGCCAAGTACAGTAAAAATCTTCTTTATAATTAATTATTTTATAAAGAAGATTTTTTTAAAAACTGAATAATTTGCTGACAGGCTGTACCATCGCCATACGGATTATGTGCTGCAGCCATTTCAGCATAAACATCAGGATTTTCAAGCAATTCTGCTACCGACTGTTCAATCGCAGCGATCTCTGTTCCCACTAAACGCACTGTGCCAGCCTGTACAGCTTCAGGTCTTTCTGTGGTATCTCGCATTACCAGCACCGGTTTACCTAAAGAAGGTGCTTCTTCCTGAATCCCGCCAGAGTCAGTCAGAATCAGGTAACTACGATTCATTAAATAGACGAAAGGTAAGTAGTCTTGAGGCGCAATCAGATACACATTGTCAATATCGGCTAAAAGTGCGTTTACCGGTTGCTGTACATTGGGATTTAAATGCACCGGATACGCAATCTGGATATCCGGATATTTTTTTGCCAGATTCGCTAAGGCCTGACAAATATTTAAAAAACCCTGGCCAAAGTTCTCACGACGATGACCCGTCACCAGAATCAGTTTCTTCTCTTGCTCGAGAAATGAGAACTGCTGTTGAAATTGTTCGACCAGTGTTTGATCTTGCTCAACCTTTTGTTTGACTTGCAATAGCGCATCAATCACGGTATTACCAGTCACGACAATAGTCGCTGGATTCACATTTTCTTTAATCAGGTTGTCATAAGAGGATTGTGTGGGTGCAAAATGATAATTTGCCAATACCCCGGTTAATTGTCGATTAGCTTCTTCCGGCCAAGGCGAATATAAATCACCTGTACGTAGCCCAGCCTCAACATGCCCTACTTTAATTTTATGGTAATACGCAGCTAAGGATGCGGCAAACGTGGTCGCGGTATCACCATGTACCAAAATTACATCTGGCAGCCATTGTTCAAACACCTGCTCCAGACCTTTAAGTACTCCGGAGGTCACATCAGAGAGCGTTTGTCCTGGCTTCATTAAATTCAAGTCAAAATCAGGTTTTAAACTAAATAGCTCCAACACCTGATCTAGCATCTGCCGATGTTGTCCGGTTACACAGACTTTGGTCTCAAAATCTTGCGAATAGTGTTGTAACTTTAAAGCCAAAGGCGCCATTTTTATCGCTTCTGGCCGAGTGCC